>JBFLGD010000019.1:0-41818 GCA_041859965.1 Bulleidia sp. | reverse complement strand
ATGAGACATAATAAAACTGTGTTCATTAGCTAAATCGTACGCATTTAACTAACTTACACAGTTTAATTTACACTCTCATAAAAAAAGGGGCTGACAGATTGTCAGCCGTTTACTTTCCTAACTGCTCAGCTCTCTTGATGCATTTTTCATCAGCGTCATGAATGATCTTATCCATATGCTGTGCTTTCATCTCTGCCACAGCTTCGATGGTCGTGCCGCCTTCTGTGCATACTTCATCAATCAGTGCTGACAGAGGTTTGTCGGCGTTCTTTACCAGCAGCTTTCCAGTACCTACGACAGTCTGTACGAGAAGGGTTCTGGCGGTTGTTTCATCAATACCTCTGGATACTGCATCCTTGAGAATGCATTCAACGAAATAATAAATATAGGCCGGTGTACTTCCATGCACTGCAACGATGTCGTTCATCTGCTCTTCCTTGACAGTGCATACCGCACCCATCTGTGAGAACATCTGGAATACAAAGTCATAATCATCAGCATTGCAGTTTGAGGACATGCATAGCGCAGTGGCACCTTCACCAATCTGCAGCGGTGTATTAGGCATTGAGCGGATGACTGGTACATTGTCCAGCGCATCCTGAACATGTTTAATGGAGACACCGGTGACAATGGAGAGGATAACATCGATATCTGCTCCCTTTAATTCTTTCAGCACAGTTTCAATATGCTGCGGTGTTACTGCAAGCAGGGTGATGTGACATGCGCCTGCAGCTTCCTTTGATGTCTTCATAACGGTAAATCCTTCGGTCTCAGCATTCTTTCGAATTGCTTCAGAAGGATCGTAGATACATATCTGATATCTTTCCAGTTCACCGCTGAGAACAGCTCCTCTTGCAATAGCCATTCCCATGTGACCGCATCCAATCAAGCCAAGAATATATTTTCTGTCTGTTTTCATTTTCTGATTTCTCCATTTCCTTCCATATAGCAGATACTCGTAGTAAGTTCATTCAGTCCCATAGGACCGCGGGCATGCAGTTTCTGTGTTGAAATGCCGATCTCTGCCCCCAGACCGAATTCAAAGCCGTCTGTAAAGCGCGTAGAAGCATTGTGATACAGGCAGGCACTGTCAATGCCATTCATGAACTTCTCGACTTCACTGCTGTCTTCACTGATTATACTCTCGGAATGATGCGTTCCGTATTTCTCAATATGATTGATCGCTTCCAGTGTATTCTTGACAACATGCAGATTCATGATCAGATCATCGTATTCCGTGTACCAGGAATCTTCATCTGCTGGTTTCATGCCAGAGACGATACTGCGTGCTGTTTCATCAGCGTATATCGTGACACCGTGTTCCTGCAGAAGTGAGACCATATGCGGCAGAAAGGAAGGCGCTATTTTTTCTTCGACCAGCAGTGTCTCCATTGCATTGCATACAGAAGGGCGCTGGCATTTTGCATTAATGACAATATTTTCAGCCATCTTGGTATCAGCACTGTTTTCAACATAGACATGGCATACACCTGCACCAGTTTGAATGACTGGAACACGGGCACCTGCAACGACTGCATCGATCAGTTTTCTTCCGCCTCTTGGAATCAGAAGATCCAGACTGTGCGGATCTGCAATGAATGCATCGGTTTCTTCATGCGAAGGATTCTCGGCTAGAAGCACAGCATCTTTATTGATATTGTATTTGCGAAGGGCAGCATGCATCTGACTAATGACGGCCCTACAGGAATAATAGGATTCCTTTCCTCCTTTCAGAAGGCAGGCGGAACCTGCCTTGAAGCAGAGAGCAGCACAGTCAGCACTGACATTCGGTCTTGATTCAAAGATGATCCCGATTACGCCCATCGGTGTACTGATTTTTCTGAAGTGGATTCCGGAGGAAAGGGTTCTTTCCTCCAATACTCGATGAAGTGGATCGGGCAGAGATGCAGTCTGACGTATACCCTGTGCAATCTTCTGAATACGTTCCTGATTCAGAAGCAGACGGTCGATCTTTGCTTGTGCCATTCCTTTGCTCAATGCACTGTCTGTATCCTTCTTGTTTTCTGCAATGATTTCATCTGTATATTTTTCAAGATTATCCGCAAAGTCAAGCAGTACCTGATTGCGTATGTCCAGGGAAAGGTTTCGCAGAGTTCTTTCTGCAGTATGTGCTCTTTGGGAAGCTTCATTCAGATTCATCATTTTTCCTCCGGGGCAAAGTATGTACCGGTAACTTTGCCATCCATCAGATCATAGATTGTTTCAGGATTGTTGCCATTGGCTACAATCATCGGTATACCTGCTTTGACTGCTATTTTTGCAGCATGTATTTTTGTAATCATTCCGCCGGTTCCCTGTTTTGTATGACTGTCTCCGGCAGCGTTCACAACCTTATCAATGTTATCTACATAGTGAATGATCTTTGCGTCCGGGTTGATGTTCGGATCGCTGTCATAGAGACCGTCTATATCAGAAAGCAGTATCAGCAGATTGGCCTTTACTGCTTCAGCTATGACTGCACTGAGGGTATCATTGTCACCATATACAATTTCTTCTGTTGCAATCGCATCATTTTCATTGACGACTGGAATTGTATTCATCTTCAGGAGGGAGTCAAACGCAGCGATTGCATTGCTGCGTTCCTGCTGATTGTCCAGTATTGATTTTGTCAGCAGTACCTGGGCACTGGTTATACCGTAGTCCTCAAAAAAATGATCATAGACAGCCATCAGTTCCAGCTGCCCCACAGCAGATACTGCCTGTTTGTCTGCCATTCCGTCCGGTCTTCCGGGGAGCCCTAGTTTACGTACGCCTGCACCAATAGCACCGGAGGTGACAAGAATAATGTCATAGCCGGTATGGTCCAGATCAGCCAGGCAGCGGCATAGATGATCTACTCTGCGTAGATTGATCGATCCATTGTCATGACATACAGTTGAAGTTCCTACTTTTACTACGATTCTTCTGCGTTTACTGTTCATAAGCTCTCTTTTCAATTTTTCCTATTATATGTTAAATTCGATTCTCATGCACAGAAATTGCAGGTAGGGTAAAATAGAAGCAATGATCATTATTGAATGCTGGATTGAGAACCCTGTCAGAAGTCTGGATAGGACATTTACATATTTAAGCCATGAGGAGGCACAGCCTGGTGCTCGCGTCTCTGTCCCTTTTGGCAATCGTGAAAGAATAGGGTTTGTTGAGAAGTGCTATACCGTGGAAATGAATCAGGAACAGCTGGAAAAGAAAGAAGGCTATTCCTTAAAGTATGTTACAAAAGTGATCGATCATGAATCTCTGATCACAGATGAACTGCATGATCTTGCTCTGTGGATGCGTACACAGACACTGTCCACTGCTATTTCCTGCTTTACCTGTATGCTGCCGGGCAAAGTAAAACCTGCCGGAAAGGTAAAGCATATAGTACAGGAAAGATATGTACGTCTATCTGATGAGGAAGTCAGTCTTACTCCTAAACAGCTTGAAGCATACATGCTGGTAAAGCAGAAAGGCAAAATGAAATATGCAGAACTTCGACAGCTTTATCCAAATCAGGCTTCTGTTCTGATACAGAAGAATGCTGTAATTTCCTATGAGGAGGAGAGAAAGGCAGAGGACAGACAGTATGCGCCGGATTCCAGTCCGCTTCCGCTGACAGATCTGCAGCAGAAGGCAATCGATGAAATACGCAGTTCCAATGATGAAGTCTATCTGCTGAGGGGTGTCACAGGATCAGGCAAGACTGAGATCTATCTGCAGCTTGCTGCAGAACAGCTGAGCAAGGGAAAACAGGTATTGATACTGGTACCTGAGATAGGTCTGACACCGCAGATGATTCAAAGAGTATCTTCACGCTTCCATAAAGGTCTTGCCATCTATCACAGTGGATTGAATGATCAGGAAAAGTATGAGCAGTATAAAATGGTCAAGGAAGGACAGGCATCGATTGTTGTCGGTACGCGCAGTGCTGTATTCCTCCCATTTCAGAATCTTGGACTGATTGTGATGGACGAAGAGCATGATGCTTCATATAAGCAGGATTCGCAGCCATGCTATCATACACGTGATATTGCGATATACCGCGGACGCTATCATCACTGCAAGGTGATCCTAGGCTCGGCAACACCTTCACTGGAAAGCTATGCACGCGGTTTGAAGAATGTTTATCATCTGATTGAAATGAAGGAAAGGATCAATCGCAGTATGCCTTCTGTTACAATTGTGCCAATGCGCGATTCTATCAGCAGGGGAGAATCGTTTATTCTTTCCGATGTGCTGAAACAGAAGATACAGGAACGTCTCAGCAGACATGAACAGGTGATTCTCCTTCTGAACAGAAGGGGCTATCACAGTCTGCTGAGATGCCGCAGCTGCGGGGAAGTGATTGCATGTCCGCACTGTGACTTGGCTATGAGCTGGCATAAGGATATTCATAAACTGAAGTGCCATACGTGCGGTACGGAAATGATGCTTCCTAAAGTATGTCCTTCCTGTGGATCGGACAAAGGATTTGCTTCCTTTGGCTTTGGAACTGAACGATTGGAGCAGGAAGTACATGAATCCTTTCCTGATGCATGTATCCTTCGTATGGATGCAGATACAACATCCCGTAAAAATTCACATGCTGAGATACTGGATTCCTTCGGAAAAGGGAAAGCAGATATACTGCTTGGCACACAGATGATCGCAAAGGGACTTGATTATCCGAATGTGACTTTGGTCGGTGTGATCAATGGAGATGAAGGTCTGGCCAGAACTGACTACCGCAGCTGTGAGATGACTTTCGATCTGCTGATGCAGGCAGGGGGAAGAAGCGGACGTGGCAGCGAAAGCGGGGAAGCTGTATATCAGGTATTTGATCCAAATCACTATGCAGTAGAGAGTGCAGCCCATCAGGATTATGAAGAATTCTTTCGGCATGAAATGCAATTCAGACATGCTGGACAGTATCCTCCATACACTTATCTAATTGCTTTGACTTTTACAGGTACGGATCGAAGAAAGGCTGAAAATGCTGCTCTGACTGTGAAGAATGCACTGTATGGTAATTTTAAGACAATCGGCCCTGTATCGCTTCTGAAGATCAAGGACATGTGCAGAGAGAGAATTCTTCTGAAAGGAAGAAATCTAGATGAAATGAGAAATGCGGTTCTGGAGATGGAAGCCGCTGAAAAAGCTGATTTGAAAGGACTGCGGATTGATGTCAATCCAATGGATATGAATGGATGAAACAGAGAGAATATATTGTCAATACACTGTACAGAGTAATTCACGAAGGGGGATATGCTTCTCTGATACTGAGAGAAAGTTCACTTTCAGAAAAAGAAATGCCTTATGTCAGTGAATGTGTATATGGAACTTTAAGAAACTATACATATCTGGAATCACAGTGGCATCCGTATGTGAGCCATGTAAAACCGCGTACAGCACTGCTGCTGGATACAGCTGTATACCAGATACAGTTCATGAGGACACCAGATTATGCCACTGTAAATGAAATGGTTGCATTGGCGGAACCTGGGCAGAGACCTTTTGTCAATGCAGTACTGCGCAAGGTGATCGCTAATGGGGCTGTACCGCCGGCAGACCTTTCGGTGGAAACATCGCATCCTGCCTGGATATTGAATCTATGGAAAGCACACTATGGTGCCGAGAATGCAGAGAGGATAGCGCGCAGTGACCAGAAGGTACCGTGTGTCTATGCAAGGGTGAATACGCTGAAGACTAACAGACATGAAATGGAAAAATACAAATTCTTCCATTTCATTGATGATGAGATATTTACGAGTGATATTCCTGTACAGAATACAGAAGCATTCCTGAAGGGGATGGTGCTGATACAGAACAGAAGCTCCGTGGAAGTTGTCAGAGCCATGCGGCTGCAGAATGACATGCAGGTACTGGATGTATGTGCGTCTCCTGGTACGAAGACACAGATGATGGCCTGCTGTATGCATAACACTGGACATATCACTGCCTGCGATCTGTATGAGAAAAGAGCTGGACTGATTGAACAGCTGATGGAAAAAACAGGAGTGACCAATACTTCTGTATCGGTGCAGGACGGTACTGCGGAGAATGTATATCCTCGGCAGTCATTTGACCGCATCCTTTGCGATGTTCCGTGTTCAGGCTTAGGGGATCTTTCGCATAAGCCAGAGATCAGATGGCATTTAAAGTCGGAAGATCTGGATGCACTGGTGCAGACACAGGAAGCGATACTGAAGAATGCATCTGCATATCTAAAAACGGGCGGTATCCTTGTGTACAGTACATGTACTCTTGATCACAAGGAAAATGAGAATCAGATAAAGAAATTCCTGAAGGAACATTCTTCCTTTCATCTGCAGAGCGAAAGAACGATCTTTCCTTTTGAAGAAGAAGGAGATGGATTTTATATTGCAGTGATGTCAAAAGATAAGGACGATATGGTAGAATAGCACGGTATGCAGGCAATTTACGATCTTAATTATGAACAGATGAATGAAATGGTTCTGGCACATGGACAGAAAAGCTACCGTGCCAAACAGTTATTTACATGGCTGTACAGAAAAAGAGCTGTCTCTTTTGATGAGATGAGCGATCTGCCAGCTCCTTTTATTGAGCAGCTGAAACAGGAATATACAATTGCTCCGCTAAAGGAACTGACCAGACAGGTATCGCAGGATGGAACAATCAAGTTCCTGGCACAGCTTTCAGATGGTTCTTCGGTAGAACTGGTACTGATGCATTTTCACTTTGGAGACAGTCTCTGTGTAACTTCACAGGTAGGCTGCAACATGGGATGCACCTTCTGTGCCTCCGGTCTTCTGAAGAAACAGAGAGATCTGAGCGCAGGGGAAATGGTTGGCGAAGTGATGTATGTACAGAAACAGCTGGATGCGGAAGGAAGAAGAGTAGACAATATTGTTGTTATGGGAACAGGAGAACCTTTTGATAACTATGACAACGTTCTGAATTTCTGCAGTATTGTTAACAGCGATCTTGGTCTGGCTATCGGAGCACGTCACATTACGATCAGTACATGCGGCATTGTGCCTAAGATTGAAGCATTCGCAGCAGGACATTACCAGTACAATCTGGCTATTTCACTGCATGCTCCGAATGATGAGCTGAGAAGAAAGCTGATGCCGGTAGATAAGGCATATCCTTTAAACGAACTGATGCAGGCACTTCGGGACTACAGTGAGGGAAATCACCGCCGTCTTACCTTTGAATACATCCTGCTGCGAGACGTGAATGATCATGATGAAAATGCTGTACAGCTGGCATCTCTTGTCAGAGGCATGAATGCCTATATTAATTTGATTCCATATAATGAAGTCGATGAGAATGGATATAAGGGAGTCAATGAAAAGGAAGCACTGCATTTCTATGACATCCTGATGAAGCATGGTGTAAAGGCTACGCTCCGTCAGAAGCATGGAGACGATATAGATGCAGCCTGCGGACAGCTGCGGGCAAAACACGAAAGAAAGCAGAACAGTAAATGAGATACTACGGGATCACTGACAGAGGAAAAGTCAGAAAAGACAATCAGGACAGCTATGTCATTGCGACAAATGCAGCAGATGAAGTATTTGCAATTGTAGCAGATGGCATCGGCGGCAATTCCGGCGGGGATATAGCCAGCCGTATGGCTGTAGGACTCTTTTCAAAGCTGTTTTCCGAAACAGAGGCGTTTCAGTCATTTGCAGAAGCAAAGAGATGGATCAATCATGCAGTTTATCAATGCAATCATGCCATCTATTCCTATGGCCGTGCGCATGAACAGCTGAAGGGCATGGGCACAACGCTCTGCGGTGTTTTAATTGCGGGATTCGGCACTGTTGTAGTCAATATCGGTGACAGCCGGGTCTACTGCTGGCAGGGCAGAGACTTTCATCAGCTGACAAGAGATCATTCTCTGGTCAATGATATGGTTATGCATGGTGAACTGACAGAAGAGGAAGCGAAGACTTATCCTAAGAAAAATGTTCTTACAAATGCACTGGGCGTCTGGGAAGATGCCAAGGCGGATGTCGAACTTCTGAAAGAGAAGACTGATGGCTTTCTGATATGCAGCGATGGTCTGCATGGATATGTTACGCAGGAGGCTATCACAGATATTCTTTTTGAAGGTGATATGGAACCTGGGCGCAGAGCGAGACGTTTGATCAAAGCTGCTCTGGACGCCGGGGGACTGGATAATGTAACGGTCGTTCTGATTGACCTAGAAGGGACGGCATGCTGATGGCGGACAGAAAGAACTTTATCGCTGATCGCTATGAAGTAATCTCTCACATAGGTCAGGGTGGAATGGCAGATGTATTTCTGGCTGTTGATACAATTCTCAACCGTCAGGTAGCAGTTAAAATCCTTCGCGCAGATCTCAGCACAGATGCAGTATCGATACTGCGTTTTGAAAGAGAAGCACAGGCAGCTGCTTCATTAGCTCATCCTAATATTGTTGAAATCTATGACGTAGGTGAATACAAGGGGCATCATTACATAGTGATGGAGTACCTGCCAGGCAAGAGTCTGAAGCAGGTCATCCGTCTGCGTGCACCGCTGGTTGTAGAGGAAGCTGTGGATATTATGAAACAGCTTTGTTCAGCAGTTGCAGAAGCACACAGCCGCGGTATCATTCACAGAGATATCAAACCGCAGAATGTCATTGTCAATGCGGATGGTTCCGTAAAGATACTGGATTTCGGTATTGCTACTGCAAAGGGATCTATGCAGCTTACCCAGGCAAATAATGTAATGGGTTCTGTGCATTATCTTGCACCGGAACTCGCAAAGGGAGATGCTGCTTCACCGCAGTCGGATATCTATGCACTGGGCATTGTTCTGTATGAAATGCTTGCCGGGGACGTTCCATTTAAGGCAGACCAGGCAGTGCAGGTCGCAATTAAGCATATGCGTGATCCAATGCCTTCCGTCAGAAACATCAATCCTTCCGTACCGCAGTCAGTAGAAAATATTATTACAAGATCGACTGCTAAGGATCCGCATCAGAGATATCGCAGTGCAGATGAGATGCTGAGAGATGTCAGCACATGTCTGAGACCGGACAGGCTCAATGAGAAGAAGCTTGTTCTGAAAGAACCTGTGCAGGAGAAGGTATATGCACCGCAGCCTTCACAGGCAAAGCCGCTTTCTGATTACGACAGCGGTTCTGAAGATACTGGAAGCAAACGTAAAACTTCCGGAAATAAGAAAAAAACAAAGATACTGATATGCATTCTTGCAGTGCTCTGCGCTGCTGGAATCTTTGCGGGACTTGTGATGACAGATGTCATTCATTTTGGTCCGCGTACATCGCAGATTCCTGATCTCAGTGGAAAGACAGTTGATGAAGCCTCCTCTGAATTGGAGGAATTAAAGCTGACACTGGATCAGAATAATATCACCTACACGCTTACCAAGGATACGGAAAAGGGGCAGATTATCTCTACGGATCCGGAAGCAGGTACTGAAGTGGAACAGGGAACATCTGTCAAAGCGGAAGTATCCAGCGGGATTGGCGTTACGGTAAAGGATTATACTGGTGAGAATATAAATGATGCTGAAGATGAACTTTCACAGTATTCTCTATTGAAAGTGACCGCCGTGGAAGAGGACAGTACGGAGACACCAGGCACAATTATCCGTCAGGAACAGCTTGAGGCAGGAGATCTCTTTGATGCTAACAGTGCTGCCAAAATCACGCTTGTATACAGTGCATATCCAACTGTTACAATACCTGCTGATATTATTGGCAAGTCTGTACAGGATGCGCAGAATGAACTGGAAGCAATGGGTATCTCTGTACGTACATCCAATATCGATACGTCAACATTAACACAGGAACAGCTTGAAGCACTGCAGATAGGTATTGTTATCAAGTCAGATCCGGCTACAGAAACTTCCTATACACAGAAAGAGGATAACTTTGTTACACTCTATTATTATTGATAAGGTGAAAAGATGATCGCCCGTATTATTAAGATCGTTTCCAAGGAATACACGCTTCTGGATGATGATCATAATCGTATCAAGGCAATACTCAGCGGCAAGATCAGGATGCAGACAACACCTGCAGCCGGAGATTTTGTCGAGGCAAAGCTTATTGATAAGACGTGTGTAATTGAGAAGATACTTCCAAGAAGGAACTTTTTGAGACGTCCGGCATCAGCCAATATTGATCAGGTTCTGATCGTTATGAGCGTTAAGGATCCGGATTTTTCAACGGTGCTGATTGATCGTCTTGCTGTCCTTGTAGGGGCTGCACATATGAAACCCGTTCTGATCGTTACCAAATGTGATCTTGGTGTTGATGATAGAACTGAGCAGCATATTCGTGAATATGAAGAAGGACCAATGGAGGTAATACGGACAGCCAAGGGATCATTGGATCCATCTCTGGCAGGAATATTGAAAGGAAAGACATCAGTTCTTTCAGGGCAGAGCGGTGCTGGCAAGAGCACACTGCTGAATCAGCTGGACCCTTCTTTCCATCTGGCAACGCAGGAAATATCCAAGGCTTTAGGAAGAGGCAAGCATACGACCCGTCACAATGAACTTCATGAAGTGGCAGGAGGATTGGTGGCTGATACACCTGGATTCAGTTCTCTCGACTTCTCACATATCGATGCCCATGAACTGGCTGAATATGTACCTGATTTTGCACCATACTTAGGCAGATGCAGGTTCAATGACTGTGTACATGAGAATGAACCTGGGTGTGCAGTTAAACAGGCAGTTGAAGATGGACTGATCCCCGAAGATAGGTATCAGAACTATCTTGGCATACTTCAGATCATTCATGAAAGGAAGGAAAGATATCTATGATTATTTCTCCAAGTGTACTTTCACTGGATTACAGTGATACAAGGAAGCAGATTAGTGAATTGAACAGTTCAGGGGCAGAATGGCTCCACTTTGATGTAATGGATGGGCACTTTGTGCCGAATCTGACATTTGGACCTGATATCCTGAAGGCATTCTGCAGATCATCCTCATTAATAAAGGATGTTCATATCATGGTGGATGATCCTGTATTCTGTTCGGGTTTATTTATCAAGGCAGGCGCACAGATCATTACTTTCCATGAGGAAGCACTGCAGGATCCTGAAAAGATAAAGAAACTTGCTGTAGATATCCGTTCAAAGGGCGTAAAGGCAGGTATTTCTATCAAGCCTGGTACATCTATAGAGATACTGCAGCAGTACATCAATGACTTCGATCTGTTTCTGATCATGTCTGTGGAACCTGGATTTGGCGGACAGAAGTTCATGCCTGCAGCATGTGACAGAATCCGCACTTTGAAGAAGATGATACAGACATCCAAAAGCCATGCTTTGATTGAAGTGGATGGCGGTATCAATCAGGAAACAGGCAGAATGTGTGCAGAAGCGGGTGCGGATGTACTGGTAGCAGGTTCTTATATATTCAAGAATGACATTGGAAAGGCAGTCGCATCCTTATGCGCACCGCAGTCATTGCACTGAAACTGTGCAGCTCTCTGCCGGAAATGGATGCATCATATATCGGTGCAGACAGAGGGGCACTGTATTTTGCTCAGAAGGGAATTCGAATGATTCTCTCAATCGGCGACTTCGACTCTGTCAATGATGAGGAATTCTCACTGATTCAGAAGTATTCTGATGAAGTAATACGTCTGAATCCTATTAAGGATGATTCTGATTCAGAGGCAGCCATACAGGCGGCCTCTGAAAGGGGCTTTGACAGAATAGTACTGACAGGTGCTACTGGCGGGAGAATGGATCATTCTTTGGTAAACCTGAGGCTGGCTCTGAAGTATCCTGGAAAGATTGTTCTTTATGATGACAGCAATCTGATAGAGGCGTATCCTGAGGGAACATACAGAGTACAGAAGGGCATCTATCCTTTTATTTCCTTCTTTACAGTGCATGGCGCGGAGATCACGCTGAAAGGATTTAAGTATCCTCTAGTAAAGAGAAAATTGACGGCAGAGGATCTTTATACAGTATCCAATGAAATTATTGGTGAAGAAGGCACAGTTATTATTAAGGATGGCACGGTTCTTGCAATGCAGTGCCGTGACAGAAAATAGAATGGGTAAAGAAAAAGGGTGATGCATACGCATCACCCTTAACTAGTAAGAACCAGAATGCTTAAGCCTTAACAGCTTCAGCCTTGGCGCTCTTCGACTTGAGTGTCTTTAAGGCACGCGCGGAGACCATTACAGTCTGCGGCTTGCCGTCAACAATCATATGTACTTTCTGCAGATTGACATTCCACTTACGTCTAGTAGCACGCAGAGAATGGGAACGCTTGTTTCCGCTCAACGCCTTCTTACCGGATACGGCACAAACTCTTGACATATACCATAACCTCCTTCACTCATAACGCTTTAAAACGATATCATAATTTATGATGAATTGCAACGCTTTTTGCAATTGTTTGCAGAAGATATTTCTGCTTACTGCAGACAGCATACAGCAGCGAGGATGCAAGCACAGTGAATGCAGTGAACACAGCGTACTGTATCTAAAAAGTTACATGTGTGAGAAAGTTATTCGTTGTATACTGTTTTCATTGAGTGGTGTGAAACATCTTTGACTTGTGCTAAAATATCAAAGATATGGAGAGGAGATTCATGAGCGATAAACAGATATTTGCGGCTTTGGAAGTCGCTGATCATGAAGTGCGTCTGGTAGTCGGAGAGTTCTTCAATACCCGCTTCAACATTATCAGGGTAGACAGAGTACCGTGCTTTGGACTCACTTATAATAGAATAGATAATCCGGAAGCTATTACGACTGCTATTCAGAAATGCATGAAGGATACCAAGGATAAGCTTGGTGCTGACATCAAAAAAGTTATTCTAGCGATGCCTTCTTATCGTTTTAAGAAGTATACCGTGAATTCTACTGTTGACGTGAAGGGTATTGACGGTACGATCACTGTCAATGATGTACGCGAAGCAATCCGCAGAGCACAGGGCGTCAGTATTGGCAAAGATTATGCACTGATACAGGCGAGCTGTGTGAAGTATATTGTCAATGGCATTGCAGCAAGAAGAATGCCTATTGGCGACAAATGCTCACAGCTTTCTATCGACATTGATCTTCTCTGTGCGGATCGCAAGCTCTCTTATGATCTTGTATCATGCATTGAGAATGCGGGTCTTTCAGTTATGGATATCTTCCCTGACATATATGCAGTAGGGAAGGAAGCAGCACTGTTTGAACAGTCTGTACGCAAGCAGGTCGTCATACTGAAGATGGAAAGAGAATCTACGGTACTTGGTCTTCTGCACAATGGCAGAGTGGCAACGGCTGCTGTACTCCCTGCAGGTATCGGAACAATTGCAGGTGCAGTTGTTGATGAATATGGTATTCCATCAGAGACTGCAGTTGAACTTCTGAAGTACAGTGCACGTCTTGACCAGGAAAAATGCTCTGACAATCCAGTCCATATTTGGGCGAAGGATGGTGTGACCAATACGATCACAGAGCAGCAGCTGGTTGACTGTGCTAGAAAAAATGTCGAATACTGGCTTAATGCAATTCAAAAAACATGTGATCCAATCTTGCAAGCAGGTGAAACTACTGTTATTATTACAGGCGAGGGCGGAGAGACACAGGGTCTTTCTTCTCTTGTTCAGGCACGGCTTGGAACAGAAACGAAATGTTATGTTCCGGAAACACTTGGGGGCAGAAATGCAGGACTGACAGCTTGTCTAGGTCTGTTCTATGCATATCAGGACAAACTTCCTATCAGCGGTTTCATAGATGACAGTCTGGATATGGACGCATTTGTGAAGGCCGTCAGCTACCGTGAGAACAAGGCAGACAGCGCAGCAAAAGAAGATACAATTACAAGCAAGCTGAAAGGTTTGTTTCTTGAAGGAAAGAAGTAGTTCATTGAGAGGTATATGAAGATGACAGAATTACAGTATAACCAGATTGCAAAAATTAAGGTAATCGGTATCGGCGGTGCCGGCAGCAATGCTGTCAACCGTATGGTTCAGGAAGGCGTACAGGGTGTTGAATTCTATGTAGCCAACACAGATCTGCAGGCTCTGGATATCTCTCCGGTCGCTAACAAGATTCAGCTTGGCAAGGAAGGTCTGGGTGCAGGCGGAAATCCTGATAATGGACGCAAGGCTGCAGTTGAAAGTGAAGATGCTATCAGAAAGGCACTGGAAGGTGCTGATATGGTTTTCATCACAGCTGGACTTGGCGGAGGAACAGGCACAGGAGCTTCTCCTCTGTTTGCAAAAGTTGCTAAGGAACTTGGATGCCTGACAGTAGGTATCGTTACTAAGCCTTTCTCTTTTGAAGGAAAGAAGAGAATGGTGCAGGCTGAGCAGGGTATGGAACAGCTCAAAGAGTATGTTGATTCCCTGATCATCATATCCAACAATAAGGTTCTTGAAGTAATTGGACATATTCCATTTGAAGACGCATTCAAGGAAGCTGATAACATCCTGAGACAGGGTGTTCAGACAATTACTGATCTGATTGCGGTACCTGCAATGATTAACCTTGACTTCGCAGATATTAAGAGTGTCATGGAAGGACAGGGTTCGGCTCTGTTCGGAATTGGCATGGCAGATGGTGATGATAAGGCTAAGCAGGCAGCTGAACGTGCTGTTCAGTGCCCACTGCTCGAGGCTGATATTAAGGGTGCTAAGAGTGCTATCATCAATGTTACCGGCGGTGCTTCAATGTCAGCATATGATGCCAGTGAGGCTGTGGATTATATCCGTACAGCTGCAGGCAATGATATTGATATCATCTTTGGTGTAGCTATTAATGATAAGATCGGTGATTCTGTCATTGTTTCTGTCATCGCAACGGGATTTGAACTTCCTGAAAATGAGATGATTCCTAACGACGGTCCGGCCGAAAACAAGAATCCTATTTCTGCAGATGCTGCTGTAAAGACTGGCGTTGTAGCAGAAAGTTCCGACGATGAAGTATCGTTCGGTTCTGAAGAAGAGGATGACAACGTTATCCCAGGTTTCTTCAGAAGATCTTAATTCACTATAAGGCTGTCGTTATGACAGCTTTTTTTATTATTTAGGAGGAATGACAAATGAATAGAGAAGATAAAGCAGTCGAACTTAGAAACAGCGGATATAACTGTGCACAGGCTGTCATCTGTGCTTCCGCAGATATTACTGGACTCGATGAAGCTGCTGCTTTTGCACTGACAGAAGGTCTTGGATCGGGACTGGGCTGTACGCAGGGAACCTGTGGGGCATTGAATGCTGCCTGCATGGTAATTTCCATGCAGCTGAGCAGCTGTCATCTTGACCATCCTGATTCCAAGCAGACAACATATCCAATCATGAGGAGTATGCTTGCAGACTTTCAATCGCAGGCCGGTGCCATCAGATGCAGAGATCTGAAAGGAATTGAAAACGGCAAAATTCTGTGTGAATGCGAAGAATGTGTGAGAATTGCATGCAGGCTGATCGATAAATACAGAAGAAAATGATGATAAACCCGTGTGTACGGGTTTTATTTAGAAAGGATAGTTATAGTTATGAATAGGGATAAAGAAGAAAGACTCAGGAAACAGATGGCTTTTATTCTTGAGGCTGATAAGGAAAAGAATATATTGAGACAGACGCATCTGTCTGATCATGGCCGCAGAGAGAATGACGCTGAACACGCATGGCATATGGGCTTGATGGCATATATACTAAAGGAATATTCAAATCGTGATATAGATCTTGCTAAGACTATTGTGATGTGCCTGATACACGATATCGTAGAGATAGAGGCAGGAGATACATATGCCTATGATGCCGAGAATAAGAAAACACAGAAGGAGAGAGAAGAAAAGGCTGCAGAGCATATCTTTGGAATGCTGCCGGATGATCAGGCAGCAGAGATGCATGCGCTGTTTGAAGAGTTTGATACAGGTGATACACCAGAAGCTGACTTTGCAAGAGCAATGGACAACTTCCAGCCGCTGATGCTGAATGATTCAAACGGCGGCAGTGACTGGATTGAACATGGTGTCAGCCGTGATGAAGTAGAACAGAGACAGAAGAAGACAGAACCGGGTTCCGAATTACTGTACAGAAAGACGGAAGAAATACTGGACAGCAATAAGGAGAGGGGTTCTTTGAAGTAGCGAATTTGCGTAGTGTAATTGAATCATGTATAATTTTTTGCTATAAAGGCAGGTGTATAACATTGGACGATTCAGCGATACCCTTAGGTGATACAGACTTAATGACACAGAGAAACGAGATGATCCTATTATGAATCACGTCGCTTCGTTAATATTGATTCTTATAATCCTGACTGTATTCTCAGGAATCTTCTCTGCAATTGAAACAGCATATTCATGTGCTTCCAGGATTAAGCTGAAAAATATGCAGAATGACGGGAATGCTGCAGCAGGATCGGTGCTGAAGATATTGGACAAGTTCGATAAGTTCCTGACAACGATACTGATTGCTAATAATATCGTGAATATTATGGCCGCAACTTTAGGTACGGTACTTTTTACTTTGATTCTTTCGGGAAACGGACCGGCTGTATCTACCATAGTTATAACGATAACTACACTGATGTTTGGAGAAGTTGCACCGAAGTCTCTTGCAAAGAGGGCACCGGAGAGATTTGCCTGTTCTCAGTGTGGTTTCGTGCGGTTCTGCGAGGTGGTTCTGCGTCCGCTTAGCCTTCTGCTGACAGGATGGACATGGATTGTAAACAGAGTCATTCCAGTCGAGGAAGATGACAGTGATATTTCTGATGAACTGCAGACTATGGTCGATGAAGCACAGAAGGAAGGAGATCTGGAGGAACATGAATCTGATTTGATCTCCGCTGCAATCGACTTTAATGATCTTGATGTCAAGGATGTACTGACACCGCGAGTGGATGTCGTTGCATGTGATATTCGTATTTCTGCGCAGGAGCTGGAAAAGACATTCCGTCTGCATTCCTTCTCCAGAATACCGATCTATGAAAATTCAATTGATAATATTGTCGGTGTTATCCATGAAAAGGACTTCTATGAACTGATGTATCACTCTGGTGAATCAATCAGAAAGATCATCAAGCCGGTGATCTATACGTCACCTAATACGCATATTTCTACTTTGCTGAAACAGCTGCAGGCTGCGAAGCTCCATTTAGCAGTGGTGCTTGATGAGTATGGCGGAACAGACGGCATTATTACACTTGAGGATATTGTTGAAGAGCTTGTAGGAGAAATCTGGGATGAGCATGATACCGTACAGCAGTTCTATAAGAAGATCGATGAGAATACATGGATTGTTAAGGGTGATGCTGAAATTGATGATCTGATCAAGAGATTCAATGTTGAAGAGGAAGACGAGGAATTTGACTTCATCACTGTTTCAGGATGGGCAATTCATGAACTTGGCCACATTCCTCATGTTGATGAGTCCTTTGACTACAGAAACCTCCATGTAACTGTTACTAAGGCAGACCAGAGAAAGGTACTGGAAGTTAAAGTGGAGATTAGACCGGAAGAGGAGGAAGGAGAGGATGACTGATCATCTTCTCTAAGATAAACATGCAGCAGTACTTTTGTGATACGGAACTGAAGATAGGATCTGAATATGTATTTACTGATGCACAGGCACATCATGCCAGAGATGTTGTGCGCTTAGATCATGAGACGGTGCGTCTTGTATATAACGAAAAAGGTTTCTTTGGAACATGCTATGCAAAGGGAAAGCAGTTTGTATGCATGGTCGAGAAAGAAGATCCGCGTATGAATGAACTTCACGCAGATATTACTTTATGCATGGCTTTGATCAGGCGTGAGAAGTTCGAACTTGTTCTTCAGAAAGCCACTGAGTTAGGCGTATCGCGGATTATTCCATTTGAGTCTTCACGCTGTGTTGTGCATGCAAAAAAGGAAAAGAGTGACAGACTGATGGAACGCTGGCAGGATACAGTGCATTCTGCTGCCGAACAGTGCAAAAGGAATCGTATACCTGCCATCATGCCGGTTGCTTCCTTTGATGATCTGATGAACATCAGCGACGTATTGAAACTGTGTGCATATGAGAATGCTTATGGTACTTCAAAGACACTTAGTGAAATATATACACAGGAGAAGAGCGTTGCAGTTGCGATTGGTCCGGAAGGCGGGTTTTCTGAAAATGAAGTGGAGAAGCTGCAGGACAGCGGTTATCAGTCAGTGACTTTTGGATCGCGCATATTGAGGGCGGAGACTGCTGCATTCTATGCATGCAGTGTTTTAAGCGAGCTGACGGATGGAGAGAAGAAATGAAATTTTCCATATATACTCTTGGCTGTAAAGTGAATACTTATGAAGCAGAATCCGTTGCCGGGGAACTGTGTAAAAAGGGATATAAACGTGTTAAGAACAATGAGAAGAGCGATATCGCTCTTGTTTTCACGTGTGCTGTTACAGCCAGTGCTGCAGCAAAGAGCCGCAAGGTACTGCACAGTATCAGAAGAAAAAACCCTGATGCAGTAACAGTCCTGATAGGCTGCTATGCACAGATGAATGATGGCAGGGTGGATGAAGCGGATATCATTGTTGGAACAGGACATAAGCACGAGATACCGGAGATAATAGAAGAATACTTTCAGAAGAAAGTGAAGATACGTGAAGTTGACGATATGAAGAACATCAGCTTTGAACCATTGCTGCCGGAATCCTTCTATGGTCATTCAAGAGCTGCATTGAAGATACAGGATGGCTGCAATCAGTTCTGCTCCTACTGTATTATTCCGTATCTACGAGGAAGAGAAAGATCCATGGATCCGGATATGGCAGTAGCTGAAGCTGACCGTCTCAGTAAGAATTATCCGGAGATCGTACTGAGCGGCATTCATACCGGCAGATATGGTCGAGAGTACAATCTGACATTGAGCAGTCTGATGCGCAGGATACTGAATGAAACGGATATCAAACGGCTCCGCATCTCTTCTATAGAGATGACTGAGGTAAGTGACGAACTGATCGCCTTGATGAAAGAGGAGCCTCTGCGTATTGCAAGACATCTTCATATACCTTTGCAGAGCGGCAGTGATTCTGTATTGAAGAGGATGCACAGGCCGTATGATACAGATACGTATTATAATAGAGTCATGGAGATTCGCAGACAGCTTCCAGGTGTTTCTATTTCCTGTGATCTGATGGTTGGATTCCCTGGTGAAAGCGAACAGGAGTTTCAGGAAACCGCAGCTTTCATTCAGAAGTGTGCTTTTTCGTTTCTGCACGTATTTCCTTATTCATCAAGACCCGGAACTCCGGCAGCGGAGATGAAGGATCAAGTGAATGATACAGTGAAAAAGGAAAGAGCAGAAAAAATGATTGCACTGTCCCAGCAACTGTATGATGCGTATCAGACACGTATGGTAGGACACGAAAGCGATGTTATTACAGAACATGAGAAGAACGGTATTACACCTGGACATACATCGGAATACATTCCGGTGGTCATGAAAGAAAAGATGCCGTATGGACAGTACGTTCATGCTAGAATGTACGCTTATAGAAATCATATGATGTATGCGGAGAAGATGGATAGAAAATGAAACTGACAGAACTTTTTGACAAAGCACCGGATATTGAAATTAAAGGTCTGATGGCAGACAGCCGTAAAAAAAGACCGGATTCTATTTTCTTCTGTGAGAAGGGAATGATGTTTGACGGTCATGCTTTTGTAGATCAGGCAATTTCAAATGGGGCCAAGGTTATTGTGTACAGCGAACCTCTGGCTAACATGAGACCAGACATTACCTATATCCGTGTGAAGGATGTTACGGCCGCTTTCAATCAGACAGCCAATGCTTTCTATGGCTATCCAAGCCGTAAGGTACTGATGTTCGGCGTTACCGGTACAAACGGAAAGACATCCATTGCCTGTATTATCCGTGATCTACTCAATCATTTTCAGCCGACTGGATATATAGGATCTGCTTCCATTGCATACGGTTCAGTGAAGCTTCCTTCACTGCTGGAGACACCGCGCATTGATGATCTGCATGGCATTCTGAAGGATATGGTGGATGCTGGTATGAAGTCCTGCGTACTGGAGGCATCATCGATTGGTATAGAACAGGGCCGCGTTGATTCCATCGATTTTGACGTTGCAGTGTTCACGAATCTGATCAAGGATCATATGGATTATCATGGAACAATGGTGAACTACTTTAATGCTAAGAAGAAGCTTTTTGACAATCTTAAGGAAGATGCGATCGCAGTGACAAATGCAGACGATCCTTATGGAATGAAGATAGTGAAGGACTGTCCCTGCCGTGTCATTACATATGGCATTGAACATGATGCAGACTATCAGGTCACTTCCTATCAGCTTCTGAAGGATCGTACAAGAATGACCCTGAAGGTTGAAAATATGGAATATCAGATCGAAACGAATCTGATTGCCAAGTTCAATATCTACAACCTGCTGGCCGCGATAGCAGCATTGAATATCAAGGGCATCAATATTGAAGATATGATTCCATACTTCAAGACACTTTCTCCACTAGAAGGACGTATGCAGAGAATACAGGATGGGCAGCCTTATAACATTCTGATTGATGTTGCACATACACCGGATGGTATTGAAAAAGTATGCCAGTATGCAAGCGCAATAACTCCTAAGGGGAACCGTATTATTGCAATTGCAGGAAGCGATGGGAACAGAGACACAGTAAAGAGACCGGTATTTGGTAAAATACTGGACAAATACTGTGATATGATCATCTTGACTGAAGATGATCCCCGCGGCGAGGATCCTCATAAGATAGCAGAGGATATAGCTGAAGGAATTGAAAGAACGAACTACATCATTATCGATTCGCGCTATGATGCGATAAGAGAAGCACTGGATCTCTCTGATGCAGGAGATACTGTCATTATTCTTGGAAAGGGCGATGATAAGTACATGATTCGTGACTTTGGAAGAGAGAAATATGATGGTGATGAAGCTGTCGTACATGAAGTTCTGAAAAAATACCATGAAGAGGTAGAAGGAGAAGATGATGGAACTGAATAAGTATATTGATCACACACTGTTAAAGCCTGAGGCTACAAGGGAACAGATTGAAAAGATTGTAGAGGATGCTAAGAAGTATCATTTTGCTACAGTCATGGTCAATCCGTGCTGGATTCCGTACTGTGCAGAACAGCTGAAGGGATCAGATGTGAAGGCTGCCTGTGTTATTGGCTTTCCGCTTGGTGCCAATACAACTGCAGTAAAGGAATTTGAAGTGAAGGATGCCATTGCCAATGGTGCTGAAGAAGTTGATATGGTTATCAATATCGGTGAACTGAAGGATCATAATGACGCTTATGTCACAAATGAAATATGTACGCTGAAGAAGGCAGCAGGAACACATTGTCTGAAGGTTATCATTGAGGCATGTCTTCTCACTGATGAAGAAAAGGAACGTGCATGCAAGGACGCTGCTAAGGCAGGGGCCGACTTTGTAAAGACTTCAACAGGATTCTCTACAGGCGGAGCTACAGTCGAAGATGTTAAACTGATGAAGAAGGCCGTTGAAGGAACTGGTGTAAAGGTAAAGGCTGCCGGGGGCATCCGTTCAAAAGAAGACATGGAAGCAATGATTGCGGCCGGTGCAGAACGTATCGGTACATCGCATGGTACTGATCTGTTCTGATATTCTGAACAATGAGAAATAGCAGGAGCATATTTTCATCCAGTGAATATATGCTCTTTTTTATATCAGAGGGGGTCTTTATGATAGAAGCGGCTGCTTCAGATATTGCTGCATTTGCTGTTACGAACATTGATGATATTGTCATGCTTGCAATACTGTATGCGCAGGCAGGAATCAACGGGGATAAAGCTCATATTGCAGTCGGAAGGTATATTGGAACATGTGTGCTTCTTGCAGTGAGTATTCTCGGTATTTACGGTGTTTCATTTCTTTCGGACAGTGCTGTTGGTCTGCTTGGATTTGTACCGATAGCTATAGGCATAAAGAGTTTTTTTGAATATCGGAGAGAGAAGAACGAAGATAATGAAGCTGCAGAGCTAAAGAAAATAACAATACTGGAATCAGCTGTTTTGACGATTGCCAATGGTGCAGACAATCTCGGTGTTTATATTGCAGTCTTCAGCAGGTTCATTGCTTTTGACATATTGCTGATGCTGGTGATATTTGCTGTTCTGCCTGCATTGCTCTGCTATGCAGGAAAAAGACTAGCAGACAGGAAATGTGTTCGTTCCTGCATTCAGAAATATCAGAGTATCCTTGTGTCTGCTGTTCTGATAGCATTGGGAATCATGATACTGCTTGAATATTACTGTCTTTAATTTGGAACAGCAGGTTTCCTGCAGGTATTGTTTGCAATCGCACTGAACCTCTGTTAATATATAGTTCGTTGAAATCAGGAAGGCGGTGAGTTAGATGGCAAGAGTTGTTGTTAAGGATAACGAAAACTTAGATGATGCACTGCGTCGCTTCAAGCGTCAGGTAAGCCGTAACGGCACACTGGCAGAAGCACGTAAGAGAGAATATTACGTTAAGCCTGGTGTTAAGAGAAAGCTGAAGAGTGAAGCTGCTCGCAAGGCTAGAAGAAGAGGTAAGTAAGAAGAAGTGCTTTGGCGCTTCTTTTTCTTTTTCCAGCGATGCTATAATAAACACAAAAAAGGAGTATACATTTGACGGAAGAAAGCAGAAGTATCAGTGTTCAGGGAATGAGCGAGGATCAGGCAAAAGCAATGGCAGGTCCAAATGATCGCAATCTCGCCGCCCTGTCTTCATTTTTTCACAAAGACATATCATTCCGCGACAATACATTTTTTATTCGCGGAAGCAGTGCAGAAGAGGATGTTCTATTATCAAGAATATTATCATCACTGTATGAGATTGCTTCTCACAATAAGGAAGTAACAGAACAGGATGTCATCTATGCATGCAGACTGAACAGCCGCCGTGAAGATGTCAACTTTGATGAATTGAACATGCATGTTATAGGCAGAACAATGTCTGGCCGACCGATTACACCTAAGACAAAGGGACAGCTGTCTTTTGTGAATGCAATGGATACGCATTCTATTGTGTTTGCAGTAGGACCTGCTGGGACAGGGAAAACATATTTGGCTGTGATTCAGGCTGTCACTGCCTTGAAGAAGGGCGACGTAAAGAGAATTGTCCTGACACGTCCTGCGGTGGAAGCAGGTGAGAGTCTTGGCTTCCTGCCAGGAGATATGAAGGAAAAAGTGGATCCGTATCTGACCCCGCTGTATGATGCTCTGCATACTATGCTGGGCGCCGAACAGACCGAGACAATGATTGAAAAGAATATCATTGAAATCGCGCCGCTTGCTTACATGAGAGGGAGGACACTGGATGATTCCTATGTCATACTGGATGAAGCACAGAATACAACTGCTGCACAGATGAAGATGTTTCTGACCAGACTAGGCTTTCATTCACATATGGTTATTACAGGAGACATCACGCAGATTGATCTGAATGGTCATATTACTTCTGGATTGATACAGGCTGTGTCTATTCTGAAGAATATGGATGATATTGCTATACTGCAGCTGACAGCAGATGATGTAGTACGGCATCCATTGGTACAGAAGATCATTGAACGCTATGAAAAGAATGCTGAAGAGAGTATTAATAAACATATATAAAGAATCCTGCAGAGCTCACTTCCTGCAGGATTCTTTAATACTTACCTTCTATAAGAAGGTGAAACTTGTGGCAGCAAGTATTGCAAGTCTCTATTGTTCAGCAGAATTCGACTGCAAAGAAGTTCTATAAACTGCTATGCAGGGGAAGATCAACCATGATGTCAATCAAAGCGTTTGACAGGTATCAGACATGGGCAGCAGAGATTGTTTACGATGAGAGAGGACTTATTCTGCCGAAAATGCATCATATCTAACGATTATCTGCATATAAAACAGTTAATAATATGCAGTAAAGCTTAAGCACTTCTTTATTATCTGCATATAAAATGTTATATTATATGCAGAAACGGAGAATATTATGCGGAAATTTGATTATTCATTTCTAAGTGAGGAACGCTTACCAGCTCAATTTTTGAATCTGACGGCAAGTATATATTCCTTAAAAACAATGGCGAACACGCGAAAAGATGATCATAAGCAGATATTTACCGGGTTGGAATCAATCGCAAAGGTTCAGTCCGTTAAGAATTCCAACGCAATTGAGGGAATTATTACTAGTGATGATCGAATTGCGGCTATTGTAAATCAAAGCAGTGCTCCGCTGAATCATGATGAAGCTGAAATCGCAGGATACAGAGATGCATTGAACACGATTCATCAAGGGTATGCGAATCTCGATTTTAGGAATTCTGATATTCTGAATTTGCATGCACAGCTTCTATCTTTGTCTGGTCAGGACTTTGGTGGACATTATAAAACGGATGACAATGTCATCATGGAAATTGATGCTGATGGAAATCGAAGAGTAAGATTTCGTCCGACATCCGCAAGAGAAACTCCTAAAGCTATGGAACAGTTGGAGCTTGCATACCTGGCAGCTAAAGGAGACGCGAATATCAACCAGCTGCTGTTAATACCGTGTGTTATTCTTGATTTTCTTTGTATTCATCCATTCAGGGATGGAAATGGGAGAATGTCTAGACTGCTTTCTCTTCTGCTTCTTTATAAGAATGGATTTGATGCGGGTAAATACATCTCGTTTGAAGAGCAGATTAATAAACATAAAGCAGATTACTATGAAGCTCTGAGGCAGTCATCCCTTCAATGGGAAGAAAACCAAAACAACTATTTTCCATATATGCAGAACTTTCTAACAGCTCTGTATATGTGCTATAAGGAACTTGACCAGAGATTTGCTGTTGTTAATGGGAAGAAAGTCACTAAAACATCTCGAATAGAAGCGACCGTGTTAAACAGTCTGCTGCCAATTTCAAAAGCAGAGATATGCAGAATACTTCCTGATGTCAGTCCTACGACAGTAGAGGCAGTGCTTGGCGTAATGGTTAAGGATGGTCGAATTGAGAAAACTGGTTCAGGTAGAGCATCTCGATATATCAGAAATAGTAAACTCTGAGATTTAACAAAAAGGAGATGTCTCAAACAAATACAATTTCTAAGCGTCCTATATTGGGCGCTTTTTGTATGAAAGGGAAAATATGAAACTGAGAGATATATTTTATTTTGGAAGGGCGAGAGACAGTACTGAAGGGTCTGCTTATCGTTTCTTCTTTGGACCATCTTCTGCAGGTAAGAATGTAAATGTCAGAAACAGTATGCTGGCCACAGCTGTATATACGTGTGTTCGTGCACTGTCAGAGGCGTACAGCAGTATATAGGCATTCATCCAGCATTTCTTAATTGAAAAAATGAGCAGGAGTCTTTGACTCTGCTCATTCTGTTTCTGACGGCCGACTATGGCGCAATTGTTTTTGGATCATTCAGTCTGCTAATGAATTCTCATCTTCTGAGAGATCATCTACAGAGGATGTAACGGAGGATCTGCAGATGTTGCAGCAGTGGTCTCCCATACGTTCCAGAGTTCCCAGTACATCGCAGTAAACAGACTCGGCTACCGGAGAAGTGCATGTGTGATTGGACATTCTCTGGAAGTGCTTCTCACGTGCTACATATTCCATGTTATCCATATCATCTTCCATGGCAAGCAGTCTGCCATAGGATACTTTATCTTTTGTAACAAAGATATCAACAGCGAGATCTATCATCTTCGTGAACTGATCATACATTGCGTTGATGTCCTTCAATGCGCCTTCAGTAAACTCCTGACCATCTTCATAAACCATGCTGTAGAACTCACTGAGATTTGTTGCCAGATCTCCGATACGTTCAAAATTCTTTGTTGTTTCAAGGCTTAGACGGATATCCATTGTATCCTGACGGGTCAGGTTAGGTGCTACGGATACCTGTATTAGATAGTCGGTGATTTTCTTATCGAATTTATTGATCAGTGACTCATTCCGATCAAGAATCTCCTTGTCTTCTTCAGTCCCGTGATCATTCAGGAATAGTTTTGTCTGACGAACATCTTCCTTGACAACATCTGCCATTTTCAGAAGCGACTGCTGTGATGCAGCGATAGCTGCCGAAGGGAGAACGTTGCTGACTTTAGTATCCAGTTCATTGACATCTACTTCCATGACTTCAGGTTCATTGCCAGGAACGATCTTCTTGACAAGTTTAACAAGATATTTAGTAAACGGAAGCATGATAACGACTGCGAATGAATTGAAACAGATATTGGCAACAGCCAGCTGCATCATTGGATTTAGACCGCCGAATACAGTTGATATCAGATTCGTATACGGTGTCAGGAACAGCATGCCAAGTATTGTGGCCAGCACATTGAATATCGTGTGCATTGCTGCAGTTCTCTTGCCTGAAACACTGCCGCCGATGGATGCAAGAATACCAGTCATTGTTGTACCGATGTTAGCACCGAACATAAACGGAATGCATGCGCCGAACGTAACTGCACCGGCCTGATATAATTTCTGGAATACACCGATGGAAGCTGCGGATGACTGTATTGCGGCAGTCAGCAGAACACCTGCGATAAGTCCGAGGAATGGATTCTTTGCCATAGATACTGCGAAGGATTCAAATGCCGGCATATCCTTGAGTACTGCCAGGGCATTGCCCATTGCAGACATTCCATAGAATATCAGTCCGAATCCGAGCAGTACATTTCCGATGTACTTTGTTTTTGCCTTATTGCCGAAACAGATCAGCATTGAACCGACAAATACAATGTACATTGCATATTTATCAACGCTGACAGAAATCAGGAAGGATGTAATGGTACTGCCAATGTTGGCACCGAGTATAATGCCGACGGTCTGATCAAGTCTCATCAATCCGGCGCGTACCAGACCGATGACAATAGCTGTTGTTGCTGATGAGGATTGCATCAGTACAGTAACGATGATACCAATGAAGATTCCCCCGATTGGATTGGAGGTGTATTTATCAATGTAGTCACGGAGTTTATCACCGGCTACGGACTTCAATCCGTCTCCCATGAAATGAATTCCGAACATGAACAGTGCAAAGCCTCCAAGTATCTGATCCCAAGATATAGCTGATAGATCCATGTTTTCTCCTATTTTTCCCTATATAACAAGTTCACGTTAATTCTAAGCAAAATCCGGATCAATGACAATAGTACAGATACATCTGTTTCATTTGGAATACAGGTTAAAAGTGCTTATAATATCCATAGGAAAAGGGAAATTTATGGAAATAACCATACTGAATCGAACAAATGAAAACGTTAGCAGATATGCATCATTTTTTAAAGAAATCGCTGGATCTGCTGAAAAAACACTGCATCTGGAAAAGGATTTGGAACTAAGCGTAACCTTTGTCAGATCTGTTACTATTCATAAAATAAACAGGGAATACAGAGGAATTGACAGACCAACAGATGTTATATCCTTCGCCATCAGAGATGCCGGTGAGGATATTCCAATTGAGGAAAAGGACTTGGGCGATATATTTATTAATGTGGACTATGCCAGAAAGCAGGCAGCGGAATACGGTCATTCTCTGAAGAGAGAAACTGGATTCCTGTTTACTCATGGAATGCTGCACTGCCTTGGCTATGACCATATGAAGCCGGAGGACGAAAAGGTAATGTTTGGTCTGCAGGATCAGATACTGGATCCTATCGTTAGCCGCAGATGATCAGCAAATTCAAGGTAGCTTTTCAGGGACTGACCGCAGCAATGAAACATCCATCTGTGCGTCTGCAGTGGATACTTGCGGCATGTACAGTAGCTGCAGGTTTCATTCTTTCTCTGACACCGATGGAATGGGTAGCAACAGTAATCTGCATTGGTCTTGTGATTGCAGCAGAGACAGTGAATACATGCATTGAAAAACTGTGCGATCTGCATACAAAGGAATGGAATGCAGATGTGAAATACATTAAGGATATCTCAGCTGGTGCTGTGCTTACTGCAAGCGCAGCTGCTCTGATAGCAGCGCTGATTATTCTGTTTCAGCATATATAGGAGAAAATGATTATGACAAAAGAAGAATTGATAGCAGAAGCTTTCAAGGCAATGAAGAACAGCTATGCACCGTATTCTAAGTATCATGTCGGTGCAGCTATATTGACGTCAGATGGAAAGATATTCTATGGAACAAATATAGAAAATGCATCTTTTGGTGCGACAAACTGTGCAGAGAGAAGTGCGGTCTTTGCAGCATACTCAAATGGCTATCGCAAAGAAACGATTGAAGCACTTGCAATTGTTTCAGATGGTAAAAGAATTGCATCTCCATGCGGCATCTGCAGACAGGTGCTGAGCGAGCTGCTGAATGAGGATACTCCGATCTATCTTTCAAATGGAAGTGCAGAAGTAGATACCAACATGTATCGTCTGCTGCCAATGCAGTTTGGCAGTGAGGATGTGAATCGATGAGGAGCGGATTTGTTGCATTGGCAGGAAGACCGAATGCCGGCAAGAGCACACTGGTCAATTCTCTTGTAGGAGAAAAGGTAGCAATTGTTTCTGACAAACCGCAGACGACTCGTTCAGAGATCCGCGGAGTTTATACAGACGAAAATGTACAGATCGTATTCACGGATACACCTGGTATTCATAAGCCTAAGTATCGTCTTGAGACAAGAATGAATCGTGAGGCTTTTGATGTACTGCAGGGTGTAGACCTGATTTATCTCGTAGTAGATGGATCGGAGCCATATGGAAGAGGAGATGCATTTGTTCTGCAGGCAGTGCAGAATGCCCATCTGCCTGTCTTTTTACTGATGAATAAAATTGACAGGCTTCCTAAGGAAAAGGTTCTGCAGAATCTTGAGTCATGGAAAGCTCGTTTTGACTTTGCCGAGTATTTTCCGCTTTCTGCAAAGTTTGACAGATCTTTTGATGAACTGCTTCGTACTACTGCAGGATATCTGCCGGAAGGCGGTCTGCTGTATCCTGCTGAGGTTATAACAGATGGAGCAGAAAATTTCCGTATTGCTGAACTGATCCGTGAAAAGATATTGGAATGCACACGTGAAGAAGTTCCTCATGCGGCTGCAGTAAAGATCGAGAACAAGGAATTCCGCAAGAATGCTTGCTATATACAGGCTGTCATTTTGGTTGAAAAGCAGGGGCAGAAGGGCATCATGATTGGGAAACAGGGCGATATGCTTAAGAAAATCGGAAGCAGAGCCCGTGTGGATATTGAAAGACTTTTGGACAAGAAAGTATTTCTTGAACTGTTTGTCAGAGTAGAAGATGAGTGGCGTTCCCGCGATGCTAGAATCACTGAATACGGCTATGGCGGTGCAGACAGGGACAGCAATGAATGAACAGGTTCAGGGACTGATACTGAAACAGCTTGACTTCAAGGAGTACGATGTCATCCTTACTGTTCTATTCAGAGAGTACGGTAAGCTTTCCTTGAAAGCAGGCGGTGTGCGGAAAATGACCAGTAAGAATGCAGGAGCTATTCTGCCTTATACAAAGGCGGAATTTTCTTTTGATTATCTTCCTGATAAAACAATGTTCCGTATGAAAACGGCAAGAACAAAAAAGCTGTACAGATCGCTGCATGAGGATTATGACAGATCTATCGCAGCAGCAGTGATAGCGGAAGCTGCAGAAGCTTTTTCTCTGCCTGGTTTGGATGGGGAGAACAGGCAGAAAGTATATGATCTTGTGGAAAAAAGCTTTGATCTGATCGAATCAGGAGATAAGACTGACACGGTACTGGCGCTCTTCCTGACAGATATGATGAAGCTGTTTGGCATTGAACCGGATGTCGATGAGTGCGTCAGAGATGGAAATCAGCTTGTTGCAGCAATCAGCGCAGCAGACGGAGGCTTCCTATGCAGCAGCTGTGCAGCTGAAGAGGGTTTGGAACTTTCTTCCTCACAGGATCTGAAAAGATTCCGTCTTCTTGTAAAAGGCGGGCTTGAACACTATGACATCATCAGCAAGGCTGGCGGTGCTGAAAGAAAGGATATCAGCATCCTTGTGGACATGATCCGGACGCATGCTGGAATCACATTGAAGTCCTACCGTCTTTATGACAGATTTGGAATCTGAAGAATGCTTCAAAGTGCTTGATTTACTGGTAAATCAAGCACTTTTACCATTGAATTCAGCAGTTAGCGGTGCTATACTGCTATGGCTTATCTATATTTATAGGGAGAAGGGCACAAATGGAAAAAACTTTTGATAAAATCGTATCTCACGCTAAAAACACCGGATTTGTATTTCAGGGATCAGAAATCTACGGCGGCTTAAGCAACACGTGGGATTTCGGACCTTATGGGGTAATGCTGAAAGATAATATTAAACATGCATGGCAGAAGAAATTCATACAGGAAGATCCTAACAATGTTGAAATTCAGGCTGCTATTTTAATGAATCCAGCAGTTTGGCAGGCATCCGGACATCTGAAGGGATTTGCAGATCCTCTGATGGACTGCAAACAGTGCCATACAAGACACAGAGCAGATCAGATGATTGAAACATGGTCAGAGGGAAAAGTCTCCTGTGAAGGATGGTCTAATGAAAAGATGGAACAGTATATTGCTGACAACAATATCCCATGCCCAGACTGCGGAGGACATGACTTTACACCAATCCGTCAGTTCAATCTGATGTTCAAGACTTTTCAGGGAACACTGGAGGATGCTAAATCCACAATCTACCTAAGACCTGAAACTGCGCAGGGTATGTTCGTTGACTTTAAGAATGTACAGCGTGCATATAGAAAGAAGCTTCCTTTCGGAATCGGACAGATTGGCAAGTCCTTCCGTAATGAAATCACACCAGGCAACTTTATCTTCCGCACAAGAGAATTTGAACAGATGGAGATGGAGTTCTTCTGTGAACCGGGAACAGATGATCAGTGGTTCCCTTACTGGCGTCAGTTCTGTATGGATTGGATTACTTCTCTTGGCGGAAATAAGGAAAATCTTCGCTTCCGTGATCATGAGAAGCAGGAACTTTCCTTCTACTCCAAGGCAACAACAGATATTGAATATAACTTCCCTTGGGGATGGGGCGAACTGTGGGGAATGAACTGTGGGGAATTGCAGATCGTACTGACTATGATCTAACTCAGCATCAGAATGCTTCAGGCAAGGATCTTACCTACCTGGATCCAAATACAAATCAGAAGTATCTGCCGTATACAGTTGAACCGGCTGTAGGCGTTGAGAGACTGTTCTTCATGTTCTTCACAGATGCATATGATGAACAGACACTGGAAAATGGCGATACAAGAGTAGTGATGCATTTCAATCCTATTCTGGCACCGGTCAAGGCTGCGGTTCTTCCGCTGAAGAAGAAAGCTCATGGAGAAAAGGCACAGGAGATCTACAAGAGTCTTGCTTATGATTTCCAAGTAGCTTATGACGAGTCCGGATCGATAGGAAAGCGCTATAGAAGAATGGATGAGATTGGCACACCGTACTGCATTACTGTAGATGATCAGACAATGGAAGATGGCACTGTCACAATTCGCTATCGTGACTCTATGGAACAGGAACGTAAGACAGTGGACGAGGTCAGACAGGAAATACTGAAGGAGATCCGCTTCTAATAGCTGGAAAGGACTGGGATGGTCAGAATTAATCAGGATGAAATAGATGCCGTCAGGAACGCTGCTGATATTGTTGATATCATCGGACGCTATATTCAGGTGCAGAGGAAGGGCAAGGATTACGTTGCTCTGTGTCCGTTTCACGACGATCATTCACCATCCATGTCGATATCACCAGAGAAGCAGATCTACAAATGTTTTGTCTGCGGAAATGGCGGCAATGTATTCACTTTTGTACAGAACTATGAAAAGATCTCATTTCCTGAGGCTGTAGGCAGAGTTGCTGAGATGATAGGCTATCATCTCTCTGTTCAGCCTGATAAGTATCAGGCACCAGCAGATCCGCATAAGCAGAAGCTCTATGCAGTTCTGAATGAGACAATCCGCTTCACCATGTATCAGATGGATACGGCTGAAGCACTGCAGGAAAAGGAATATCTGGATAAAAGAGGTCTGAATGAAAAGTGCAGAGAGACTTTCCAAATAGGCTATGATCCACAGGGAGAAGCGCTGACCAAGTATCTGACCGCAAAAGGCTATGAAGAGAAGGATCTCACTGCGGCTAATGTTACAAGAGTAAATGAACATGGAACCTTCGATGTGTTCGGCGGACGTATTACGTTCCCAATTCATGATGCACATGGAAATCCAATCGGTTTCAGTGCTCGTACGATAGATCCAGAGAATGCTTCGAAGTATATCAACACCAATGACACAGATATCTTCACTAAGGGCGATATTGTATATAACTATCACCGGGCAAGGAATGCTGCCAGACATGAAGGAAAACTGTATGTGTGTGAGGGTGTTACAGATGTGATCGCATTCTGGCGGGCAGGCATGGAAAATGCTGTATGTACGCTTGGTACATCCTGTACAGAGAATCAGATCCATCTGCTGAAGCATGCAGGTGCACATATTGTATTCTGCTATGATGGCGATCATGCCGGACAGGCCGCAACATGGCGTGCTGCTGAGATGGCAAAGAAGGCCGGATGCAGTATCTCTATTGTGCTGAACAAGACAGGCAAGGATCCAGATGAGATCATACGGGATCAGGGCGCAGATGCTTTGAAACAGATGGTGTCTCAGGAAATATCCTGGATGGAATTCGTTCTCAAGTATTTGAGCGAGAATACAAACATGGAAAGCTATCTCGAGAAGAAAGAGATGGTCAAGAAGGCACAGGCACAGATTGAGGAACTGCCGGATCAGACGGATCGTGAGTATTTCACGCAGCAGCTGTCGAGTATGACCGGATTCCATATTGCAGTCAGCAGCTATCAGCCGGAAAAAACACCGATTCAGGAACCAGTCCATAGATTGAAAGTTCCTGATGGCACACAGCAGGCTGAGGAACAGATACTGGCCATGATGATGGCGTATCCTGAAGCTGCCATGAAGTTTGAGGAAGAGCTTGGATTCCTGATATCCAAGGACGGACAGACTGCTGCCATGATGATTCTTGAAAAGCTTCATGATGGCAAGAGTACAGATCCTGCATCGCTGATCGATGCAACAGAGGATCAAAACGTAAAGAATCTGATCAGCAGACTTGCTGATTACATACATGATGATCAGGAATATGAAGAAAAGAAACTGGCTGGAGCAATTCGAAGAATCCGTATTGACGTACTCGAGGATGAGTTCAGGCAGTATAAAGAACAGCTGGCATCGGAGCTGAATTCCGTTAGTGCAAAAGCATTGCTGGAAAAGATGACCGAATGTGCGGTAAGACAAAGGAGACTGATGGATGAAGAAGACAGTGAAAAAAAGCAGTAAGGTAAATCAGAAGCCGGCAGTGCATGCTGCTGCTAAAAAGGCAAAGGCCTCACCAGCGGTAAAGAAATCTTCAAAGGCTGTAAAACCAGTTAAGAAGACAGTAAAGAAATCAGCTGCTGTAAAGGCAAAGAATACTGCTGCTAAGAAACCGGCATCGAAGAAAACTGCTGTAAAGGCCGTAAAGCCCGTAAAGCCCGCTGTAAAGAAGACGGTTTCTGCAAAGAAACCAATCCATACAGCAGCCGTAAAGACTGCAAAGAAGCCTGCAGCTAAGCCAGCTGTAAAAAAACCTGCTGTGAAAAAGGCAGCAGTTAAGAAAGCTGCTCCTGCAAAGGAACTGCCGAAGAAGCATATACAGGAAAAGCCTGTAAAGAAGAATGCTGTAAAACATGAGCAGGTTCATGCTGCAAAGACAGAGAAGAAGACTTCTGAAAGAACAGCATTGAAGAAGGATAAGGTCTCTGCATCTTCTGAAGCAAAGTCAAAGAACAAGGAAGTTAAGGCAAAAGAATCTGGTAAGAAGGAAAAGGCTGGATCCAAGAAGGAAAGCAAGAATTCTCTTATCAATATTTACAAGGGCGGAAAAAACAAGGAACTGAAATCTCTTGATGATCTGAAAGTTGATTATCGTTTGGTCTTTGCACGTGACGGTATGATCTATCAGAAGGATGTCATGGCCTCTCTTGAAAAGCTGGACTTGAGCGATGATGATCTTGACTCTCTCTGGGACTGGTTCCGTGATGAGAAGATCGATATATCGGAAGATGAAGATATCGAAGATGAAATTGACATTGCTGATGACAATACAGATGATGACAGCGATTCTGATGACAGCGATGATGACGATGACAGTGAAACTGAAGGCGAAGAAGCTGCAGAAGCAGCTGTCGCAGCATCTATTGGCAGAAAAGCAATGTCAGGCGCAAGGTCCAACAGTGTACAGCTGAACGATCCTGTTAAGATGTATCTGAAGGAAATAGGACGTGTACCTCTGCTGAAGCCGGAGGATGAACCTGAAATTGCCAAGCGTATAGAAGCAGGCGATCAGGAAGCACGTTCTATACTGATTTCTTCCAACCTGAGACTGGTCGTTTCCATTGCAAAGAAGTATGTTGGCAGAGGAATGCTGTTCCTGGATCTGATCCAGGAAGGAAATATGGGTCTTGTTAAGGCTGTTGAGAAGTTTGATTACCGTAAGGGATTTAAGTTCTCAACTTATGCAACATGGTGGATTCGTCAGGCAATTACCCGTGCAATCGCTGACCAGGCACGCACAATCAGAATTCCTGTACATATGGTCGAAACAATCAATAAGCTGACACGTATTCAGAGACAGCTTGTTCAGGAACTTGGCAGAGATCCTTCTGCTGAGGAAATCAGCGCTAGGATGGATGGTATTTCGCCAGCCAAGGTAAGAGAAATACAGAAGATTGCTATGGAACCAGTATCTCTTGAAACCCCTATCGGTGAAGAGGATGATTCGCATCTCGGCGACTTTATTGAAGACAAGGATGCACTTTCTCCAGATCAGTATGCCTCCAATGAACAGCTGAAAGATGAAATCAATAATGTTCTTTCCGGACTTACGGAAAGAGAAGAAAAAGTACTGCGTTTAAGATTCGGACTATATGATGGCAGAACCAGAACACTGGAAGAAGTTGGCAGAGAATTCAACGTTACGCGTGAGCGTATCCGTCAGATCGAAGCAAAGGCCCTGCGTAAGCTGAAACATCCAACTCGTTCCAAGAAACTGAAAGATTTCTTTGATAAGTAATGTCTTATGAAGAATGTCAGAATTGAAAAGATTGCTGATATGGTTGAGAAAGGTGTGGTCGCTGCCGATATCGGCACTGATCATGCCTTTCTTCCTGTTCTTCTTGTACAGAACAATGTCTGCAGCAAAGTATATGCATGTGATATTGCTGAAGGACCATTGCAGAGCGCAGCTGAGACAATTGCTCGTTATGGTTTTCAGGATAAGATTCAGACGATTCTATGTGATGGTATGAAGGAAGTTCCTTCAGATACAGAAACTGCGGTCATAGCAGGGATGGGATACTATACAGCAGTTCATATTCTTGAAGATGCATGGGACAGACTTTTCCATCTGCATCAGATCATCGTAGAAGTGAATCGTGACGAAGTGGAAATGAGACGCTGGATCAATATGCATCACTTTACGATAACTGAAGAACGAACGGTGTATGAGAAGGGACATGACTACGTTATTATTTCTTTCAATACATGCGAGCATGAATCATATTCAGAATCAGAGATCATCTGTGGAACCGCCGCAATGCAGAAGGATTCAGAGAACTATGCATTGTATGTCTCTCATCAGATCAGCAGGATAGAGAAAGTTTTTGAAAAGGCACATCAGCATCCTAAGAATGAGGAACAGCTTCGCAGCCACCTTCGGCTTTGGAAGAATATGCAGTAGGGTACAGACACAGAGAAGACATCATAGATGCAATGAACCCCAAAAGTTGGACAGCACCTGGGGGCTCGCTGCACTGTGATGTCTTTTTATGAGCAAAAAAAAACGTGATCATTGATCACGTAATCTTTATTTCTTACTTAACAGAATTAATTGCTTTTGAAAGTCTTGACTTCTGACGGGCTACATAGTTCTTCTTCTTGATTCCCAAAACAATCGACTTGTCCAGTGACTTGTTTGCCGCATCATATGCCTTGACAGCCTTATCCTTGTCGCCTGCTTCAACTGCGGCCAGAACATTCTTAATCGCTGTCTTCAGTTCACTCTTATCGCCTGCCTTGGCATTCTGTCTCTTCAGGTTTGTCAGAGCTCTCTTTTTCTGTGACTTGATATTTGCCATGAAAACACCTCCTGTCTTTTTTCTAAGCAGTAGGAATTATAACAAAGGGAGCATTAAATTGCAATGATATTCCGCATGTAAATGCGGCAGCCTCTTGCCTTTCCTTGCCAGCGGAAGTCGGTTATAATATGGTACATTCGGGAGGTGATTATTATGAAAGATCCCCGTATCATTTTTTTCGGTACACCGGACTTCGCAGTTTCCATACTGCAGGAGCTGCTGAATATGCATTACAATGTCGTACTGGCTGTGTCTCAGCCTGATAAGCCAGTTGGAAGAAAACATCATATTGAACCAACTCCGATACATGTGCTGGCAGATGCTAATGAAATTCCGGTACTGCAGCCTGAGAAACTCTCCGATTCTGCAGATGAAGTGCTGTCATACAGACCGGATCTGATCGTGACGTGTGCCTATGGACAGTTTGTAAATACAAAAATACTGTCAGCACCGTCTTTTGGATGCTTGAACATCCATCCGTCTCTGCTGCCTAAGTATAGGGGCGGAGCACCAATTCAGAGAACGATACTGAATGGAGATACTGAGACAGGTGTCAGTCTTATGGAGATGGTGAAGGGAATGGATTCAGGTAGAGTATATGCGGTTGAAAAGACAGCCGTAGATCCTGATGAGACAATGTCACAGCTCAGTGAACGCCTGAATCAGATAGCAGTTGGCATGATAGATAAATATCTGCCTGCATATCTGGAAGGAAAGCTGCAGGGCGTGGAACAGGACAGCAGCAAAGCTGTCATAGCACCGAATATTTCACGTGAAGAAGAACAGGTCATGTTTCAGAAAGAAGATCTTCAGCATGTATACAACCATATCCGCGGACTTCTGGATCTGCCCGTATCGTATGGAATGATTGAAGGAAAGCGCATTAAATTCTATCGGGCGGGAAAGAGCGCAGAACAGACTGACAGAGAATTCGGTACAGTTATCGGATTTGATCATCATGCCATGCTGGTGGCATGTACAGGAGGAATACTCGAGATTTATGAACTTCAGCCGGAAGGCAAGAAGCGCATGGATGCAGATTCCTTCCGTAATGGCACTGGCAGAGAATTGATTGGAAAGAGATTTGATTGATGGACCAGAAAAATATTAGAAATTTCTGTATTATTGCACATATTGATCACGGCAAGTCTACTCTGGCAGATCGTATTCTTGAGATGACGGATACGGTTAAGGAACGTGATATGAAGGCACAGATACTGGACGACATGGCACTTGAAAGAGAAAGAGGCATCACGATTAAACTCAATGCGGTACAGCTGAGCTATCATGCTAAAAATGGTGAAGAGTATCTCTTCAATTTGATCGATACACCTGGCCATGTAGATTTCTCCTACGAAGTATCTCGTTCTCTTGCGGCATGTGAGGGTGCGATTCTTGTCGTGGATTCCACCCAGGGTGTGCAGGCGCAGACACTGGCCAATACTTATCTTGCATTGGACAATAATTTGGAAATACTTCCTGTTATCAACAAAGTGGACATGAAGAATGCAAGGCCGGAGGAAACAAAGAGGGAAATTGAGGACATCATCGGTATTGACTGTACAGATGCTCCAGAGATTTCCGCCCGTACTGGCTTGAATGTAGACCAGGTATTGGAGCAGATTGTTGCCATGGTACCTCCTCCAGCTGGAGATCCTAAGGCACCATTGCAGGCACTTGTCTTTGACTCTATGTATGATCCCTACAGAGGTGTTATTGCGCTTGTCAGAATCAGAGAGGGGCAGATCTCTGTCGGTGACAGAATACGATTTATGGCAACCGGTGCAGAGTACGAAGTGCTGGAAGCAGGTATTAGAAACCCTAGAGAAGTAAAGGTCAATACACTGATGTGCGGAGATGTTGGCTGGGTGGTTGCTTCCATCAAGGATATTCATGATGTCCGTGTAGGCGACACAATCACATCACCTGACAATCCTGCCTCAAAGCCATTGGAGGGCTACCGCAGAATGAATCCTATGGTCTACTGCGGCATGTATCCAAGCAATGCGGATAAGTATCAGGAACTGCATGATGCTTTGGATAAACTGCAGCTGAATGATGCTTCACTGCAGTATGAACCGGAGACTTCACAGGCATTGGGATTTGGTTTCCGCTGCGGGTTCCTTGGTCTGCTGCATATGGATGTTGTGCAGGAGAGACTGGAAAGAGAATACGGACTTGACCTGATTGCTACAGCACCATCAGTTATCTATCATGTCTTTCTGAGCGATGGCACCATGTTGGAAATAGACAACCCTGCAAAGATGCCGGATGCCTCAAGAATTGATCACGTAGAAGAACCTTTTGTTAAGGCGCAGATTATGGTGCCGGATGACTTTATTGGTGCAGTTATGCAGCTGTGCCAAGACAAGAGAGGCATATATAAGAGAATGGATGTCATCGATACCGGCAGAAATCAGATTGTTTATGAAATGCCGCTGTCGGAGATTATTTATGATTTCTTTGATAAACTGAAATCCTGTACAAAGGGGTATGCATCTCTGGACTATGAAATTATCGGCTATCGCAGTGAAGATCTGGTCAGAATGGATATTCTCCTGAATGGTGAAACGGTAGATGCACTTTCTGTTATTGTGCATCGTGAAGAGGCGTATAAGAGAGGCTCAGGCATTACGGTACGGCTGAAGGAACTGATACCTAAGCAGCAGTTCGAGATACCGGTACAGGCTGCTATTGGCGGTAAGATCATCGCTCGAACAAACATAAAGTCATTGCGTAAGAATGTCTTGGCAAAATGTTACGGCGGTGATATTACACGTAAGAAGAAACTTCTAGAAAAGCAGAAGGAAGGTAAGAAGCGTATGAAGGCAGTGGGTTCGGTAGAGATACCGCAGGAGGCTTTCATGGCGGTTCTATCGATGGATGATGATCCCAAGAACTGAGAAGCCTGAATATCTGTATCTGCATGTACCTTTTTGCAGAACAATATGCAGCTACTGTGACTTCTGCCACCGTGTCTATGACAGGGATACAGCAGATGCATGGCTGCAGGCACTTGAGAAAGAGATACATTTCAAGGATATCAATCCAAAGCTGAAGACAGTTTACATTGGCGGCGGGACACCGACCGCTCTTTCCTTGGATCAGCTGCAGCAGCTTCTTGAACTATTGAAGCCATATGCTTCAGAAGTGAAGGAATATACTGTAGAAATCAATCCTGAAACGCTAACGGATGAGAAGGCTTCGCTTCTTAGTCAGTATGGTGTTAACCGTGCTTCTGTAGGTATGCAGACAGGCGATACGGATCTTTTGAAACTGATTGGAAGACATCATACAGAAGAGGATGTAAGCAATGCAATGTCACTGCTGAGAAAACATGGCATAGATAATATATCGCTTGATCTGATGTATTCTCTGCCAACGCAGACAATGAATCAGCTGGAAGCGTCTATTCATGATGCTGTCAGCATGCATCCGCAGCATCTGTCTCTTTATTCACTGACAATTGAGGAAAACACTGTCTTTGGAAAAAAGGGCTATCAGCATCTGGATGACGATACGGAAGCGGATATGTATGAAATGATATGCAGAACACTTCCGCAGTATGGTCTGGAGCAATACGAAGTATCAAATTTTGCAGAAACGGGATACCAGTCAATACATAATTCTGCATACTGGAATTATCGTGATTTCTATGGCATAGGATGCGGCGCTTCCGGCAAAGAGGGAATGATACGCTATGACCATACAAAAGACCTGCATGCATATTTGGATGACCCTCTTTCTATTATTGAGATTCCATTGACGAAGAAAGATGCAATGGAGGAGATGGTTATGATGGGAATGCGCTTCAGAAGAGGCATGGATCTGCATCTATTCAAGGAAACTTATGAACAGTCATTTGAAAGTGTGTTTGGAAACAGGGCAGAAAAACTGATCAATCAGGGTCTTGTTGAAATGGACAGCGATCACGTCAGGTGCAGCAGCAGAGGCTATGAGATCATGAACAATGTTCTTGTGGAGCTTATCGGTTGATTCTGTTAGAATTGAAAAAATCAGAGGTAGGATAATGGCAAAGAAATTAAAAAAGGCAAATATTCATAAAAAGAGCAATCGGGCAATTGAACAGGCTGAACGTATCCAGGAAGAAGAGGAAAGAGCAGAACAGAAGAAAGCTAAGTATAAGAAGGACCGCAAGGATGTGATGGATCGATCAATTGATAATATGTTCGCACTTTGGTCCATTGGTTCTTCTGTAATTGCATGGCTGGTCGATTATATGGGGATTTTTGCTATTATCGGTACAGTACTTGGTGTGCTTGGTGTGAGACGTTTCTCAAAGCAGAAGGGCAAATATTTTTATCTCAGTCTTGCTGGTATTGTATTAGGTCTTATTCGACTGGCAACCGAATATATTCCCTTCATTATGAGTCTGATGAAGTAGACATTCGGTTAAAAGCGGGATATAATAAACTGGCTTTCAGGCTGGGAACTGCGCTGCTCCTCGGCGTACTGCTCGGACTGGATGAACATAGAAAGAAAGAGGAATTGAAATGTTAGCACAGGAAAAAATTGCAGAGATCGTAAAAGAATTCGGCCGCAAGGAAGGCGACACAGGTTCTACAGAAGTTCAGGTTGCTTTATTAACTGAACAGATTAACAATCTGACTGAACACATGAAGAACAACAAGAAGGACTATTCTTCCAACCGTGGACTGCTGAAGATGGTAGGACGCAGAAGAAGTCTTCTTGAGAACCTTAAGAAGGTCGATGTCAACCGTTACAGAGATCTTGTACAGAAGCTTGGCTTAAGAAAGTAAGCAGAGCATGCCGGAGAACGAAACTTCTCCGGCTTTTTTTTCTGTTAGAATGGTAGCAGCAGGAGAAAGGTTATGGCATATATAGAACTTAAGGATGTAAAGAAAACATATCATGTCGGTGAGATCGATATTCAGGCACTGGATGGCGTGAATATGGAGATAGACAAAGGCCAGATGATCATTGTGGCTGGCGCTTCAGGAGCTGGGAAATCAACGATTCTGAATATTCTTGGCGGTATGGATACCTGCACATCCGGAAAGATAGCAGTAGACGGGAACAGAGTCGATCAGATGAATGAAAAGAAACTGACATCCTATCGGCGCTATGATATTGGCTTCGTATTCCAGTTCTACAATCTTGTGCAGAATCTGACTGCTCTGGAGAATGTTGAGCTTGCTATAGAGATATGCAGAGATCCGCTGGATCCTGCCGAGACGTTGAAACAGGTTGGACTTGAAGAGAGAATGAACAACTTTCCTGCACAGCTTTCAGGCGGAGAACAGCAGCGCGTAGCTATTGCAAGAGCACTTGCTAAGAATCCTAAGCTCCTGCTGTGCGATGAGCCGACCGGAGCACTGGATTATGTTACCGGAAAGCAGATTCTTAAGCTGCTTCAGAAGACATCTCTTGAACATCATATGACTGTAGTGATCATTACGCATAACCTTGCACTCTGCCCTATGGGAGACAAGGTATTCCATGTTAAGAATGGAAAGATCATCAGTATGGAAACCAATGATCACCCGCAGGATATCGATACGATTGAATGGTAAGCAAATGAAGAACAGAACCAGAAGAAAAGATGCACTTAGACTGATAAAGTCCTCTAAGGGCCGTTTTATGTCACTCAGCGCCATTGTAGCAATTGGTGTTGCTTTCTTCGTGGGACTGACATCTTCATCGACTATGATGGCTTCTAATG
>JBFLGD010000018.1:0-43758 GCA_041859965.1 Bulleidia sp. | reverse complement strand
AAGAAATCGTAACATCTGCTTTCTGAGCACCATTCTGACAGGTATTTCCAGTGATATTAACATTGCCGGCGAGTGTAACCTTACCGCTGGAATAAGAATTGTTTTCAGCGGGCATGATTTTTATACCGCCTGCAGTGGAAGTGCTTTCCGCTGCTGTAATCTGATTGTTAGTGACTGAGGAGCTGTCAGCCATGCTTAGTGTGCTTCCTGGGGTTACAGAAATGCCTCCAGCGCTGTTTTTATTGGAATTATTTACAGTATTGTTCTTGATGGAAGCATTGCCCTCCATCGTGATATTGAAAGATTCTAAGCCGCCGCTGATGGTGCCGGCATAATTGGAATCATCGGAATCTTCTACTGTATTGTCAGAGATTTCTGCGCTGTCTGTCATTGTAAAGACATGCTTGGCGTGATCGCCAAAGAAGTATACAGCACTGGCTCTGGATGATGCGGAAGTCCCTGAATTGTAAGCGATTGAGCTGCTGCCTGACATCGTAAGTGAGCTTGGGTTCATTGTACTGTCTATGGCTGCATCTGTCGCAAGAGTTACTGCGCCTAGCTGATAGGCTGAGCATTGGATGATAGAGGAAGTGTCTGACATATTTACAGTGCTTGATACAGCGTAGATAGCAGAACCTGCGCCGCTTATGCATTGAGCGATAGAAGAATCTCCCGACATGCTGAGGTCTGCAAATTCAAGAAGGATACCGGCTCCCTTTCCGGAATTTACATCGGATAACGTATTGTCACCGCCGGCTATCTTAGCTCCATCCTGCAGTTTTAATGTGACGCGGGATGAGGAGCTGCCTTCCGCAAAGATGAGGTGATGTGTATTTGAAACCTGTTCATCCCCTTCCAGAGTTATGCTGCTGAGTGTAAGCACAGTACCTCCGATCACATCCAGCGCTGTGCAGTCAGCTTTTCTGGTCAGAACAGCATTTGTACCGCTTGCTCCAAGGTAAGGGTAGCCATCTTCTGCATCTGCAGCAGCAGTAGTAATCGTAATATCTCTAGCTCCTTCATAGCTGCCCACAGTGAGTGCAGAAGTGATTTCATAATCTTCTGCAAGCATTTCGATTGTGGCTGAACCATCATTTGGTACTGCATCTAAAGCATCCTGAAGAGACAGATATGGTGTCGCAATACCATTTGAGACAATCTTGCAGACATATGGTGTACTTTTCCAAATTGCGTTAGAGCCTGATGTTTCACTGGAGCCAATCAGAGCTTTGTGATCCACTGGATTGCTGTCATTGAAGAATGCCTTGAGGTTCGTGGTGGAGGGGGTGCCTGGTGCGACGGTTCCGAATGCTGAACCTGCCTGAGCAGTTCCGCTGATCTGACTGATTCCTACGGTAGATGATGCGCTGCCTGTCATATCGCCAATCAGCATGGCAGAAGAATCGTAGACGGCGATGTTGGCCTGCGGTCCATTCATTCCACGAGTATTGTTCCGAATTGTAGGACTGCCGCTGATTGTAACGGCTGTCTGTTCGCTATCTCCAATGATTGCGGCATTTTCAGATGCACTTGTTTCGTCCGTACGGTTATCTGCAATGATAGGGGAATCGGAAATGGATATCTTTGCGCCGGAGTGATAAGCAATTGCGGAGGCACCGGAATTGCTGACATTATCTTTTATCCATGGACTGCCGCTGATGTTCACTTGACTCTCATTGGCCGCATATATTGCACCGCCGTCAAGATTTGCCCGGTTGCTGGTGATTGTGCCGCCGCTGACATTGAGCTTTGCATTTTTGGTGCGCAGAGAAACAGCACCGCCATTGCCGCCTGTATTATTATTAATTGAACCGCCTGTCATGTTGAAGATTCCGGAATATACACAGATTGGACCGGCATAGCAAAATGCCATTGCGTCAGTTTGGCTTCCTGAACCGCAGGAGTGTATATCCATTCCTGAAAGATTAACTGTTCCGCCATCCTGATACAGTACAGCACCGCCAGTCTTGGAGGTTTCGGCAGCTCCATTTAAAGCGGAAGCTATTGTGCAGCTGATAATAGATCCATTTTCCAGATTCAGGATGGTACTGTCTCCAGACACATTGAATACGCCGCCTGCTGCTTCCTGCGTCTGTGTTTGACTGCCGAAATTCTGAATGATGGAATAATAGGTATAGCTGCTATCGTAACCGGAGCCTGTTACTGCTGTGGTTCCGCCAGTGATCTTTATGGCTGAATTGCTGCGAGCTAGGTTTCCGCCATCTAGGATCAGATCATCCAGGGTGAAATCTGTAGAGACAGTAAAACTGCCTTCTGAGGAAAAATTCAGAGTACTGCGATCATTTGAGGATGTATCTGCAGAAGTGATTGTGATTTTTCTGCTGTTTATATTATGAATGGTCAGCTCTGAACTAACTGTTGTATCTTTCAGGATCGTGACTGTCACATCATTCTCTGAAGCATTTGCTGCAGAGATGGCATCTGACAGTGATGCATATCCAGTGCCGTTGATTCCGCATACGTCGGTATCAGAATAATCCGCATAAACTGGTGTTATACCTTCAAAGATTACCAGTATCGGAAACAGTATTGCCCACAGCGCTGCCTTTGCTTTCTTCCATGCTCTCTTTTTCATACCGCATTTCCCCTCATCATCTTTATCGGTTTGCAGTGCCGTGAAGAATATCCGCACTGTTTGCTTCAAAATTGTTCTTATTTAGTTTAACAAGGATTCGGTGTTATTTGTATTTATTCACAGTAATTTCGTTATAGCAATTTGCGATTGTACTGCGAAAAAATACCATAAGAGCAAAGCTGTCAGACTTCTGTTCCTATGGTATTTACTATGTATTGCATATGGCACTTTACGATAATGATCTGCTGAGAGCTTTGGTTCCGCTTTCTCTGGATACTGTACGGTGCTTATATCTTTTCTTGTCGGCATACATCTTTTCATCTGCCTGGATACATATGGTATCAAAATCATCTCCCGTATGATAAAGAGCATATCCGAAGGATGCCATATAGCCTTCCTTCTCTAAATCTGTTTTTACATTTTTGATAAACAGTTTGGTTTCTTCAATGTTCAGTTCTTTTCCAAGAATAATGAATTCGTCACCGCCGGTGCGATACGGGCAGAAATTCTTTCCGCTGTTGGCAATCAGGGTATCTGCGAGATATTTCAATGCGCTGTCGCCGGCACTGTGCCCTTTTGAATCATTGATGTCTTTCAGATTGTTCAAATCAGCTGAAATGATACTGTATTCTTTATTCTTGGATGAGTTCACATTCAGGTACAGCGTCTTTCTGTTAAGAAGACCTGTCAATTCATCCACGTTGAATGTTTCGGCATATAGAACAATATAGTACAGAGCACAGGAGACAGCCATTGCGCCGGTTATAAGGAAATGATAATCAGAGAGTTTAGTCTCCAGCAGTGCTGCAATAATACATATAAATGAGCTGAATAATACGGTAAACACTTCACTTGATGCAATGTATTTCTGTTTCTTTATAGTGAGAAACACAAGAATGAATATATAGATAAAGCTTTCTATATGTGAAATATAACCGAGAGGGCCTCTCATAAAGTAATTTTCGCTGCTGAACCAGAACATTAGATGCGTAAATGGGCTTGTGAATGCAATAACGGCAGTAAGAACAATCGGTATCCACAGAACATAGCCTGTTTTTTTTCTTCTTAACAATATGCTGATCAGAATGGCAATGGATGCTGGGCGAAGAACATAGCCTGCTGCGGATGCGATATATCTTAAGACAGATGGTACTGGATCTAAAGAACATACCAGATCAGCGATACTTGCGGCAACCAGCCCGAGAATTATTAAAACAAATATGCCGAAAGACGTATTTGTTTTCTTATCAAATCTCTTATTAGTAATGATAATGATGCCCAGACCTATCGAAAGACATATTGTAGGAAAATTCCCTAAAAGCATACCGGTTATTTGCATTCTGGCACCTCACCTAACACATCATAATTATAACAGCGGCATATTTCCTGAACAAGGAAACTGCCTTGTAAAAAGGCGATGAATACAGCATATTCTTTATGTGGAACAAAATTGCATAACTCCTTCCTTACAATTGCATTCTATTTGTAAAGAATATAATGAATGGAGCTGGTATCAATGATAAAAGTGAATAGAAAGGCAATCATGAAACTGATAGGAGATATGCATACGCATACACTGGCAAGCGGACATGCGTATGGAACAATTAGAGAGAATGCAAAGGCAGCACAGGAAACAGGACTGGAAGTGCTCGGCATTGCAGAACATGCACCAGGTGTGCCTGGTACATGCGATCCTTTTTACTACTGTAATTACAAAGTGCTGCCGCATGTTCTGTATGGAGTACAGATGTTTTATGGGAGTGAGATCAATATATTGAATGATGGCACTCTGTCCCTGAAACAGAAATGGATTGACTGTCTTGACTATGCCATTGCTGGCATTCACTGCAGCTGCTATCACGATGAGGGCAGAGAAAAGAATACTGAGAATGCAATACAGTGTATGAAGAATGAAAAGGTGAGAATCATGTCACATCCTGATGATGACCGCACATCTTTGAACTATGAGAATCTTGTAAAGGCAGCCAAGAAATATCATGTGGCACTGGAAGTGAATAACAGTTCCCTCGTGAAGGAAGAAGAAAGACTGAACTGCAGAGGAAACTATATAAAGATGCTGGAGCTCTGTGAGAAGGAGCAGGTACCTGTCGTGATCAGTTCTGATGCGCACGACCCAAGCTGGGTAGGTCGGTTTTCTCTGGCGGAGGAATTGATCGAACAGGAACATTTCAATGAAAATCTAATATTGAATACAGATAAGGAAAGACTGATACAGTTCTTGACGGAGAAGAAATCATGATGAAAGCAATTGGTCTGATGTCAGGTACGAGTCTGGATGGTCTTGATATTGCATACTGCAGTATTGAAGGAAACTATACAGACACAAAGGTGAAACTGCTGCAGTATGGTGAGAGCAGGATGCCGATGGTACTGAAGGAAGAGATACAGAAGGCATGCGACATTCACCAGTCGGATGTGGCGGCAATCTGTTCTTTGAACTTTAAGCTTGGACAGTGGTTTGGGGACAGTACGTCATCTTTTATGAAAGAGAATCATATTTGCAGCAGGGATGTAGATTATATTGCGAGTCATGGTCAGACTGTCTACCATATTCCAGAGAAAACGGAAGAATATGAACGCAGTACGCTGCAGATCGGAGAACCGGCAGAGATTGCACTGCGTACCGGATGTATGGTTATCTCTAACTTCAGAACAATGGATATGGCTGCCGGAGGAGAGGGAGCGCCTTTAGTACCTTATGCGGACTATATTCTTTACAGATCCGCGGAGAAGACTAGAGTGCTGCTGAATATAGGCGGTATTTCCAATGTGACATATCTTCCAAGGAATGCAGAAGAAAAGGACGTGTTTGCATTTGACACAGGTCCTGGAAATATGATGATTGATGAAGCAATGAGACACTTTTACCATAAGGAATATGATGAAGATGGAAATACAGCCGAAAGAGGAAACGTGAACAGTTCACTTCTGAAGGAACTGATGGATATGTCCTATGTGAGAATGAATCCACCGAAAAGCACAGGCAGAGAATTGTATGGGAAACAGAAGGTGGAGGAGCTTCTTCAGAAATATGCAGAGGTGTCAGCTGAAGATGCTGTCTGTACGTTTACAGAATATACAGCGGCTTCCATAGCGGAGAATGTGAAGCTTTTCCTTTGCCCTAAGGGAATTCCTGCAGAAATCATAGCGGCAGGAGGCGGCGCACACAATCGTGTTCTGCTGGAAAGGCTTCAGGAAGATCTTCCTGAAGCAAGGGTAATGAAACAGGAAGACATGGGATTCAGCAGCGATGCCAAGGAAGCCATTGCCTTTGTGATACTGGGCAATGAAACACTGCATCGCCACTACTCGAATATGATCAGCGCAACAGGAGCTTCAAAAAGAGTAATTCTAGGGAATATTACGCCTAAACCAATGTTAAAATAGACTTCGTGTTTAATACGAGGTCTATTATGAGCAAACCAGAAAGAAAATTCGGTTTATTAACTACAGTAGCGATGATCATAGGGATTGTTATAGGCTCCGGTATCTTTTTTAAGACACCGGAGATTTTAAGAGATACGAATGGCAACATTCTTATCGGAGCGCTGGCATTTGCAGTGGCGGCGTTCGGTATTATCTTTGGGGGACTGACAATTGCTAACTATACCAGTCAGGACGATTCTGTCGGAGGACTTGTCTCCTATTGCGAAACAGCATGGGGAAGCACACTTGGATATTTGGCAGGATTCTTCCAGGCAGTTCTGTATTATCCGGCAATCACAGCTGTTGTTGCATGGGTCGCAGCCAGCTATACATTCGGACTGTTTGGCTGGAACTGTGTGCTGATTACAGGAAAGATCAATAACTGGACATTCTTACTGACGTTTGTTTATATGACAGTTATTTTCTTTATGAATACATATCAGACAAAGAAAGCAGGTTCCTTTCAGTCAGCGACTATGGTAATCAAAGTCATTTCACTGGTTGTACTGGCCGTACTTGGACTTGTGTTTGGAAATCCTTCCTCGATCGTAACGAACTTCTCACAGTATCATGCGGCATCCTCTGGATTCTTTGCGGCACTGATTGCTGTATGCTTTGCGATGGATGGCTGGATGATCGTGCCGAGTATCGCACATGAGATAAAGGATTCCAAGAACTCACTGACAAAGGCACTGATTATATCTCCAATCATAATTGCTGTTATATATCTTCTTTACTACATCGGCATCTCTTCCTTCGGGAGTGTGGACGCAGTGCTTTCTGGCACGGACCCATTGGGAATGATGGCTTCACAGCTGTTCGGAAGTGTTGGCGTGAAGATAGTGTACCTGTGTGTAATCATTTCTATTCTCGGCACCGTGAATGGAATTGTACTTGGCTATCTGAGAGTTCCGTATGCACTGTCACTTCGTACAGACAATGTGCTTAGCAAGAAACTGTCACAGGTCGATCCAAAGACCGATACTCCAGTGAATTCAGCAATCTTCTGCTATATCGTTTCGATAGTCATGATGCTGCTGCATATGGTCTCTACAAATGGAATCAGTGTTTTCTCAGGACTTGAAGTAGATAATCTTCCAATTGTTATGAATTATTTCTTCCTGGTAACACTGTATGTCGGCGTTATGACGAATTCCAAGTTCAGTGGACTGTCCGCTGTAAAACGTTATGTCATACCTGCGCTCGCAATTATAGGTGCATGTGTAGTTATATATGGCGGCATTACAAAACCTCACTTCAATGTATATATGATCATATCTCTTGTGATTATAGGAATCGGCTATTTTACAAAGACAAAAAAGAAAACTGAAGCATAAGAGAAGCCATGCATGCATGGCTCCTGCTTTGCATATGATTAAGGTCAGTCGGCGGTTTTTAGGATGATTTCCTTGTATTTGCTATACAATTCTTTTTTTTGATTTCCATTCATCTGATTATTGTCAGTCATTTTATAATCCAGCGGCAGGCCGACCATGTAATCGGTTATCTTTCCATTTTTAATACCGACAGCTTCTGGCACATAGAAGGCAGGGTCGCCATTTTCGTCTTTGCTGAAAGTTGATTCCAGATAGCTGCTTAATGCAGCTATATATTTATCTGATTCATTCTGCGTATCTGCAATGGATTTGTTTACATCAATGTAATATATTCTGACACCAAGTTCTTTAGCAGCTTTGTCCAGCTGTGGAATCGCTCTTTCACAATAGGGACAGTTTGTACGTCCGTAATATAGAATGCCTGATCCTTTTTCAGTAAAGAAACGTATAGAGTCAATAAAGCTGATCTCCTGAAAAGGCGGATTGCTGTCATCGATCCATTTGTAATCCTTGATATCACTGTCTGCAATAATTGAAAGATCGATGCTGTTTGTGATAGCAGTCTGGTTGTTAGAAGAGCTGCTTGGAGAAGACTGCTTTGCTGCGGCTGCAGAAGAACAGCCAAATAGCGAAAGACAAAGAATAATTAAGAATGAAACACTGAAGCAATGTTTTGTCTTCGGGAAACTGAATGCATTCATAATTTTTATTCTTCGATCTAAAGATTCACTATTATTTTCCATATTTGAATATATTTGCACTGACAGATGGATATGACTTATGACAATTAAAAAACGCAGAAGTCATATTTAAGAGTGGCTTCTGCGCTTATTGGAAGGCTTGCAAATCATGGCTTAACAATGTGTGTCTTCTTTAATTGCTTAATGCAATTCTCATAATCACTGTTAGCTAATGCAGTATAGATAATATCTATAATATCCAGCTGTGATATGCGGCTGGACATAGCTGCACTTCTGAATAAAGATTCATTTGCTGTGGTGTAAAGTTTATAATCTGCCAGCTCCGAGATAGGACTGTCTACGCATCTTGTGATAACGATCGTTGGTGTGTGATTGGCTTTCATTGCCTTCATGCATTCGATCATTTCAGTTGTCTGCCCGCTGTACGAGATGACAACTCCTACATCATTGCGGGTACTGTTTCTTGCACTGAGAAGCTGCAGATGCCAGTCCTCGTTGATTGTACAGGATCTATTGATTCTAAGCAGCTTTTCATATGCATCTCTGCCGGCAAGCCATGAAGCACCTAAACCGAAGAAGATAATGTTATTGGCTTTACTGAGCAGCTTAACACACTTCTGCAGTGTGTCAGTATCCATGAGGTGCTGTGTATCAAGTATTGACTGCACATTTTTGTAGGTGATTTTCTGAATGATTTCCGTAATTGAATCCCCTTTTTCAAGATCTTCTCGGGAAATATTCATGTTTTCATCCTGCAGTGCTATCTCTACTGAAAGAGAACTGCGAAAGTCTTTGTATCCATCAAAGCCGAGATCCCTGCACATACGTATGACGGCTGAAGAAGATACAAATGAATTGTTGGCCAACTGGTGGACGCTGAGTACACTCGCACGCTGTGGATCATCTAGAACATAGTCAGCAGCAGCGCGTTCTGCAGGGTTCAGAGAGTCACGGCCATCCTTTAATCTGATCAGAGCATTTTTCATAATTCTATTATTCTCCCTATAATGACAGCGGTTTCATTCAAAGCATAAAACAAAGTTTCAAAGAATGCACACATTATTGAAACAAAAATATTTCGCTTTAGTATGTTGTTAGCACTTAAGAGCGATGCCCATGGCGCCGGGCATATAAAATTAACTGGAAAACAATGGAGGTAAACGTTTTGAATCTGGAACAGATGACAACAGAATCACGTGATCCTGACACGACAAATTTGGATCGGATGACTTCACTTGAAATCGTTACCGTAATGAATCGGGAAGATGAAAAGATACCTGAAGTTATACATCCGCTTCTGCCAAAGATTGCCGAAACAGTAGATTGGGCAATTGAATCACTGAACCACGGCGGAAGAATTATTTACACCGGTGCAGGAACAAGTGGAAGACTTGGAGTACTGGATGCGGCGGAATGCCCGCCTACATTCGGTGTTTCACCTGATCTTGTTGTCGGGGTAATTGCTGGAGGACCGGGAGCTTTCATCAAAGCAAAAGAAGGTGCAGAAGATGACCGGGAACTTGGCAGACAGGACATGATCAGTCACAAGCTGAATAAGAATGATATTGTGATCGGTCTTGCGGCAAGTGGAAGAACTCCGTATGTAATCGGAACACTTGATTATGCAAAGTCTATTGGATGCCATACTGCAGCAATTGCATGCAATGCGGGATCTGCCATAGGAAAAGCAGCAGATATTGCAATAGAAGCTGTTGTAGGGCCTGAAGTATTGACGGGTTCGACAAGACTGAAGGCAGGAACCGCTGAGAAGATGATTCTGAATATGATTTCTACTGCTGCAATGGTGGGAGTTGGAAAAGCATATGAGAATCTGATGATCGATCTGATGCAGACAAATGAGAAGCTCCATGCAAGAGTCGAAAAGATTGTTACAGAAGCTACTGGAGTGGATAACGAGACTGCAAGAGAAACGATCAGGAAGGCCGGCGGTGACTGCAAGACAGCAATCACAATGATCCTGGCTGACTGCAGTACAGAAGAAGCTTCAAAGAGACTTAAGGAATCAAATGGCCATGTTCGTATGGCTATTCAGAAGTAAAGGGGGCATTGCTGTAAAAGCCGAAGATGAACATGGCTTACAGAATGCTGAAAAGCTGTTATTAACAAAATACAGATCAAAGGAAAAGGGGAATAATGTTTACAAAATTCACAATGTTCATTCAGGACAAACTGAATGGACCGTTGACAAAACTTGCCAACCAGAGACATCTGCGTGCCATCCGTGATGGTATCGTTGCTACACTGCCTCTTATCATCGTCAGCTCACTGCTGATGTGCGTAGCATTTCTTTACAACTATCTTCCTCAGGATTGGGCTTTATATACATTCCTGAAGGCTAATGCCGGTACGATCCTTCTGCCGTACAGAATGACCATGTATATCATGACTCTGTATGCAGTATTCGGAATCGGCTACTCACTTGCGCAGTCCTATAAACTTGATGGATTCTCTGGTGCAATCCTTGCAGAAATGTGCTTCCTGCTGACAATTGTTCCAGTAGCAGCTCCTGAAGTTACTGAGTCGCTGCAGGCTCTTGCTAAGACAAATACAGAGCTCAGCGCATTCTTCACCAGCTATTCATCATTATCCGGCAATTATGTAATTACACTGAATAACCTTGGATCGGCAGGTATGTTTGTAGGTATCATCTGCTCATTCATCGCTGTTGAGATCTATCGTTTCACACAGGTCCATGGATGGAAGATTTCTATGCCGGATTCTGTTCCGCCGGCAGTTGCACGTTCTTTTGAATCACTGACACCAACAGCTATTGTCATTCTTGGCATGGCTACAATCACAATGTGGCTCGGCATTGATGTTCACTCAATTATCGGCAATCTTGTTAAGCCATTGATCAGTGCTGTTAATACACTTCCTTCAACACTGCTCATCGTATTCCTGATCATGTTCTTCTGGAGCTTTGGCATTCATGGAGATTCTATTGTATCTTCACTTGCAAGACCTTTATGGCTCGTACTGATTGATCAGAATGCACAGGCTGTCGCTGCTGGACATGCTGCTGCAAACATTGCAACAGAGCCTCTGCTGCAGTGGTTCGTACATATCGGCGGCTCCGGAGCAACACTGGCATTGGCACTTCTGTTCTGCTTCTGTGCAAAATCCAAGTATGGCAAGACACTTGGCAGAACAACAATTATGCCTTCTGTATTCAACATCAATGAACCAATGATCTTCGGTGCTCCTATTGTTTTGAACCCGATGCTGCTGATACCGTTCATCTGCATCCCTCTGATCAATACGATCATTGCATGGGTAGCTATGGCAGTTCATCTTGTTAACTGTGCTGTTACAATAGCTCCGTGGACACTTCCAGGTCCTATCGGTGCATTCATTGCATGCGGTATGGATTGGAGAGCAGCAGTTTTGAATGTTCTTCTGATTGTCCTGGATACAGCTCTGTATTATCCATTCTTTAAGATGTATGATGCACAGCTCCTTAAAGAAGAAACTGAGAAAGAAGGAACTGCAGATACAGAAGAAACAGTACCTGCAGAAGCAAAGTAAAGAATATGAAATTAATCGGAATTGATGGCGGCGGTACAAGTACAAGATTCAGTCTGTTTGATGAAAACGGAAATGTACTGCAGGCTGCACGTGAAGAATCGGTGCATATATTAACGCAGGACAGAGACGACTGCATCAGACGACTGCGCAATGGTATCACTGCTGTCGATCCCGCTTCTGAATGTATGGTTATAGGCGGTCTTGCCGGCTATGGTCAGCAGGAAGAAGTACGCAGAGAAATTGAAGAAGTATGCAGAACTGCTTTTGGAAACAGGAAATTTCATTTATACAGTGATGTGGATATCGCTGTATCAGGAGCCTTGAATGGTGAAGATGGAATAGTACTGATTGCTGGGACTGGATCCATTGCGGAAGCAGAGATAGATGGAAAGATGTATCGATGCGGAGGCTGGGGATATCAGCTTGGTGATGAAGGAAGCGGATTCTGGATAGCAGATAAAATGTTCCATGCGTTTGTAAAAGAAGCAGATGGGCGCATGGAGAAGACAGAGCTGTACAGTCTGATCATGAATCGGCTTAATCTTGTGCATGATTATGACATCATCACAGGATATATGAAGATACGTGAAGATCGTGCGAGAACTGCAGAATATGCATCGCTGTGCTATGAGGCGGCTATGCATAATGATCCTGCAGCGAAGATGATCTTTCATGAAGCGGCTGCGGAACTTGCACAGCTTGCCGGCGCACTGTCTATGCATTTTGAATCCAATGAGATTAAGGTCTGCTGTATGGGCGGTATCTTTGAACACATGAAGGAACCTCTGCTGCCCGAGCTTCAGAAACTTCTGAAACCATATGGCTGTGTGCTGCAGGAATCTGCTCACAATGCGGAATATGGTGCGTATCTGCTTGGAAGGAGAATGCATGAATAAACACGCAATACTATGGGGAGGTGCTACAGCCTCCAGTCAGTACGAAGGCGGATTTAAGGAAGGCGGCAAAGGTCTTGATACGCAGGACTGCCGTCCATACCTGCTTCGTACGGAGAAGGCTACGACCGGAACCAGACTTCTGACACAGAAGGTCATTGATGAAGCTAAGATGGAAACGGGTGTTGGAAAATATCCGTTCCGTGAAGGCAGCGATGGCTACCATCATCTGGAAGAGGATATTGATCTGCTTAAAGAATTGGGAATTGATATATACAGATTCTCGATCAGCTGGGCAAGACTGTATCCGAATGGGGATGAAGAAGAGCCGAATCAGGCTGGTTTAGCATACTACGACAGAGTATTTGAAAGGGTACATGAATCAGGAATGAAAGTATTCCTGACACTGACACATTATGCACTGCCTCTGCATCTCGTTGAGGCATACAGAGGATGGACGAACAGAAAGCTTGTCACATTCTATGTCAGATTTGCGACAGCTGTATTTGAAAGATGGGGAAAGTATATTGACTACTATCTTCCATTCAATGAAATCAATGCAGGATACTTCAGTCCGTTCAATGGGGTTGGACTGATTAGAGATGAAGAAAAGGGATATGATCTTTCTGATGTATTCCAGTCGCTTCATTTCCAGTTTGTTGCCAGTGCCTACGTAATTGAAATGCAGAGAAGAGTGGCACCGAATGCGAAGAGCGGCTGTATGGTCGCCTGCTTCTGCTACTATCCATTCTCTTCAAGACCTGAAGAAAATCTGAAGGTACTGCAGGATGAACAGGTATACCAGTGGTATCCTACGGATATCCTCGCGAATGGCGAGTATCCTTACTATATGAACAGATTCTTCAGAGAGAACAATGTTCATATAGAAATAACAGATGAAGACAGAAAGATACTGAAGGAGAACACCTGTGACTTTACAAGTTTCTCTTATTATCAGAGCTCTGTTATTTCATTGGATGAGAAGAGTAAGAAGACAGCAGGAAATCTTGTTGTCTCAACAAAGAATCCTTATCTGAAGGCAACTGAGTGGGGATGGGAAATTGATCCAGTCGGACTGCGTACAACGATCAACAAGATGTATGACCGCTATCATAAGCCTGTATTTGTTTCAGAGAATGGATTCGGTTCCAGAGATCTTATGGAAGCGGATCACAGTGTTCATGACGGCTATCGTATTGAATACCTCAAGAATCACTTTGAAGAAATTGATAAGGCAATCGATGATGGCTGTGATGTACTTGGATATATTATGTGGGGTATTATTGATATCGTCTCCGCAGGCAGCTGCGAGATGGAAAAACGATATGGGACTGTCTATGTAGATGCGGACAACCGTGGCAATGGTTCCTATGCACGCTATAAGAAGGACAGTTACAGCTGGTATCACAATTTCATTGAACAGAGACATAAGGAATATGGAGAAGTGAAATAAAACTATGACAGCACAGCAATGGCAGACAAAAAAGAAAACAGATAAGAATCAGTATCATACATCCATGGGAACAACAGATTATGATATCCCTATGTTTGGACTGAGAAGCGCTTTTCTCATCGCTGCAGTTATGATGGGGACACTGATGCTGATGAGTGCACTGAAAGCACCTAGGATTGTTACTGCAGGTGTAACAGGTATACTCAGCGGTTTGTCCGTAGCGTATGCACAGTATTTCTTGGAAACGAAACAGGGCATTACAAAGAAGTTCTGGATCGTGTTTGCAGCAATTACTGCTGTTGTTGTGATTTCAGTCATGCTGTTTTAGCTGTTACTAATTTTTTCTGTATTAGAGAATTATTAAGACGGATTTCTGTGAACATGAAATCTGTCTTTTTATATGCTTCTATATTAGGAACATCGGTTCAATTGTGACCGAAAATGATAGCGGTTTCATTCAAGCCGTAAAACATAGTTTCAAATCAAGCCCGCATTATTGAAACATAAATATTTCGATTCTAGTATGTTATTAGCATTTAAGAGCGATGCCCATCGCGCGGGGGCATGTTAACGAATTTTAAAAACAATGGAGGTAAGCAATTTGAATCTGGAACAGATGACAACAGAATCACGTGATCCTGACACGACAAATTTGGATCGGATGACTTCACTTGAAATCGTTACCGTAATGAATCGGGAAGATGAAAAGATACCTGAAGTTATACATCCGCTTCTGCCAAAGATTGCCGAAACAGTAGATTGGGCAATTGAATCACTGAACCACGGCGGAAGAATTATTTACACCGGTGCAGGAACAAGTGGAAGACTTGGAGTACTGGATGCGGCGGAATGCCCGCCTACATTCGGTGTTTCACCTGATCTTGTTGTCGGGGTAATTGCTGGAGGACCGGGAGCTTTCATCAAAGCAAAAGAAGGTGCAGAAGATGACCGGGAACTTGGCAGACAGGACATGATCAGTCACAAGCTGAATAAGAATGATATTGTGATCGGTCTTGCGGCAAGTGGAAGAACTCCGTATGTAATCGGAACACTTGATTATGCAAAGTCTATTGGATGCCATACTGCAGCAATTGCATGCAATGCGGGATCTGCCATAGGAAAAGCAGCAGATATTGCAATAGAAGCTGTTGTAGGGCCTGAAGTATTGACGGGTTCGACAAGACTGAAGGCAGGAACCGCTGAGAAGATGATTCTGAATATGATTTCTACTGCTGCAATGGTGGGAGTTGGAAAAGCATATGAGAATCTGATGATCGATCTGATGCAGACAAATGAGAAGCTCCATGCAAGAGTCGAAAAGATTGTTACAGAAGCTACTGGAGTGGATAACGAGACTGCAAGAGAAACGATCAGGAAGGCCGGCGGTGACTGCAAGACAGCAATCACAATGATCCTGGCTGACTGCAGTACAGAAGAAGCTTCAAAGAGACTTAAGGAATCAAATGGCCATGTTCGTATGGCTATTCAGAAGTAAAGAAAATGGAAATTGAAAGAAAGGGGAGTTTTACAAAAATGACCAATGAAGAACTGGTTAACAGCATACTGGAACATGTTGGCGGAAGAGACAATGTTGTTTCAGCAACGAATTGCATGACGCGTCTTCGTATCAATCTTAAAGATGATTCCAAACTTAATGATGAGGAATTAAAAAAGGTGGAGGGTGTGCTTGGAACAGTACATGACCGCCCTCAGTACGTAGAAGTGGTTGTCGGACCAGGCAAGAGCCGCAAGTGTGCAGACATCTGCTTCGACATGGGAATTCCTTCTACAGGAACGACCAGTACACAGAATGATTGGCAGACAAATAAGGCTGCGGTGAAATCAAAACAGAAGTCCAACCCTGTTAGAAATGCACTGAAGATCTTCGGTGAAATCTTTGTTCCACTGATTCCGGGCGTTGTGGCAGCTGGTCTGTGCTCAGGTATTTCAACACTGATCCAGCAGCTGAATCCTGGGTTTGCGGATGTACAGATCCTTAATATTATTGTGCAGCTGCTTGGCCTGATCAGCACAGCATTCATGGCATACCTGACCGCATGGGCAGGATATCGTGCGGCCGAACGTTTTGGCGGAACACCTATCCTTGGCGGAATGCTTGGTATGATCACCGGTCTTGATGCTATCAACACGATTTCTGCAGCAGTAGGCTGGTTCAATGAGGCTTCACCTCTTGACTCGCTGCTCAGAAGCGGCAGAGGCGGTGTTCTTTCTGCAGTACTTGGTGTTTATATCATGGTTAAGGTCGAGAAGTGGATTCGCAAGAGAATGCCTGATTCAATGGACATTATATTTACACCACTGCTTACTCTTATCGTATGCGTGATTCCATATATCTTCCTGATTATGCCAGCATGCGGACTTGTTTCCACAGGTCTTGTATGGGTAGTTCAGCAGATATGCATGAGCTCCAATGTATTTGTACGTATTATTGCAGGCTACGTTTCTTCAGCATTGTTCCTTCCTATGGTTGCTATGGGAATGCATCATGGACTTGTAGCACTTTATGCAGTACAGCTGAACACACTGGGCTATGTCACACTGTATCCAGCATTATGTATGGCTGGTGCAGGACAGGTCGGTGCAGCTATTGCAATCTATCTGAAGGCTAAGAAAGTTCACAATGAACGTATGAAGGCAGTTATCGCAGGTGCTCTTCCAGCAGGTGTACTTGGTGTTGGAGAACCTCTGATCTATGGTGTAACACTTCCTATGGGCAAGCCATTCCTGACAGCAGGTCTTGGCGCAGGATTCGGCGGTGCGTTTGTTATGGCTATGCAGGTTGCTGCTACAACATGGGGTCCTTCCGGAATATTGGCGTGCTTTGTAATGACAGCTGGTCCTGGCGGAGCAGTTATGAGTGTTGCATGCTATGCAGTCGGCATTGTTATCTCATATATCATGGGCTTCATTATCACAAAGGCTATGGTAAAGGATGATGAAGTTGCCGAGGCTTAATGCCCTTGGACATTCAGCTTACTTAAGCGAAATAAACAGCAGAACACCTGATGCAGATACTGCATCGGGTGTTTCGCTTATCTTTATATCTCTTCATATCAAAGAAGAATTTGGAAATGACTTTGTGCATTGCGCAGAGGAATGGATCCATTCTTTGAATGAAAAAGGATATAAGGTGCTGGCTGATGTTTCCAAGGAGACTCTGGAACAGTTCAATGAGAAAGATATTATCATACTGTCAAAGAGACTGGGACTTTGGGGAGTAAGACTGGATTATGGATTCTCTCTGCAGGAAATATGCAGTATAGCTGAAAAGATGCCGGTGGCTGTGAATGCTTCAACAATCACACGCGAAGAAGCTGCAGTGTTGGCTAAGGCAGGCCCGTGTGTTATGGCAATGCATAACTTCTACCCAAGACCTGAAACAGGACTGGATGAGGATTATCTGCAGGAAATGAATGCAATGCTTCATACTGCCGGTATGAAAGTATTGGCATTTATTCCGGGGACAGCGAAAAGCGAGGGCCGATCTATGAAGGCCTCCCTACTGTTGAAAAGCACCGTACTTGGTCTCCATTTGCGGCATATCTGGACCTTGTTATCAATGATGGTGTAGATCAGGTATTTGTAGGAGACCCCGGTATCAGTGACGAAGAGCAGAAACATATTCAGAGGTATGCAGAAGAAAAGATTATTGAAATACCGTGTGCTCTGAATGAAGGATATAAAAATCTATATCATGCAGTATTCACCAATAGAATTGATTCTCCGAACAGTTTGATACGCTTTCAGGAATCCAGAGGTTTTGGCAGCTATAGGGATGAACCTGTTGAAAAGGACAGAAGCACGGTACGTACTAGAGGTTCTATTACAATGGATAATAAAGAATATGGAAGGTACTGTGGAGAGATAATGATTATCCGCAGAGATCTATGTGCAGATGAAAGAGTGAATGTTATTGGAAGAGTGGATGAGAAGGGTTTAGAACTCATTGATAATGTAGGAAGAAATACGAAGTTTGCTTTAACAGAAAAGTGAAGATAAAGAAGAAAGGGATCCTCATTTTCCATATACATCTGAGGATTCTTTTCTTATGTTTGTAAAATACAAAACAATACGATATACAACGGAATGTGGATGAATATGTATAGTGTTTTTACGCATATTGAAATATAAAGATTCACTTGTAGAAAGGTATATTAACCGCTTTCTATGATTAATAAACTTAAAATGTTTGCACATTGAAAACTATATAAAAACTGAACATGTGTCAGAACAGTTATTTGTAAGAATGTATGCTTCAGTGACATGCAAGCATGACGGCTTGAGTTCAAACTATGAACTAATGTTTCAACATCATCGTATTTCGTTGAAATCAAAATTCGTTCGCCTATACTGAATCTCAGAAGAGCACTGAACACGCTTACATGTATATGCATGCATGTCTGTGTACTTGATATTTGAAAATGTATTGAAACGCTGGGGCTTCGGAAGATGTTTTTATTATGCAAATTACACATGAATATGTGGGTTTTCATTGCGGCTTGACCGCAGGAGGGAAAGAGAGAAGGTATGAAAAAGATTTTGAGCGTGTTTCTAGCAGTGGCATCTGCCATCAGTTTCTCGGCCTGTTCCAAGACTGAAGACACGGCAGCTTTGAAAGGTGAGGAAGCAGACGAGCTTCCTGGATCCTCATGGCAGAATGAAGTGGCATTCCCGGACTGGGCGGAATATGTGGATGATACACTAGCCATGAATTCTATGTTCAGTTTTAAAGATTATGAAGGACAGGGAGACATTTATGTAACAGTGGCGGATGACGTCGAGAGCTACAAGATGTACGTAAATGATGAGGAAGTAGATACTTCCGAAATGGTAAAGAAAGGTATCTACAAAGTTGATATTTCTTCTGTCGCAAAGAATGGAACTAATACTCTGCAGGTATCAAATATTGAACCTTCGGATGCTGAGAAAGCAGTGACGGTGGATATTCCGTATCCAACAGTCATCGATGGTGATTTGAAGAGCTCTGGATTGAATGAAGATGCGGTCGATACAATATCCTCTATTGTGCAGTCTGATGTAGACAATGGTTTTACAAGTGCACAGATGGCAGTCATCAAAGATGGTCAGCTGGTGTACCAGAATGCATGGGGTACTGTAGATGCATATAACCAGGATGGAACCGCTAAGGATGACAGTGCAGAAGCAACCAATGATACTTTGTATGATTTGGCCTCCAATACAAAGATGTATGCAGTGAACTACGCACTGCAGTATCTTGTGACAAATGAAAAGATCGATCTTGATACGAAGATAACAGATATCATTGGTGACAATTTTGTAAATGATACTGTAGAGATTGCATATGCAGACAATGACAATCCGTCTCTTGAAATAAACAAAGTCTGGAAGTCTGAACTGACGATCCGTGATATTCTTCGTCACCAGGCAGGCTTCCCTGCTGATCCGCAGTATCATAATGATGCTTTCAATCAGGAAACACAGAAGGCGGAAACAGGAACAGAGAATGTACTGTACAGTGGCAGCGATGGAACAGAAGCTACCAGAGAAAAGACATTAGAATCGATATGTGAGACACCATTGATGTATGAACCTGGTACAAAAACTGTATACAGTGATGTAGACTTCATGCTGCTGGGCTTCATTATTGAGAAGACAACAGGAGAAGATCTGAACACATTCCTGAAGGAAACATTCTGGGATCCAATGGGACTGACGAATATTACTTATAACCCACTGCAGAATGGTTTTGATAAAGATGATTGTGCAGCGACCGAACTGAATGGCAATACACGTGACGGTGCTGTTAACTTCACTGGTGTGAGAACTGATACGATACAGGGTGAAGTGCATGATGAAAAGGCATACTATGCAATGGGCGGCATGAGCGGTCATGCTGGACTGTTCTCCAACGCAACAGATCTTGCCAAGCTTGCCTCGGTAATGCTGACAGGCGGCTATGGGAATAACAGCTTCTTCTCAACAGATGTTATGGATACCTTTACAGCTCCTAAGAAGGAAGATGCTTCCAACTGGGGCCTTGGCTGGTGGCGTGAAGCAGACAATGAAAGAGTCTGGTATTTCGGTACGCAGTCAAGCAGTGACACAATAGGACATCAGGGATGGACTGGCACACTGACTATGATCGATCCTTCCAGAAACCTGGTTGTTGTATATCTGACTAACAAGATCAATTCACCTGTAACGGATCCTGAAACCAGTGCGAATACATTTGATGGAAACTGGTATACATCCGCAACACTGGGGTTCGTACCGCAGATCCTGTCTATCGGGATGGACAGTGATGCTGATACTTCCAGTGAGCTCAGTGCTCTGTTAGCGGATATGGTTAATGAGAAGTTTAAGCTGATCAGTGAAGAGGAAACAGCTCCTACAGCAGATCATCCGATCGTGAAGGCAGCATACTCATTAATAGAAGTACTGTTCGACAGAGCGGAGACAACGAAGTCTGACGAAGACCGTCAGTATGCAGAAAACGCTATGAAACTTCTGGATGAGGATAGAGATGCTGCAGAAATAAAGTCTCTGAAAAAGAGAATTACCTGGTAGTTATTGTTACAATAGATTAATTAGGGGAATTGCCCTGGAAATGGAGTTAGTAAATGTTTGGATTGTTCAGTAAGAAGGAAGAAGCAATTGAACCTGTAGATGATGAAGCTGTGGTTGCTCCGGCAGAAGGGGATATGTTCCCGATTGATCAGGTAAAGGATGAAGTATTTGCACAGAAGATGATGGGAGACGGTGTAGCATTCCGCTACGCTGGAAATAGGATTGCTTTATGCGCACCTGCTAATGGAATACTGAGTGTTCTGTTCCCTACAGGGCATGCCTATGGCATTACTATGAATAATGGTGTGGAACTGCTGGTGCATATTGGTCTTGATACAGTGAATGCTAATGGCGAGGGATTCACACTCTGCGGAAAGAAACAGGGTGATGCTGTAAAGGCTGGGGAACCAATTGTAGAAGTGAATCTTAGGAAACTGGGAAAGACCTATGACATGAGTACGATGCTGGTAGTTACATCAGCAAATAATCATGAGATACACTTCATAGAGCCTAGGCACGTTACTAAGGGACAGAGAATCATAAAGTAGGAAATCATACTGAATCTATATCAATACAGGATCGCATATGCGATCCTGTATTAGTTTTTCAGTCATCCAATAGGGACAATATATATTCCATCTTTACGTTTGTATGCATATTCTCCTGCACCAGTGACAATCATCATAAATGAGGGAGACTTCATTTTCGATGTGTCCAATTACTCCTGAAGAATACTGTCAACTATCCTGTTTTTATACTGTTTCATAATGTCTCCTGTATATAAAAATCTTACATATGGCTGTGAAAAACTCTTGCATATGGACACAGAAACAACCCGATGCTTGGACGCGCTAACACATTTCGTGTAAGCGGTACACATGGCTTGAATAAGGCCAAAAATACGAAAGCTCTTTCAGAATCCAGAGCCTGTTTCAGATAATGCATTCAGAAGTCTGAAAGTAAAATCAGGAAGGTCCTGAATGCATTGTTTTAGTTGGTCCTGAATCATAGAATAGCTTTCGTTAAGAGGTAAAACAAATGCTTGAAACAATTCATAAACATCTCATCGTCTCGTGCCAGGCACTGGAAGATGAACCGCTTCATTCTTCATTTATCATGTCCCGTATGGCAATGGCTGCGAAGCAGGGCGGGGCTGCCGGTATAAGGGCTAATTCAACAGAGGACATTCAGAAGATAAAGAAAGCAGTCGATCTTCCTGTAATCGGAATCATTAAGAAAGACTATCCAGGCTTTGATGTGTACATCACCCCAACAATGAAGGAAGTGGACGCATTGGTGAAAACAGGTGTCGATGTAATTGCCATGGACGCTACTGGTTCTGAAAGACCGGAAGGTGCAGTCCTTCAGGATATGGTAAAAGAGATCAGAAGAAAGTATCCGCAGCAGCATCTGATGGCAGACTGTTCCACAGTAGAGGAAGCAGTGCATGCGGATGAACTTGGCTTTGACTTCATTGGCACTACGTTAGTTGGCTATACAGCGCAGTCCAAAGGAGACCATATAGAGAACAATGACTTTGAAATCATCAGGGAAATACTTGCAAAGGTAAAGCATCCGGTGATTGCGGAAGGAAACATAGATACACCTGACAAGGCTTCCAGGGTACTGGAACTTGGCTGCTGGAGTGTTGTGGTGGGCTCGATTATTACGCGCCCGCAGATCATAACAAAAAGATTCACAGATGAAATTGAAAGGAGGGTTCATAACAAATGAACAAATTCGTCAACAAACTCGCCGATAAACTTGTTCCTTTTGCCGAGTGGATATATAAGAACAAGTATCTCGGGGCAATCAGAAATGCGTTTATCACCATCATGCCGATCATTATCGGCTGCTCTATCTTCACACTGTTAGACTGTGTATTCCTCGGAGAGGGACATTACTTCGATCAGTGGTTCGGAATGCCAATGACAGAACTGGCCAATGTAGGAGGTTCTATCTGCTCAGCAGGTCTTGATGTCATGACACTGCTGGTCGTATTTCTGATTGCTAAGAATCTCGCTGAAACGTATAAGCTGGACAGTTCTACTGTTGCTATTACAGCCGTTGTATGTTTCCTAATCATCACTACATTCGGTACAAGTGATGACGCTGGAGAATTTATCCGTACATATTATTTAGGTGCAGCAGGACTGTTTACCGGATTCATATGCGCAATCGGTTCTGTAGAGATCTTCAGAAAGCTGATGAGCTTTGACCGTCTGAAAATCAAGATGCCTGATTCCGTTCCTCCTGGAATTGCCAGCAGTTTCAACAGTATGATGCCTGTCATTCTGACAATGGTAATCTTCGGACTTGCCAGACTGGGCACGAATGCGCTTGGCTATTCCCTGAATGATCTGATCTTTACAGGACTGCAGCAGCCGCTCAGTGCAATCATCACTTCACCAGTAGGCATTGTAGTTATCTATATCTTCTATATGCTGCTGTGGGGCTTTGGCATTCATTCAGCATATATCATCGGTACTCCGATACTGGAGCCGATCTATCTGATCAACTTAACTGCTAATGCAGCTGCTATTTCAAAGGGTACGGCAGCGGCTTCTGTACTGACTAAGCCATTTACAGATTCCATGATGTTCATGGGCGGCGCTGGCAATATGCTGGCATTGATCATTGCGATATTCATTGTCTCTAAGAGGGCTGACTACCGCAAGATTGCTAAACTTGGCTTAGCGCCTTCTATCTTCAACATTTCGGAACCTATCATGTTCGGACTTCCAGTAGTTATGAACCCGATCCTGATTATTCCTATGATTCTTGTAACACTTGCAGGTCTTGGCATTGGCTGGTTAGCAACAGTCACCGGTTTCATGGGCTATTCCTATATTCTTGTTCCATGGACAACACCGCCAATACTGAATGCATTCCTTTCCACTGGCGGAAACTGGGGCGCCGCGGTCACAGCAATTGTTGTATTAGTCGTTTCTGTATTGATCTATATGCCGTTTGTTAAGGCAATGGACAAACAGGCTGATGCACAGTTTGCAGAGAAGACGGAAGAAGCTGAAGAGGCTGAGAAAGTGACTGCAGCGTGACAGACAGGGCTGGTGTAGTACTGGACCTGGATGGTACATTGATTGATTCCAATAATCAGGTAATAGGCGGTATTAATACAGTTCATCTTCTGCAGTCTCTGAAGAGGCTGGGGATGCGCATTGCCATTATTACCGGAAGACTGGATCACGATATTGTTAAAATAGACGAAGAACTTGGTCTGGGTATTGAAGAGAGAATTTCCGAGAATGGTGCTGTTATCTATTCGGACAATCGTATGTATGCCTCCCTGCTGGATAAGCAGGAGGCACATGCGATCAACTGTATCCTAAGAGAATACAGCGATGTCAGAGTGGAGCTGAATACCGTTGACAGGAGATACTGGCAGTCGCCTAGAGACCCTGAATTCCCAGGAGAGTTCTATGATTCTTCCATCATTGTGGAAGATTATGATCCGATTATTTCCTATCAGCCTGCTGTACTGTTCCTGACCGTAGGGAAGACAGAAAGACTGCGAGAGATACAGAAGAGGATCAAAGAGAACTATCATAAGGTCGACGCTATTATGACAAGCAGTTCTTCGCTTGAGATTATTCCGGAAGGAGTTTCCAAGGGAAGTGCGCTGCATGAAATATTTAAAGATGAAAGCATCTATGCTATTGGAGATTCTGAAAGCGATCAGTCAATGATGAAGTACGCAGAACGATTCTATTATGTCGGCGGAAATCATTGCACTGGTGCTGTAGAGAAACCGACAGTCACGGATGCCCTGGAGGATATTCTAAATGAAAGCATTGCTTCTTCCGCTCGATGAAAGGCCGTGCAACAGAGTCTTTCCACAGATGATTGCTGCTGATTCCGACATAGAACTGTCTGTGCCGGACAGTGAAATACTGGGCAGGAAGAAGACGCCTTCACATACAGAAGAAATCAATGCATATCTGAAAGATCATGCTGGTCATTGTGACAGTATGATTCTTTCTGTTGATCAGCTTCTGTATGGAGGACTTCTTCCTTCCCGTATTCATCATCAGGATAAAGAAGAACTGGAAAAGAATCTTGAGGTACTGAAGGAACTGAAAAAGATCAATCCTTCTTTAAAGATTTATGCTTTCCAGTGCATTATGAGATGTCCGCAGTACTCTTCCTCGGAAGAAGAACCGGATTACTATGAGCAGTATGGACATGAGATATTCAGACATGGCTGGCTGCAGGATAAAAAGAACAGAGAAGGATTGAGTGAGGAGGAAGAAAAGGAACTTTCTTCTATTCAGATCCCTGCAGAGATATGCAGGGACTATGAGAAGAGAAGGAGTACAAATATTGCTCTGAATGAAAGAACACTGGAATATCTGCAGAATGGAATCATAGATTTTCTTGTTATTCCGCAGGATGATTCTTCTCCGTATGGCTATACGGCTATAGACCAGAAAAAGATACTCAAAAGCATTGAAGAAAGACATCTTCAGAACAGGACGATGGTTTACCCAGGAGCGGATGAAGTAGGCATGTCCTTATTAACAAGAGCCTGTAACGAATACAGACAGCAGAGCCCGGCTGTGTATCCATTCTATGCCTCCGTGAATGGACCTTCTATTATTCCTTTATATGAAGACAGAGAAATGTATGAGAGCCTGAAGTCGCATGTCATGGTAACAGGAGCACATCTTTCCTCTGAAGAAAAAGCAGATATTATTCTGGCAGTGAACTGCCCAGGAAAATTCATGCAGGAATCCTTTGCAAAGGCTAAGGACAGTTCCTATTCTGCAGACAGAAACCTGATGTGGTTTGTCTCAGAGATTGAAAGAAAGATTCAGGAAGGAAAGAAAGTGGCACTGTGTGACAGTGCATACGCAAACGGAGGAGACAGACAGCTGATAGAACTGCTGGATCAGAAGGAACTTCTGGACAGGCTGTTTGCGTATGCAGGATGGAATACTAACTGCAATACTCTCGGCACAGTCCTTTCACAATCACAGATCACGAACGTTCCTCCGATCAGGAATACTGTCTATAGAATACTGGAAGATGTATTCTACCAGGCAGAGATCAGAATGGATATTGTTGAGAATGTTCTGCCTGGTATGGGTCTTTCCTACTATGACTTCAAGGATAGGGAAACGGATGTTGAAAGAGAAATAGAGAATCGAGTAGTAAAAGAATATGAGAAGATGAATCTTTCAAAGAAGCATCCTTTGAAGAAGATCGAAGTATATATGCCATGGCATAGAATGTTTGAGATAGGAATGCATATCACACTGCAGTAAAATAGACTGCAGTGTGATATAGAGGTGATACATATGGCAATACAGAGAGGCTTAAAGACAGTCATTGGCGACTGTTATGAGAAGTTTACAGGTACGGAGAAGAGAATAGCAGATTATTTCCTAGGCAATCCCTCCGATACTGACTTTTCATCAGGTACAGTGGCGAAGCTCCTCTATGTATCAGAGGCATCTCTTTCGAGATTTGCCCAGAAGCTTGGATATCATGGATATCGTGAGTTCATCTATGAATATACAAAGACAGTGGAAGAAGATGCGAGACTGGATCAATTGACGCAGGAAAGTATTCAGCGTTATGAGATGGCAGTTGAGAAGACAAGAGAGATTGTTGATAACGAACAGATGATCCGTATTGCCAGATGTCTGGATGAGAAGAAGAGAGTATTTGTGTATGGGGTTGGTTCCTCTTCTCTGGTAGCTAGAGAGTTTGAATACAGATATGTACGTCTTGGACTGGATGTTGAGGCATTGTGCGATCATAATGAGATCTCTCAGAACCTTACCAGAGTGAACAGCAGCTGTTTGGTTATAGGCATCTCTCTTTCCGGTGCTACAACAGAAGTAATAGATGGATTGAAGAATGCACATGATAAGGGAGCTATGACTGTCTTAATGACAATGGTCAAGACAATGAAACTGGACTATGCGGATGAGATTGTTCATCTAGCACATGTTAAGAATCTCACTGTGTCCCATATCATCTCACCGCAGATCCCTGCTTTGATCATGGTGGATGTGCTGTACACACATTACATAAATTATGATAAAGATAAGAAGATGGGACGTCTGCAGGAAACACTGGATAACATTGCATTTAAAATGGAGAAATAGAAAACATGAAACTGGATTGGCCTTTTACGGAGAATATGGTACTGCAGAGAGATTCTAGAGTGACTCTTTCGGGTACAGGAGAAGGCAGGATCACAGTATCATTCAGAAACAGAGATTACTGCTGTGAATGCAGGAATGCAAAATGGAGAATTGAAATAGAGACCGGAGAAGCAGGCGGTCCTTTTTCAATTCGTATGCATTCCTTTACAAATGATATTGTGCTGCATGAAGTAATGATCGGAGATGTCTTTCTGGCTGCAGGGCAGTCGAACATGGAATTCAAGATGAGCCAGACAAATGACAGAATTCCACAAGAAGAAGACTTTAGGAATATTTATTATCTGAATGTACCGCAGTATGTCGTCAGAGAGAATGGAAAATGGTTTCCGGATGTTCCGGAGGAAGGATGGAAACCAGTGAACAGAGATACGGTGGATGATTTATCTGCGGCTGCTTTCTGGACGGCAGTAAATCTGAACAGAGATATACCGATAGGAATTATCTCCTGCAATAAGGGAGGGACTTCAGCGTCCTCCTGGATCTCTGACCAGACATTGAAATCAGATCCTTCTCTTTATAAGCATTATCGTGTTCAGTATGAACAGTCATTGAAAGGTACCAATGGAGAGCAGAAGAAAGACACACAGGATTACTTCAGAGGACTGGAAGAATACCGTATTTATTTAAAAGAGTATATGGATAAACATCCGGAACTTTCTGAAGGAGATATCAAAGATAAGATAGGACATACACCATGGCCGCCTCCGAAGGCATACTGTGACTTCAGAAAACCAAATGGGCTGTATAGGACAATGTTCAGAAGGATAGTATGTATGCCTGTAAAGGCGGTCATGTACTACCAGGGCGAGGATGACGTGGAATATCCGGATCATTATCAGGATCTTCTCACACTTCTGATTCGCAGCTGGAGACATGATTACCGCAGCTGTACTCTGCCGTTCTTTATTGTGCAGCTGCCGGACTACCGTACTGGATTTGTGCCAATCAGAGAGGCACAGAGAAGAACAAGTACAAGCTTGAAGCATGTCTTTCTAACCGTCACTCTTGGTACAGGAGATACGATCAACATTCACCCTCAGCATAAATATATTGTAGGAGAGAGACTGGCTGCTTCTATCAGGAGGAACCTGTACGGGGAAGATGTACTGATCTCACCTGAAATAAAACGCGTGAAGTATGAAACTGGAAAGTATCACCTTCTTTATGACAGAATGCTGAAGAACAGAAAGATCACTCTGCATATAACTGCAGATGATAAAGAAGAGAGTATTGCGGCATATGCAGAGGGCAGAGAAGTATCCTTTGTGCATGAGAAGAACGTCGGTGAAATCAGCTATGCATGTGAAGATGTACCTGAAATAGAGATACAGGGGATCACAGGACTGCCGGCTTCACCATTCTCTATAAAGGTATGATTAGTAAAAATACTGCCTCTAGTTATGAACGGACTAGAGGCAGTATTCTGTTAAACCCTTCATAAATCGTGAGATAATGATTCCATCGAGATCTACCATACAGGGAGAATACAAAGATGGGTGTAAATGTTAAGAATCTGCAGAATGAGAATCGTAAGGTGATTGACAGTCTAGGAAGTTTTTCAGTACTCGAGTATGACAGGGATATGAGCGTAGCGCCGGATAATGCGGCGAATGAATACTTCATGTCCAAGATGAATGTAAAGAGAAGACAGCTGGCTGTGACAGTCAATCAGGGGCAGTCGGTTATTGCACAGGCAGGTTCCATGCAGTGGACCGCAGGAGATGTTGCGGCAACGACTGGTTTAAAAGGAGTTGGGGATTTTCTTGGAAAAGTTGTGAAGAGTTCTGTGACTAAGGAAACAGCGATCAAACCAGAATATGTGGGCAATGGACTGCTTGTTCTTGAACCAACATATAAGTACATTCTTCTGCAGAAAGTAGAAGAATGGGGCGATCACGGAATGGTGATTGAAGATGGGATGTTCTTGGCTTCCGATGGAAGTGTAGTACAGAAGATACAGCCAAGAACAAAGTTCTCTTCTGCAGTAGCAGGAGGAGAAGGCTTCTTCAACCTGAGACTGCAGGGAACAGGTGTGGCTGCACTGGAGAGCAACATTCCAAGCAGTGAATTGATTGAGATCAATCTGGATAATGATGTATTGAAAATTGACGGCAATATGGCAATTGCATGGTCTGGAACACTGGAGTTCACAGTAGAGAGATCCGGAAAGACACTGGTAGGATCCGCTGCTTCAGGAGAAGGACTTGTGAATGTATACAGAGGAACAGGAAAAGTACTGATGAGTCCTGTAGCACCTTCCAGCAGTCTGTATGCTTCTACACATGCCAAATAAATAAAGGAGGCACCAAGTCTGCTGATAATGTCAGACTTGGTGCTGTTTATATATTTGATGTTGGTATAATAGTCATAATATAAAAATCTGGGGTGGCTGCTTATGATCGTTTATTCAGGAAATAAGACTAGTTTTAGAAAAGACATTATTAACGGGCGTATTGCCAATACATTAGATACATTATTTAAGAAAATGAATATTGGCAGAGAAAGCTATGCGGAGTTTAATTCATGGAGAAATTCACTTCCGAGAATTTCAGGAATTCTTGATGATAGAAGAATAGATGATGATGTTCAGGTTGCATTGGAATATCAGATTCCGCTTACATCCAAGAGAGTTGATTTTATGGTGGGCGGATCTGATGGAGAGAAAGACAATATTGTTATTGTAGAACTGAAACAGTGGGAGTCATGTAAGAAGACAGACAAGGAAGATGTTGTCGAAGCATTTACAGGAGGTGCTGAAAGAGAAGTGGCACATCCTTCCCAGCAGGCATATTCCTATGCAAAGCTGATAGAAAACTTCAATGAAACAGTACGTGAAGATAACATTGGATTAGTGCCATGTGCATATCTTCATAACTATAAAGAAGAAAACAGGAAAAGTATCTGTGATCCTGTGTACCAGGAAGCTATAGATGATGCTCCGGTATTTCTGCAGGAAGATGGAGAGAAGCTGACTGATTTTATAGTGAAATATGTCAGCAATCCTACTGATAGAAAACTGTTCGATGTAATTGAGAATGGGAAGCTGAAACCATCGAAGTCGCTGCAGGATACTGTGGGAAGTGTACTGAATGGCAATGAAGAGTTTGAAATGATCGATGAGCAGCAGGTTGCTTATGCAACAGTATTGAAGCTTGTTGAGAACTCGATCAATGATGACAGAAAACATACGATCATTGTGCAGGGAGGACCTGGTACTGGAAAGTCTGTTATTGCAGTTAACTTGCTTGCGAAGATATTGAACAATGGAAAGACATGTCTGTATGTATCTAAGAATGGTGCACCGCGCTATACATTCTCTGAAAGCCTGATCAAGGGCAAACATACATTAGGATATCTAAAAGGACTGTTCAAAGGATCAGGGTGCTTCGTTGACACACCTGCTGATACGTATGACTGCCTGCTTACAGATGAAGCACATCGTCTGAATATGAAATCAGGTATGTATTCCAATCTTGGTGAAAACCAGATCAAGGAAATCATCAATGCTGCACGTATCAGTGTGTTCTTCATTGATGAAGATCAGATTGTTACAATGAAGGATATTGGAACAATTAAGGAAATCAAGAAACAGGCAAAGGCATTAGGATCAGTGGTACATTGCAATGACAGTCTGAAGCTGACATCTCAGTTCAGATGCAATGGTTCAGATGGATACATTGCTTTTATAGATGATCTTCTGCAGTTAAGAGAAACAGCTAACAGTAAATACTTTGATGTTGATTATGACATTAGAGTATTTGATAATCCTTCAAAGATGAGAGATGCCTTAAGAAAGAAGAACACTAAGAACAAAGCACGTATGATAGCAGGATACTGCTATCCGTGGCTGAGCAAGAAAGATAAGTCTAAGACTGATATTGAAATAGGTGACTTCAAGGCACAGTGGAACTTTGATACGAATAGCTTTGCGACGGGCAAGGATTCCTTTGAACAGGTTGGCTGCATTCATTCCACACAGGGAATTGAATTTGACTATGTAGGAGTCATTATAGGATTGGACATGCAGTACAAGGATGGAAGAGTAATTACTGATTATAAGGAACGCTACTCAAAGAGTGATAAGTCTATTACAGGAGTTAATACGCCTGAGAAAGAAAAGCTGGCAGATAAGATCATCAGGGATACATACAAAACATTGCTTACAAGAGGGCAGAAGGGATGCTATGTGTACTGCCAGGATGAAAGGCTGGGGAAGTATATAAGGGAAAGACTGTTATCAGTACGTAAAGCTGTCCTGTAATTGCTGATGATTCAAAATGATGGTATTTCAGAGATTTTGTGATGATTGAAAATAATAGGTTTTTGGCAGCTCATGAATGCGTAAAGCAATACGCTGATTCAGGAACTAATCAGTTCTTCAATAAACTGCTCATATGTATCTGTAGATAGAAGTTCTTTTGTTATGTCCACAGAGGAAAAAGCATCAACAATCTTATCAAAGACACCTCTGAACATTTTCATATCACCTTTAGCAATGCCAATCAGTAAAATAAAGTTGATCTGTTTCCCGTTCCAGCTGATTGGATTGTCATTGTGTACAACACATATAAAAGACTTCTTTGAATAGCATGAAATGGTATGAGGTACTGCTAAATAATTTGTGAAGACAGTACTGCTGGTATGCTCACGAAGAAATACATCATCCATAAATTCTTTATCTATCAGCTCCTTTTCAACACAGACATTGCATAGATATTTTAAGTACTGGTCGGCTGTGCGAAAACGCAGGTTCCTGAAATAAAGATCTTCTCTGAACATAGTTCTTAATGATCTGTCTGTTTCTTCAGTGGTTTCATTTCTGGATATTCTTTCAATCGTGTTCTCTATTTTTCTTATATCAAGATCAGTCAGTATTGGACTCACTTTAACAACATAGTTTGCTGAAAAAGCAGCATTGGTGGTTGTGATTATGAAGTCGGCAGGATAGCGCTGCGGCGAATATTCCTGCAGAGATACTGTGCCAAGATGATGCAGACGGTCACCTAGGCTCATATGAAGTCTATGAATAAGGGCCTGAGACATCTGATAGTAGTCATCTGTTACTACAAGAAATGGGATACGGTTCTCGTGGTGATGATAGGCTTCTATCCAGGAACCTAGATGAAAAGCAATAAAAGCAATCTCATCTTCGTTGATTGTTATCTGACAGCTTTCGGAAAGCTTATGGCAGAAATACACTGCCATATCATATACAGCCGCGTATTCTTTCTTGATTTGTTCAATGAGAGGGTTCGGATAGGAAAGATGATATACGGCGCGCTGATAAAGATTGTATACATGGATTGTGAACTGCATTAGAAAATGGTTGTCAGGAAGCGGCAGACCATATCTTTTGTTCAGATCCAGAATCGCATCAATGACAATATTCAGAAAGCGGGCATCAATGTAATCGCCGAATGTATCAAGTGTGATGACTTCATTCGTTCTGTTGCAGCTGAGTGCGGTCAGAAGGATGATCTGTGAATAATCGTTATCAGGAATGCTCCTGCCCGTTTTCTGAATGCAGTATTCATTCACCTGAGCTGTAAAATTAAGTATCCTGTCCTTTTGATTGTTGTGATTCAGTACATCACTGTAATTGTTCTCTGGAGAAGGAAGTGTATTGTTGGAAGTGATTCTTGCAATGATAATAATTAAATGAATCAGCAGATTGTTCAGCGCATATGAATTGATTGAGATCTCTGCAGACTTGCAGAACTCAATTAGTTTTTCTCTTGTTTCTGCTACATCCACATCCGGTATAAGCCGATTCAATGTAGAATCGGTATTGAAGTAATCTGTTTTAATATGGGCAGCGATATAGCCTATCAGTTTTCTCTTCTGGTATTCACTGCCTTCAATAGACATGAAATAGTTGTGTGTAATGATATGAAGACTGTATTGACTGAGAAGGGTCTTGAGATCAGTTGAGATGTCACGCAGTATCGTACTTTCACTGACATTTAATTCTTCAGCAAGATCGAATATGGAAACACCTTTATCAGCAGTTAACAGTCTTCCAAGGATCTGCCATATTCGATCTTCCTGATGAGGATGCTCTGCTTTCAAAGATGAGGAACCAGAAAAAGTCAGCAGGTATCCCTTCTGGTTTGAATCAATATGATACTGCCCCTCATCATTGATTTCTTTAACATAATTCCTGATTGTTCTTTTTGAAACATGCAGCATTTTTCCAAGCTCTTCACTGGAAATATGGTGATCGGTGTTTGAAAGAAGAGCAATCAGTTTTTTGTTATTATCGTTTCTCATTCACAGTCCTCTTAGAGATGAACAACTCAATAACCAATATTAATATAGGCGCTTTGAAATTTGAATACTAATCATGAACTTTCCGCAGGTGGGGAAAAAAGTATGTTCGAAATGAAATGTATAGAACGGTAGGTTATAGGCAAGGAGGAAACATAATGATTAGAATTCTGCTTGCTTGCGGTATTGGCGCTTCATCCGGATTTATGGCTGCAGGAATGAGGCGTATTGCTAAGACGAAGGGTCTTGATGTCACTGTAAAAGCGGTATCGAAATCAGAAGTGCTTGACCATACTGGTGAATTTGACGTTCTCATGCTTGGACCGCACTTCAAAGGTGAAGTACCTCAGTGGAAAGAACAGCTCGCTTCATCCGGAGTGAAAGTATCATCAATCAATCCAGACGACTATGCAACCTTAAATGGCGAAGGTGTTTTGGAAGATGCGATTAACGTATTCAATTCATAATTTGAAAAGGGGAAATAATGAAAAAAGTACAGGAGTGGATCCAGAATAAACTGGTTCCAGTGGTGAATAAAATCACCTCTTTATATTGGTTTGACATTATCGCTAATGCAGTTTTATACATCGTTCCATTCTCTATGGCAAATGCAGTATCTGCGTTATGCGGCGTTATTAGAAAGTTTGTACCATGGCTGATCGACTTATCGCCAATAGGAAACTTCTCATTCGGACTTTCAGGTTTGTTCATGGCATTTATCATTCCTCATGACGTAATGGTAAAGGAAGGCCGCCGTGATCGCGCATTGCTCGCAGGATTTGCAGGTATTGGTACATACATGCTGTGTATGACACAGATCACAGTTGATGAAGGTGTCGCATTTACCTTTACACAGTTTGGCGCAGCAGGTCTGTTTACTGCTATGTTCCTGGGTGTCATTGTTGGTATCGTCTTCAAGAAATTTGCTCATTTCTCGTTCTTTAAGGAAGATTCACTTGTCCCGGATTTTGTTAAGAACTGGTTCGATAACATCTTTGCTATTGTATTAAGTCTTCTTATCGGGTTTGTCCTGACGTATGTACTGAAGATTAATGTATTTACAATGATCACAGTGATCATGAGCCCTGTTACTAATTTTGCTCAGTCTATCTGGGGCGTTATATTCCTGAGTCTTGTCATGGATGTATTCTATTTCTTTGGTGTTTCCGGTTGGGTATGGACACCTATTACTATGACCATTCAGAAGACTGCTATTGCAGCAAATGCTGCACTGGTAGCTGCTGGAGCAAAAGCCACAAATATCTATGCATATGGTTTCAGCAGATACCAGCATATTGGCGGTGAGTGCACTACTCTTCCTTTGGCATTCTATATGCTGAAAGCAAAATCACAGAAATATAAAGTACTGGGGAAAGCAACCCTAATACCATCCTTGTTCAATATCAATGAACCTCTGTTCTATGGAATGGTCGTTAATAATCCGTTCATGCTGATACCTGTAGTGCTTATCTCAATCATCAATTCAGCGAATACATATATCTGGATGAAGCTGGGCTGGGCACAGATCCCATATGTTAACTTCGATATGAATAATCTTCCTAATGCTGTATCTGCCTGGGTACAGTCTGGCGGATGCGTTGGAAATGTACTTCTTGTATGCGTAAACTTCCTTATTTCTGCAGTTATATATTATCCATTCTTTATTGCTGCTGATAACTATGAATACAAGAAAGAACAGGCTAAACTGGCAGAAAAGGAACAGCAACAGGCTGTTGCTGCATAAGAGGCACTGATATATATGGATATTAATCAGATTGCTATGACTGTCATTATGAATTCATGCAATGGCAGAGACAAAGTAGATGAATGCTATAAGGCAATGAGCGAGAATGACTTTCCTAAGGCTGCAGAACTTTTAAAAGAAGCTGATCAGGAAATATTGAAGGCGCATAGAGCACAGACTGAAGTTATACAGGCGCAGGCTGGTGGAGAAGATACAGAATACTCACTGCTGTTCATACATGCACAAGATACGCTTATGACAAGCGATTCTCAGCTCAGGACAGCACAGGGCATACTGCCTGTCTTTAAGAAACAGTACGAACAGATGGAACTGATAAAGGAGAAAAAATAAATGAGTAAAGCAATAGGCAAACCATTTCCAAAAGATTTCCTATGGGGCGGCGCAACTGCTGCCAATCAGATAGAAGGCGCATGGAATGTAGATGGACGCGGTTCGGCTGCAGGCGACTATGCAATCTATCTGACCAAAGAAGAAAGATCTAAGTCTAACGGTGAAATGTATAAGGATGTCACTGCTGAACAGATGGCAAGAATTAATGCACATCCTGAAAATTATAATCTTGCAAAAAGAAGAGGCGTAGATTTCTACCATCACTATAAGGAAGATATCAAGCTGATGGCAGAAATGGGATTCTCAGTCTTCAGAATGAGTATATCTTGGTCAAGGATCTATCCGAACGGAGATGACGCCGAACCAAATGAAAAGGGACTTCAGTTCTATGACGATGTATTTGATGAACTGCATAAATACAATATTGAACCGCTGGTTACCTTGGATCACTTTGATGTGCCAGTTCATCTGATTAAGAAATATAACGGTTTTGCCAGCAGAGAGACGATTGATTATTTTGCTAAATACTGTGAGACAGTCTTTACGAGATACCGTGGTAAGGTAAAGTACTGGCTGACATTCAATGAGATTAACTGTGTACTGACAAATCCATATGCCTGCTCGGGTGTTATGCTGCATGATCAGAGTGAGAGAACATTTGATCTTGTCTACAATGTGTCTCATAATCAGTTCCTGGCCAGCGCACGAGCAGTAATCCTTGCACACAAGATTGATCCTGAGTATAAAGTTGGATGCATGCTCTGCCGTCTTGAAAATTATGCTGCTTCAACAAAACCGGAGGATGTACTTCAGACAGTATTCGAAGACCATTTCAATTTCTTCTATACAGATGTTCAGTCAAATGGAGAATATCCGTATTACATGAAGAGATTCTTCAAGGAACATAATATTACTATCAATGAGCAGCCGGGCGATGCAGAGATACTGAAAGAAGGAGCAGTTGATTACATATCAATCAGCTATTACATGTCATATGTAGCACAATATAAGAATCAGGAGAATGTTGAGCCTACAGGTTCATTGGTCGCAGTCATCAAGAATCCTAATCTGAAGATGTCAGAGGCAGGGTGGCCAATTGATTCAGTTGGATTCAGAATTGCTTTGAATAGAATCTATGATCGTTATAAGAAACCAATATTTATTGCCGAAAATGGTCTTGGAAGTACAGATGAACCATTGCCGGATGGAAGAGTATTGGATGATGATCGTATTGATTACATGAAGGAACATGTAGAACAGATGCGTGAAGCGATAGAAGATGGTGTTGATGTATTTGGCTATGCATGGTGGGGACCGATGGATCTTGTTTCATCAGGCACGTCTGAGATCAGCAAGCGCTATGGGATGATTGGAGTAGATGCTGACAATCAGGGAAATGGTACTTATAACAGATTTAAGAAGAAGTCATTCTATTACTATAAAAAGCTGATAGCTTCTAATGGAGCAGATACGGCTAATGATATTTCGGATGAATTTGAAATCTAACATTCAAAATTTGTGCATGGGATTAAATTATTCGAATTGATATTTTAAAACCTTTCATGATTTACTTATATGTCCAGAGAAGACATTCGTCAGTGTAGAAACGAATGCCTTTTTTAGATTTTAATGAAACGCAAACTGATGGCAGATGGTTTTAATCTATATCATTTCCATCAAGTGATATATAGTTAATCAGTTTCGTATTAAATCCTTCAACATAATCTGTGATGATAGTAGCTTCATTCGGTTTCGCAAACTGTACAGGACACAGCATATTGAACTTTGAATGATCTGTAAGTATGTATGGATGTTTTGAATGAGTGATAGCAAGATGCTTTGTTTCTGCTTCCGGTTCATTAGAGGTTGTGAATCCTATCTGCTCATGAATGCCGTTGGTACCTACAAATGAAATATCAAAGTACAGGTCTTCCATTTGTCTGATGGCTGTGTTGCCGGTGATTGCCTCTGTGCTCCATCTCAGTTTTCCGCCAAGAACAATTGTTGATATATTTCTTGAACCTAGAAGTGAAAGATGAGGAACACCTGGAGTGACAACGGTTATGTTCTTGGCACGTATATACTGGATCATTTCATATGTTGTGCTTCCGGCATCAATGAATACCATCTGATTGTCTTTGATCATCTTGGCAGCCATGAAGGCAATCTGTTTCTTTTCTGACTGATTTGTTTCAGCTTTGATTACCATGGCGGGTTCATTGTACTGATTTGAGGATATTCTTGCTCCGCCATGGAATCTTTCTATCATCTGCAGATCTTCCATTTCCTGCAGATCTCTTCGTATTGTTGCGGGACTGACATTCAGCAGTTCTGTCAGCTCCTCTACGGATATCCTTTCGTGTGTTTTGCAGGTTTCGATAATGACTGACCATCTTTTTTGTTTTGACATTGTGTGCTGTCCTCTTGTTTTTAGTATAGAACGCTCATGTAAAATGAGCAAATGCTCACGTTAACTATGCGATTGCATATAAATCGATGATTATATGATTGAAACGCTCACTTATTCATTGAATACCGAATCGCAGTGCTCTATATTCAGAATGTACCTGCAGATACATTCAAGGAAAGGAAGTGAGCAGATGATCTATACCGTAACATTCAATCCCTCACTCGATTACATTGTCACAGTCGATCATTTCAAGCCCGGTATAATCAATCGTTCGAACGGTGAATTGATTCTTCCGGGAGGAAAAGGCATTAATGTTTCCATAGTCCTGAACAACCTGGGCTTTGAGAACACTGCCCTAGGATTTCTGGCTGGATTTACCGGAGAGGAAATTGAGAAACGGTTAAAGCAATCTGGTATTGCGGCAGACTTCATTCATGTAAATGAGGGACTCTCCAGAATTAATGTGAAGCTTCGATCCGAAGAAGAGACGGAAATCAACGGAAGCGGTCCGATCATCGAACGTAAAGACATTGATAAGCTGTACGTTCAGCTCAGTTCCTTGAATGACGGGGACTACTTAACACTTTCAGGAAGTATTCCAGCATCTATCCCTGCGACGATCTATATGGACATCATTCATTATCTGCAGAAGAAGAAAGTGAATATTGTTGTAGATGCGACAGGAGATCTTCTTACCAAAGTTCTTCCTTACCATCCTTTTCTCTTAAAGCCTAACAATCACGAACTGAGCGATATATGCAACGCACCGGTGAATACACATGAAGAAGCACTGCATTACGCAAAGGTGCTTCAGGAGAAAGGTGCACGAAACGTACTTGTTTCAATGGCCGGGCAGGGGGCAGTGCTTGCAGCGGAAGATGGAACTGTCATGACAGCAGATGCACCGAAAGGAATTCTGAAGAACTCCGTGGGTGCGGGTGACTCCATGGTGGCGGGCTTCCTAGCTGGATATATTGCAGAAGGAAATTACGCAGATGCTTTCAGAAAAGGTGTCTGTACAGGAAGTGCAAGTGCTTTCTCGGATTATCTCGCAACAAAAGAAGAAGTGAACAATTTAATTTCTAAAAATGAATCCTGTTTTAAACAATTGAAGTAAATATGCGCATATAAGCGCAAAGGGGAAATCATAATGAAAGAAAAGGTACAGTCCTTCGGCAGATTCCTAAGCGGAATGGTAATGCCGAATATTGGTGCATTCATTGCCTGGGGACTATTAGCCGCCCTGTTTATTGATACAGGATGGCTGCCAAACAAACAGCTCAACACTATCGTAGGTCCAATGCTTCAGTATCTGCTTCCGATTCTTATCGCATATCAAGGCGGCAAGATGGTTGGCGGGCAGAGAGGAGCCGTAGCCGGCGCAATTGCTACAGTCGGTGTAATATGCGGTACAGAATATACAATGCTGATGGGTGCTATGGTGATGGGCCCATTCGCAGGTTGGATCATGAAGATGTTTGACAAGGCAATCGATGGCAAAATCAAAACTGGATTTGAAATGCTTGTTAACAACTTCTCGCTTGGAATTATCGGCATGCTCCTTGCTATTCTTGGTTTCTATGCAATGAGTCCATTCATGGCCGGTGTACTGCAGGTTCTATCTGCAGGCGTACAGGTTCTTGTAAACTATGGCTTACTGCCATTGATTTCAATCTTCGTTGAACCTGCAAAGGTTCTGTTCCTGAACAATGCAATCAACCATGGAATCTTTACGCCGCTTGGTGCAGAGCAGGTACAGGCAGCGGGAAAGTCAATCTTCTATATGATCGAAACCAACCCGGGTCCTGGTACAGGCGTATTGCTTGCTTATTGGATGTTTGCTAAGGATAAGCACACAAAGGATTCTGCTCCTGGAGCATTGATCGTTCATTTGCTAGGCGGTATTCATGAAATATCATTCCCTTACATATTAATGAACCCTCTGCTGCTTCTTGCTACAATTGGCGGATCTATGGCAGCGATGTTCTATAACACAATTTTCAACTTAGGACTTGTTTCACCTGCTTCACCAGGTTCCATCTTTGCATATGTAGGCATGGCTCCGAAGGGTGAAACACTGATGGTTCTGCTCAGTGTTGTTATCGCTGCAGGTGTATCCTTCCTGATTGCTTCACCAATTGTTAAATTCAGCGGCAGCAAATCCCTTGATGACGCAGAGAAGGAATCAAAGGCAATGAAGAATCTTTCCAATACTGTTCCGTCTGCTTATACAGAAGCTTCTAATGGAACTGAAATTGATTTAAGAAAACTCGACAGTATCGTATTCGCATGTGATGCAGGTATGGGAAGTTCAGCGATGGGATCTGCAGTACTGCAGAGAAAACTTTCTGAAGCGGGTCTGGATAATATTCACGTCAGTCATGCTTCAGTATCCGAGATACCTGCAGGGACACAGTTTGTTGTGTGTCATGTTGATCTGAGCGAGCGTGCGCATAAGAGCGCACCTAAGGCCAAGATTGTTACGATCACAAACTTTATGGATGCACCGGAGTATGATGAGATCGTAAAGGATCTTCTAAATGCCAGAGTGAACACAAACACTGACAATGCAAATGCGAATGACTTCCATGGCGGTGTACTTCTCAAGAAGAATATTCTTGTGAATGAGAAGAGTACAGCCAAGGACGACATAATTAAGCAGATAGGCACTGTCATGAATGATTGCGGATATACAACACCGAAGTACACTGAAGCAATGTTGGAAAAGGAAAAGGTATTCAACACTGCGATTGGAAATGGGCTTGCAATTCCGCATGGCATAGAATCAATGCGCGGTGAAATACTGAATTCTGGTCTGGTCATACTGACATACCCAGAAGGAACTAAGTGGGGTGACAGTCAGGTCAAGCTTGTTATAGGCATTGCGAGTGCAGGTGATGATCATGTTCAGACTCTTGCAAAGATTGCCAAGGCATGTGATACACCGGAAGCAGTAGATCGTATTGCTCATATGAGCAAGGAAGAGATATATAACTTATTTAAATAATATGAAATGGAGGAGTCAGTTATGAAAACGAAAGCAGTGAGAATGTATGGTGCTATGGATCTGAGACTGGAAGAATTTGAACTTCCTGAGATCAAGGATGATGAAATCCTGGCGAAGATCTACAGTGACAGTATCTGTATGTCTACATACAAGCTTGCAAAACAGGGCAAGAAGCACAAGCGTGCGCCGCAGAACATTGATACACATCCAATTATTACCGGTCATGAATTTGCTGGTACGATTGTGAAAGTGGGAAAGAAATGGCAGGATCAGTTCAAACCGGGAATGCGTTTCTCTCAGCAGCCTGCTCTGAATTATAAGGGCTCTATGGCTTCTCCTGGATACTCATATGAATATTATGGCGGTGACTGCACTTACTGCATCTTCCCTCATGAAACAATGGAGGTTGGTGCACTGATGCCATTCAGCGGCGACTCATTTTATAAGGCTTCGCTGGGTGAACCGCTCAGCTGCTCTATTGGAGCAATGCATGCACAGTACCATACAAAGCAGGGTGTTTATACACATGAAATGGGGCTGAAGAGAAACGGCAATCTCATTATTATGGGTGGCTGCGGTCCTATGGGACTGGGTGCTGTATCATTTGCCTGTGTATGCGACTACCATCCAAAGAAGGTAGTTGTTACTGATGTGAATGATACAAAGATAGAAAGAGCTAAGTCAGTTGTATCACCTGCATGGGCAAAGGAACATGGTGTTGAACTTCAGTATGTCAATACAGCATCCATGCCTGATGCCAAGCAGGGATTGATTGATCTCACAGATGGACATGGATATGATGATGTATTGATTTTTGTACCAATCCCTGCAGTAGCAGAGCTTGGCAATCAAGTACTTGCATACGATGGCTGCATGTCATTCTTCTCCGGACCATCAGACAAGAACTTTGAAGCAAAAGTGAACTTATATAACTGTCATTACAATGCCACACACATCATGGGAACTACTGGCGGGAATAACAGCGATCTGATTGAGGCTAATAAACTGACAGCGGAAGGAATCATTGATCCTGCAGTTATGGTTACACATGTCGGAGGCATTGACTCCATTGCGGAGACGACCTGCAATCTGCCTAATATTCCGGGTGGAAAGAAACTGGCATATACACAGTTCAATATGCCAATGACGGCAATTGATGATTTCGGGAAACTTGGAGAAACGGATCCATTCTTTAAGAAACTGGATGAATGCTGCAAGGCACATCATGGTTTATGGAATCCAGAAGCAGAGAAACTTATTTTTGCACATTTCCATGTAACAGTTGACTGAAACAGACATCTAATTAATTTGCTTTCATGATTTGTTTATATCTCCAGAGGAAGACATTCGTCAGTGTTAAAACGAATGTCTTCTCTTTTTCAGTATTGAGAAGTATATAGTTAGAAATATGATTGAGAACATAGAGCCCAGCGGTGAAGCAAATCCCATTGGAAACAGTGTATCCGGGAACACACTGCTGAGAAGAAAAGCTGCAGGAATACGCACAGCAAATATGGCAAGTGTATTGTGAATGAAGGTAATTAATGAACGGTTTGTTCCTGTGAGATATCCATTGATAACAAATGTAAATCCTACCAGTATGCAGTCAATAGAATATGAACGAAGATACTCTCCGGCATATTTAATAACTGCTGTATCTTTAGTGAATATGGAAGTCAGAGTATCTGGAATTGCCCAGGAAATGATGCACATTAACAAACCGAATCCTGCAGTGACAGCAATTGCAAAGATAACACACTCGTGAATTCTGTCTTCTTTATGTGCCCCGCTGTTCTGCGCTGTAAAAGCAGATACAGATGACAGCATAGAAGAAGGCACTAGGAACATGAATGTGATCAGCTTCTCTACAATACCTACGGCTGAAGAAGACTCCAGTCCTCTTTGATTAGCAACCAAGGTAAGGATCATAAAAGATATGTTGATGAGAGTGTCCTGCATTGCGATAGGGAGCTCTACAGAGAAGATGCCCTTAACACAGGAACGGTCAGGAGAAAAAGAAAAGGAGATAGTGTCTGACTTGCTATGAGACAGTGCCACTGCACAGAGGACGGCACTGACTGCCTGTGAGAATGCAGTTGCTATAGCTACTCCTGCAACATCCAGATGAAATATGCCTGTTAAAAGAAGATCGCCAAAGATATTGCAGAGACCTGATATACCGACAATCTTCATAGGAGTTTTAGAGCTGCCAAGTCCACGCATGATACCTGCACTCATATTAAAGAACGCAATGAATGGGATACCCAGACTGCAGTAATGAATATATGTTTCTGTCTCCTGAATGGCTTCAGAAGGAGTCTGCATTAAAGATACGATAGCATTGCCATTCAGGAACATTGCCAACGTCAGTATTGCTGCAAGAATACCAAAGATCAGCATGGAACTTTGAATGATCCTAGTGATTCTTGCTTTATTGTTCTCTCCGGAAGCTCTGCCAATCATGACAGTTGTCCCCATAAAAATACCAATGATAAAACTGGTAACCAGCTGCATAGTCTGAGAACCGATATTGACTGCAGAAACAGCTGAAGTAGTGCAGAATCTGCCTACAGCATAAAGATCGACAGCACCATACGCTGCCTGCATCGCATTGGCAATGAAGAAAGGAACAGCAAAAGACAGAAGAACTTTTTTAACATTCCCTTCGGTGAGATTAGTATTGTCCATAATGACCTCCAGTCAAAATGAAAAGGCGGATAAAATCCTTTTCGGATCCCGTCCACCTTCAATCATTTTGACTACGATAAGATCTTGACAAGATAATGATATTTTAAGACATACAGAATGCATGTCAACTTTATGCATGCAGACATTCCTGCATAGGACTGCCTGTGTCATACATGCATGTTTTTTTTGCTTGTAATTATGTGCACACATGATAACTAAAACACTTATATGTATCTGTTCTGCTCAAGTGCGAAATTTTATCTCTTTTTGCTGTGTCAATATGCTATTTATGCAGAATATTTTATTAATTAAAAATGCCGCTGGCCCAGTATCCATCGAATAAATTCAATGAGTTGCATAATGACTATGCACTAAGTTGAGACCAAAAGAAAAATAGAAACAATATTATGTAATCAAGAAATGCAAACGCTTACTTAATTTGAGTAAGAGTAATACGGGGGCAATAGAAATGCGGATTTTATTAGTGTCGCATGGATCTTTTTCAAAAGGCTTATATGAGACCATGCAGATGGTATTGGGCAGCCAGGAGAAGC
>JBFLGD010000017.1:0-43882 GCA_041859965.1 Bulleidia sp. | reverse complement strand
GGCGGTTCTTACGAGATTCGAACTCGTGATCTTCTCCGTGACAGGGAGACGAGATAAGCCACTACTCCAAAGAACCAGCTTTATTTGTATATAGCGATGAAGACACTCACCGGGGATTTTAATGGCGGTTCTTACGAGATTCGAACTCGTGATCTTCTCCGTGACAGGGAGACGAGATAAGCCACTACTCCAAAGAACCACAATGGCGAGGAAAGAGGGATTTGAACCCTCGCGCCGGTTTCCCGACCTATGCCCTTAGCAGGGGCACCTCTTCGGCCTCTTGAGTATTTCCTCACTGCCAAGTGCACCTACAAGACTTAACTGCTTTTAAGCGCTCATTTAATATACCATGGCAGTTGAACAATTGCAACAAAAACGGTTTGTTTTTTTAGACTCAGAAACATCAGATCCGATTATTTCGCATAAGCATCGAAATAATCGATAACATCCTTATACCAGTTCTTTCTGATTGTTTCAGTACCATTGAACAGTTCATGTTTTGCTTCAGGGAAAACAATCAGAGTTGCCTTAGGACACTTCTTCTGAAATCTGTTCTGTCCTTCCAGATCCACCATTGTGTCCGCGCCTGCCTGCAGAAGAAGAACCGGTGTCTGTATCAGTTCTGCATTCCCCAATGCCTTTTCAGTTTCCTTCTTGGCAGCTGCACACCATCCCATTGTTCCGCCCCATGTCTGATACTCCGGGTGGCTGATGCGCTGGTGCAGCTGATAAAGATAGCGGTCATAATCCATACTGGAACTTTTTTCAAATTCATCTCTTCCCGTAAAAGAGGACTGGCCTGGTGCATACTCATATTGCTTGCCTGCTGCTTTTGAATATATCGCCAAGGCGTCTACTGCTAAAGGCGGTATCTTTCCATAATTCACCTTCAGCATTGGCGAAGAAAGAACGGCACAGTCAAAATCATGCAGATATTCTTCCAGATACAGTGCAGAAGCTGTCCCTCCCATGGAATGGGCAAAAAGAAAACAGCGGTGTGTCAGACTTTCCTTCATGACAATCTGCTCATAGAAAACATGAATATCTGACACATACTCATCAAAAGATTTCACATAGACACGTTCATCAGGAAAGGAGACTGACCTGTCACTCTTTCCATGCCCGCGCAGTTCAAGAAAGAAGATAGAAAATCCTGCCTGGTAGAAGCGCATAGCAGTCTCATGATACTTTCCAAAGAATTCACAGAAGCCATGTACCATCAGTACAGCAGCTTTTTCATGCGGATTCACAGCTTTGCAGTAATGAATACGAATACCGTCTTTAGAGAGAATCTCTCCCTCCTTTACGCAGGTATTCAGCCATGGCTGTATCTCCTCACTGACAAAAGCTCTGTATGTTTTATCCATGCAGACATTCCTCAGTCACTCTGCGTGCCATATCAGGATAATTGGTAATAATGCCATGTACCTGTGCCTGCAGACAGATGCGTACATATTCTTCCTCATTGACTGTCCATACATTCAGTTCCAGATTCTTCTCTCTGCATTTGGAAAGGAATTCAGGATAGCGAAGATTATAGAGAGCTGGATGCAGAGCATCCACATGATGTGCTGCTCCATACTCAGGCATATCCATTGTTCCATCCGCATACAGGAATGCAGTTTTTGCCTGCGGATCAAGCTCCTGTATCTTCATAATGGAATAGTGATTGAAAGAAGAATAAATAACTCTGTTCTCAAAGCCCTCTTCATGAGTCAGATCGATGATTTTCTTTTCAATGCCTTCATAGTCAAAGATCCCTGTTTTCAATTCAATATTAATCGTCAGTTTGGTCGGCTTCAGCAGTTCAAATACTTCCTTCATAGTTGGAATATCTGCGTGGCCTGCTTCAGGATGTGTTTTATTGAATTCCAGTTTTCTAAGTTCCGCCAGTGTATAATCCTTCACCCATCCTTTTCCATTGGAAGTTCTTTCCAGTCTCTCATCATGCATCACAACGATCTGACCGTCTTTTGTCAGCTGTATATCAAGCTCCACACCATCAGCCTTTAATTCAGCCGCCTTCTGAAAGAACAGCAGTGTATTCTCAGGCATTATTCCAGAAGCACCTCTGTGTGCCCATATAACCGGATAGTATTTATCATTCATAGCATTCACCTCTTGTTTCCATAATAAATTCTTTTTTACAGTATGTGAAGGTTTATGTTCTTTTCATGAAATTAACAGAAAACTGATAGTAGAACACAATTCATTCTTCTATAATTTTCAGGAAAAAGGAGCCTTGATCATGAATGGACTGACAAAGGAAGAAAGAAACTGGGTGGTCTATGATGTCGGCAATTCCGCCTTTACACTTCTCGTATCAACGATCATGCCGATCTACTTCAGCACCCTTGCAGAAGCGCAGAATATTACATCTGTAGATTATCTTGCCTACTGGGGCTATGCAACATCCATATCCACCTTATTAGTTGCTCTATCAGGGCCGGTGCTTGGTACAATGACTGACCGTGAAGGGAGAAAAAAACCATTCTTTACAGCAGCAGTACTGATTGGATGTGTACTGTGCATGCTGATGGGATTCACTTCCCAATGGCTTCTGTTCCTGATCGTATACATCGGTGCCAAGGCAGCCTACAGTTCCTCACTGATTTTCTATGATTCCATGCTGATTGACGTTACAGAGGAAGACCGTGTTGACAGTGTATCTTCACAGGGATATGCATGGGGCTATATCGGTTCCTGCATTCCATTCATTGTTTCTCTGATTATTTATCTCTTCGGCCCGCGTATGGGACTAAGCACAGGACTGAGCCTCGGGCTTTCATTCATCATTACAGCATTATGGTGGTTCCTGTTTACAATTCCTCTTCTAAAAACTTACCGTCAGAAACACTTCAATAAAAATAATACAGGCAGTGTTTCCTCTGCCTTCCGTCAGCTTGGTCAGACACTGAAAAATGCAATGCATCATAAAAAGATACTGTTCTTCCTGCTCGCATTCTTCTTCTACATTGATGGTGTATACACCATCATTGATATGGCTACTACATACGGAAAAGCACTGGGACTGAATACGACAGGACTTCTGCTTGCTCTTCTTGTTACCCAGTTCGTTGCCTTCCCAAGTGCAATTGCATTTGGAAGATTCTCAAAGAAGTATGATTCTGTACGCTTGATTACAATATGTATCACTGCCTATCTATGCTGTGCCATCTTTGCTTTCTTCCTGCAGTATCAATGGCAGTTCTGGGTACTTGCTGTTGTTATTGGCATGTTTCAGGGAGGCATTCAGGCTCTGTCACGCTCCTACTATACAAAGATCATCCCTGCAGATCAGTCCGGTGAATACTTTGGTCTTCTGGACATCTGCGGAAAAGGTGCCGCTTTTCTTGGAACAATCGTTGTATCCGCTGCCTCTCAGTTGACTGGCTCAGTCAATGTAGGAGTCGGCTCCATCGCTGTATTCTTTCTGATCGGCATTGTTCTCTTCCGCAAGGCCGCTTCTGTATCAGCGTAGTAAAAGTATATAAAAGCTCTCTGCAGCAGATCCTTCTGAAGATCACTGCAGAGAGCTTTATTATGATCATAAACCGCTGACAAATGGATGAATCTGCGGACCGCCGACACTTGGAAGTACTTCATAAAGTGTTGGAACCTGACTGGATGAAGCATACGTGAAGGTGAATGGCACATTAGTACCGACTCCCCAGTTGCCATCCTTATCCATGGCAATTAAGGATATAGGCTGTGCGTGCCCGTTTCTTCTGACCAGTTCATTATCCAGATCACGGACTGTCTTATCAGCTGCTTCCTTTACATCCATGCCCTGCTTCATATACTGCACAGCAAGGAAGGAACAGGAACCCTTCATGATTTCTTCTCCCATTCCTGTTGAAGCAGCAGCGCCTACATACGAATCTGCGTAATAGCCTGCGCCAGGAAATGGTGTGTCTCCGATTCTTCCCGGATCCTTCATAAAGAGACCGGAGGTAGAAGTAGCGGAACAGATCTTTCCCCTTATATCCTTGGCAAGGAAGCAGACCGTATCATGTCCGCGGTATGGAGAAGGATCTTTTCTCTTTCCCTTTTCTTCCTGATACATGGCCTTAGATTCATCCGTCAGATTATCTCTCTGGTCAAAACCATAGGCACGTGCATATTCTTCTGCACCTCTTCCAACAAGTAAATTATTTGCTTCTCTGTCTACTAGAGACTGGGCAATACGGATTGGAGAACGGAATCCCTCAATATCCGCTACTGCTCCGAAATGAAGCGTATCGCCATCCATAAATCCGGCGTCCATCGTAACATGACCTTCTCTATTCGGTCTTCCGCCAAGCCCTACAGAATGGAAAGCAGGATTATCTTCTACGTTATTGACACCGATGATCAAAGATTCCTCTACTGTTGTTCCCATTTCAAGAAGCTCGGATGCTTTGCAGAGTCCGTCAAGAGACATTTTCCAAGTAGCAATTACAGCCCAATCCATATATTCGTATCTCCCTTTTGTTAAATTTTTAACAAGGCAATAGTATCACAAATTTATACCCGTGTCATAAATTTGTTAATGTTTTATCAAATAAAAGACACATGTCTCCATGTGTCCAATAAATGCTATTAATGGTTGAAAGCATCCGGCAGATCATTTTCCAGAAGGATCGTATCCTGAACTGATGCATTTTGATAAATATAAGTCAGTGCATCTCTTTCCCTTGACATGACAATGACATTGTTCATGTCAAAACCCGACTCCTGCAGACCTTCGTAAATGGGTTTTGTCTGGATTTCTCCTACCAGAATAACTGTATCTGCGCGATTCTTCATCAATGTGCCGAAGTGCTTATTCAGTTCATTCTGTCTTTCACCAAGATCGATCATTCCAGGCGTTACAAGATAACGATGATTCGGCATCATGGCAAGTACATTCAATGCCATTGCAGATCCGGTCGGGTTGGAATTGAAGGCATCATCAATGAAGCGGTATCCATTGATCTTTTTCAGTTCAAGACGATGCTCCACCTGTTTCATCTGACGGCATGCTCTCTGTATCGTATGCCAGTCAACCTTCAGATACCTAGCAGCTGCTACAGCAGCCAGTATATTCAGAACATTCAGTTCACCAAGCAGTCGTGTTTCAATCTCTATTTCTTCATCTTCATGAACAACAGTGAAGTGAGAGCCGGTCTGTGAATAGACAATATTGACAGCTCTGTAATCCGCATCCTGATTCTGGATACCATACGTTGTTCTCTTAACATGACTGCGTATTTGATATTCCCTGATAAATTCATTGTCGTAGTTCAGAATTGCGTATCCATTCTCCGGCAGCATTTCCACTTCCATCATCTTCTCATGGATGATGTTCTCCTGAGATCCGAAAGTATTGAGATGCTGCGGGCCTATGGAAGTAACAATGCCAATGGAAGGATGTACAAAATCCATCAGATAGGAAATCTCACCGACATGATCAGCACCCATCTCACAGACAAATACCTGATGGATCGGCTTCAGCAGTTCCCGGATCGTTCTTGTAATGCCCATAGGCGTATTATAGGAAGCCGGTGTCATTAAGGAATTGTATCTTTCCGAAAGAACTGACTGCACGATGTTCTTGGTTGTTGTTTTGCCAAAAGAACCAGTAATACCTATCCGGATCAGATCCGGACGCTGTTTCAGAATTCTCTTTGCATCATTGAGATAGGACTCTTTGACAGCAGCCTCCACCGGTGCCGTAATACCTGCCATTGGATAAAGAAGTACCCATGACATCAGATATGCACTGAGCGGTGCTGCAAAGTAGAAGTCTGACAGTATCAGAGCAAGATTCCACAGTGCAGCCAGAACTGCCATTACAGCAATCTGTCTCTTAACTCTTCCTGTGTATACCAACGGTTTAATATATGTCTTTGTTTTCTCATCCTTAAAACCATACAGACCAAGCAGAATACACACAATAATTGCCGCATACTCGCAGATAGCCGGTATTACTCCCAGGATAATGCCTGCCGCCGCAAGGAATAGAGGAATCATACTCTTAGCTGCGTTCAGCCATATATTTTCCTTCAGCCATGCATTCATTCTGCCAATCTCATACCGGTTCTGCTGAAAGATAAAGAGCGTATGCTTCACAGGAATGACCATGGCAAATACCATTGCCGCAAACAGCAGTATATCCAGCAAAGTCTTCATTACTGTTCCTCCTTCAGAAAAATATCCAGACAGGCATTGAACCTCTGCGGCTGGTGCCAATATGCCCAATGATCATCATTCTCAAATACAGCCAGTCCAGCATCCTTCATTTCCTTTTCCATCTGCTTTCCCATCCACAGCGGTGCTGCGGTATCATTCTCTCCCCATACGAGCAGTACAGGGCATTTTACTTGGCTCAATACGGGTGAAACATCATCATTGACTACCTTTACAAAGGTCGGTCTCATAACCCCTTTGGCATTTCTGTAATCTTCCGAACCTGCTGACTTCTGCATTGCTTCGAGCTGTTCCGTCTGTCCGGCTGCTTTCAGGAGCCATTTTCCGGCTTTATATGCCTTGGTTTTCAGCTGCCATTCAAGACCATGTCTAGGGCGGATACCAGCGGCTCCCGTCAGGCACATCTTATATACATTGTCTGGATAATCAGCTGCGTAACGGATGGCTACTCTGCATCCAAAAGAATGTCCTATCAGGATTGGACACTTGATATGATTTGCTTCAATAAAGGAAGCGAAGAACTTCTCATAGTCAGGTACGCCCCATGCCTCCGGCGGATTATCCGATTCGCCAAAGCCCGGGAAATCCAGAGACCATACATGAAAACGGTCCTGCAGATGTTCCTGTATCAGGACCATCATTTCCTTATTCTGTCCCCATCCGTGCATCAGAATGACATCTCTGCCTGCGCCGGATTCTGTATAGGCGCATTTCACGCCTTCTATCATTTTATATTCTGTCATATGCCTGCTTATTCTACCTTAAAAAGAAGCTGCCGTTAAGCTTTCTTAACGGCAGTTTCCTTTTCTTTTGCAGAATTATGCTTCTTATGATGCGGGTGCCTGCTCTTATCCTTCCAGATCCTGAAGCTGACCCCGCCCTCAGGAAGATTCTCGGCTTCTACACGGTAGCCATATGTTGTGCATACCTTGTATACAATGGAAAGTCCCAGTCCAAACTGCCCATCTGTACCTTTTTCATAAGGATGGAATAAGGACTGAAGAACTGATTCATCAATACTTCTGCCATCATCCTTTACACACAGTTCATTCTCATGCAGAGTAACAGTAATTGTCTTTTTGGCATAGCGCAGTGCATTGTCAATCAGATTCTCCACAGTAATGCGCCATGGCTCCTCTTCTCCATGGAACTTGATATCCGGATCTGTGTCTGCAATGATATCAATCTCAGGTTTGATTACCTTCAAAGAAAGGATTGCCTTCTGTATCACATCATTCATATCCAGATTATCCCCTTCCGGACATTCATCCAGAAGATAGTCCATCTTATTCAGAACAATCAGGCTTTTTACCTTTTTCTCAAGTCTGTCTGCATGCTCAATAATGACATCCACAGACTTTTCCAGGGTTTCGTATGGATATACACCGTCCTTGATTGCCTCTGAATAGGATTTGATAGTCGCAATCGGCGTCTTCAGATCATGAGAAATATTCTGTATCATTTCCTGTTTTTCACGGTTCTGTTTGGAAAGCTCATCCTCCATCTCCGTCAGTGCATATGCTACCTCACCAATCTCATCATTTCTCTTTACATTCAATACCGCCGGTTCATCATTCTTAATACGTGTGATATATGTCTTGATTTGAGAAAGAGGATAGATCAAAGAACTTACCCAGACGATCAGCAGAATGAACAGTACGCTGACAACGACCACATTCATCAGAATGATTCCGTTGAACAGTGACTTTCTGAACTGCACTCGATAAGCATCCTGAATAACGGACACCAGAAATCTTCCATCCTTCAGAAGCGTCATGGAATACAGATAATGCGATGTCTTGCTGGTATCGCTCTGCTGAACAGCATCAACGGAATAGTCCTGCGTTCCAGCAAGATCCTCCTCTGCCTTTGTGCGGATATCAGAAGTGACAGCTGCAGGCAGTGTATTGCCTGCCATAATCGTCAGTGTGTCACTGTCAGGATCATACATTGCCTGTACAATCGTTGCATCTGTACTGCCAAGTTCAGGCAGTTCACTTGGATGCTCATTGACGTAGTAAATAATGCTCGACTGCGAATTATGAAGCTGCTCATATGCTTCCGTTGTTGAAAATCGGTCAATTGCCGGTGAAAGGAAGAAGAATACAAATCCTCCCAGAAGTGCTACAAACAGCAGAATGATACCCAGCAGCTGCTGGGTCAGACTGAGCTCATTCAGCCATAGATGAAGTCTTTTCATCCCAGCCTGTATCCGAATCCATAGATTGTCTGTATGCTCAGATTCGGCATCTTCTTTCTGAGTCTTCGCAGTGTATCATCAACAACACGGTCGCTGCCGAAATAGTTTTCTTCCCAGACCTTTGAAAGTATCTGTTCACGAGGGAAAGCAGTTCCTCTGTTATTGACGAACAGCATCAGAAGATCGAATTCCTTTGTAGTCAGATCAATCTTAGCAGAGCCCTCACTGACAACTCTCTGCGTCTCATCAATGTCATAGCCGTCTACCGTTACATACTGATCATCGTCCTTGTATACACGGTGGATCAGATTATTGACTCTGAGCACAAGTTCCTTCGGAGAAAATGGCTTTGTAATATAGTCATCAGATCCTTTTTCAAGACCAATAATACGGTCGAATTCCTTGTCTCTAGCTGACATAAAGATGACCGGTGCTTCTGAATTATGCATACGTATCTCTTCAATCAGGTCAAAGCCGCTTTTGTCTCCCAGCATGATATCCAGAATCCAGAGATGTACATCATCATCTGACGTATGTTCACTTGCCTCATCAAAGGTGAGGTAGGAGCGCACTTCATATCCCTCCTTCTCCAGATACCTCTTTACAAGTTCATTCAAATCCTTTTCATCCTCAACAATTGAAATTACTTTTTTCATATTTATCACCTAACAATATCTTATCACATAATTGGAAGAAGAAAGACAGGCTTCTGCCTGTCTTACGTATCATATTCCGTATTTTTCTGCAATCACATCGGCAACTGTGTCAACTGCATTCTGGCACAGTTCATCTGTTCCTGCTTCAGCCATTACTCTAAGCAGCGGCTCTGTTCCCGAAGGACGCACAAGAATACGTCCATCTCCATTCAATGAGTTTTCCGCCTGTTCAACAGCCTTCTGTACCTCAGGATCATCCATGACCTTTGTCTTGTCAGAAACCTTAACATTCTTCAATACCTGCGGATAGATCTTCAGACCGTTCCTCAGTTCAATTACACCCTTGCCTGTTACCTTCATGATCTTCAGAATAGCCAGTGCTGTTACCAGACCATCACCTGTTGTTTCATGATACTTAAAGATAATATGACCGCTCTGCTCACCGCCGACAACATAATCCTTACGGCACATCATCTCATAGACATTCTTATCGCCTACATCTGTCTTCTCAACAGCAATGTTCTCTCTCTCCATTGCCTTCCAGAGACCGAGATTCGCCATGACTGTTGTAACAATTGTATTCCCCTTCAGCCTGTTCACATCACGGTAGTATTTGCCGCAGATGTACAGAACTGTGTCACCGTCGATCAGTTCTCCGTCCGGAGCAATCAGTATCTGCCTGTCCGCATCGCCATCAAATGTCAGCCCAAGATCGAAGTCACCTGCCTGAACAAACTTTCTGAACTTATCAGGATGAGTAGAACCGCATCCATTGTTAATATTTGTTCCATCCGGCTGGTCATTGGACATTGTAACAGTAGCACCCAGTTTCTTCAGTGCTCTTTCAGCAGTAAAGGAAGCAGAGCCATTGGCACAGTCTACAGCCAGCTTAAATCCAGCAAGATCTGTCGGGAATTCCTTTTCTACCCAGTCAAGATAATGCTCCATACCATCGTCATAGCGGACAATACGTCCGATATTCTCTCCCTTGGCATACTCAATAGCAACCTTATGATCCAGATAATCTTCGATCAAATCTTCAATTTCAGAAGGAAGCTTAATACCTTCCTTTGAGAAGATTTTGATGCCGTTGTCATAGAAAGGATTATGAGATGCACTGATCATAGCACCGCATTCAAAATCCTCTGTTCTTGTCAGATAGCAGACCATTGGTGTCGGGCAGTAGCCAAGAAGATATGCATCGCATCCTTCTGAAGAAATACCTGCAGCAAGTGCATTCTCAAGCATATCACTGGAAAGACGTGTATCCTTTCCAATCACAATCTTTCTTCTTCCATTCTTGCCATAGTAGTATCCTAGATATCTTCCTACTGCAAAAGCATCATCAGCATTCAGACCCTCATTTGCTTTTCCACGGTATCCGTCAGTTCCAAAGTATTTAGTCATTGTTTACATTCGTCCCTTCATCAGTATCTGATGTATCATCTGTCGTTTCTCCAAGCACATTCAGTTCATATTCAGTATCCGTAAGAGTATACACAGCAAGTCCGCTGTCAGGCTGATCTACATGCAGCTTGAATGTCTGTACGCCTGGTTCAGCCTTGCTCATATCGATATAAACTGAAATATCATCAGCTGTTATCGAATTGATATTGTTCTCAGTGCCCTTCACTGTAACTGATGCAGTCGTTATATTGTCAGGCTGAGATGCCTTGTAGTGATTGTTGTTATTCTTAACATTTATCGGTACATTATCAACTGTCTTCTCAACGGCCTTTCCCAATGTAACAGTCATAGTTATCTGGCTTACATTGGAACTGGATACACCGGAAGGAAGAACAATAGGCCTCAGTACAGTCGCGTTCTTTGTCAGTGTAGAAGCATCCAGCGTTACAGCAACACTGTCAATCGATGCCAGCACTGATTCTGATCCATAGATCGTTACATTCTGCTGGTCCATGGTGATACTTTCAATTGCCTGATCATCCGGCACTTCTCCGCTCACCTGCACCTCAACTGGTACAGTCTTGCTGGAAGAAGTGACTGGAACTGATACATGCACTGTTTCAGGTACAATATCCGCCTTAACGGTGTTGCCATCCGCATCATAGGCAACCAGCTTCGCATCTGTTTCAAAGTCAGATGTCTGTCCGGATACATCAATCAGCGCCTTCACAAAGGAAATAGAATCCAGTGTATCCGAGGAAGCTCTGACATTCACCTTAGTTGAATCGAACTGCGGTGTTCCTAATGAATAGATATCATCCATCTTGTTTGTATTGATAAAGTCATAGGAGATATCAAACTTCTTTGTAGTCTTCTTCTTCAGTGTAATTACAGCAGTTGAGGGATCGATGACTACATTGACACCGCTTGAGTACCCTTCCGCAGTCAGCTTTACTTCATGCTGTCCTTCCGTCAGTCCTTCCAGATCGGCAACGATCGTACCGCTTGTAGAACTGGCAGCATTCGTAACACTGGTCGCATCTCCCGTAATTGTAATATCTGCAGTTGATGGAAGCCCTGAAAGTTCAAAAGTATCTTCGTTATAACGGGCAGTTACAGCAACATCTGTTACCTGTTTGCTTGACTGCAGCGATGTGGTATAAATTTTTGCCATGTCATTGTAATTGACTACCGCATAGAGCAGAACCGCCAATACCAATGCAATAATCCTGCTATGCTTGCGATTGAAGAGTATCTTATCAAGCAATGTTGAAAAGAAATGAAATATTCTGACCAGCATTGCTTCCAGATGCTCATAGGATTCTGCTACACGTTTGGTCTGAGCAGCTATCTTCTTAGCATGCTCTACCTTCCTGGCGTCCTTCTGCTTCTTGTCCTTTTCATCCTCCTCATCTTTCAGGAGGTCCTTCTTTTCTTCACCCGTCATTTCTGATCACCTCCTTTATGCTTACTGGAGGAATTCTCAGGCAGTGTGTCATCCACCATACGGAATGTATCATCAAGATCTTCATTGAACCCAGTGATCTTGTTGATGTCATGCTTCTTTGCATCTGCATTGTCCTTCCTGCTGTCTATATGACGATAGGAATTCAGTGCGGCTTCACGTGCAGCCTTGACCTCTTCAGGTGTCATGACGTGCTTTGAGGATGTATCACTGCTGTTTTTTTCTGCTGTTTTTTCTATTTCAGACGGTATCTCAGGAGGCATCACTCGTTTCTCCTGTTCTGGATATCCAGGCTGCGGTCTGTTCTTCTTATGCGGCAGCTTGATTCTGGCCGCCTGTGCTTCACGATCAGTCTGCTCATGAATTTCATCAATTGTACTTTCAGTCTGATCAGCAGGATTGATCTCTGCAGGCTTAACCTCTTCTGCATGAATCTTTTCATCCTTTGCCTCATCCTGCTTTCTGACAGAAAGCTTATTCAGAATGCTGGACTTTTTCTTAGCAGAAGGATCAGAAGGCCTTCTGTCATTATGATGATTGGAATACACTTCAGTAGCCTTGCCGCAGATAACTCTCATCAGATAGCTTCTAAGCTGTTTGCGGTCAACAGGGAATATCTTTCCCCCTTCTGCTATAGACACAGTTCCTGTTTCTTCTGAAACAACAATTGTGACGCAGTCTGAAACTTCAGAAATACCTATCGCTGCTCTGTGTCTTGCACCATAGCGGGAAGGAAGTTCCCTGCTGGTCGGAGGAAAATATGCACTTGCACATGCAATACGATCACCCTGGATAATAACTGCGCCGTCATGAAGAGGTGTCGAAGTAACAAACAGCGAGACAAGGAGTTCAGCAGAGACCTGTGAGTCCATCTTCGTTCCAGTCGAAATAAAATCATCGAGAGACTGAGACTGTTCCAGAGATATCAATGCGCCTGTCTGATCCTTGCTCAGCAGCATTACTGCTGTCACAATCTGGTCAACCAGTGTTTCCTTCTCGTTTACACTCAATGTAGTGATACGTGAGAATACATTCGACTTTCCCATTTTCTCCAACAGAGAACGAATCTCCGGCTGAAAGATTATGATGATTGCAAGAAAACCCCAGTTCAGGAAAACATCCGCAAAGTACTCCAGTGTCTTCAGACCAAGAAGCTTAGCAAGACCATCCACAAGGATAATCAATATAATTCCCTTAAATATCTGTATCGTGCGAGTGTTGGAACGTACAATACGCAGTGCATAATAAATAATCAGCCATATTATAAAAATATCCAGAATCATCTGTGCAATATTACGGATATTTGTCATTGTTAACGCGAATGAATAACCAGTCAAGCAGGATCATCTCCTTCATTAATTCTCACGCAATTATAGCATATGCAAGTATCATCACAAAACGCCATATGTCTTCAACAGCAGTATATAATTTGAGTTGTTTAAGCAAAAAAAAGCCGTCCGAAGACGGAAAGTGCTGTCAAGTGCCGATTGGCAGGGTTGAACTGCCCGCTGATCCTTACCATGGATCTGTATTACCGCTATACTAAATCGGCGCTCCTCTATCATACCAAAAACTCATTCATTTTCAATACTGAGATAGATGCCGCAGCTCTTCATAAACTAGATGGACAGGGAGTCCCATAACTGCATAGAAATCGCCCTCAATATGCGTAATATACCTGCTTCCAGTCCCCTGTACCGCATAGGCGCCTGCCTTATCCAAGCATTCTCCTGTAGCAATATACTCTCTGATTTCAGCATTGCTCATTTCACAGAAGGTCACATAGGATATACTTACATCCGTATATTTATGTTTCAAACTTACAATTGACAGTCCTGTTATCACCTTATGTGTACGTCCCTGCAGTTTCTTCAGCATGCGGCAGGCATCTGCATCATTCTTTGGCTTCCCCATAATTTCATCATCCGCAATCACTGCAGTGTCAGCTCCAATAACAACTGCATTCGGATGTCTCTTCAGTACTGATTCGGCCTTTCTTAGTGCGAGTTCTCTTATGGCAGAAGGTGTATCCAGCGTGTCATCCAATGTCTCGTCCACATCTGCAGGGTCGATCTGATAGTCAGAGACACATTTCTGCAGCAATTCTCTTCTTCTTGGACTCTGAGAAGCTAATATGATTTTCTTCATGACAATATTGTAACAGAACAGAATTTGATGAAATGATATAATAATGTCAGATTGAAGGAGAAAATTACATTATGTCCAAGAATCCAACACTTGTTATTCTCGCTGCCGGTATGGGCAGCAGATATGGAGGCATGAAACAGATCGATGGCGTCGGCAGTCATGGAGAGCCTATCATTGAATTCTCTATCTATGACGCATGGCGCGCGGGCTTCCGCAAGGTTGTTCTGATCATTCGCCGAGAACATGAATCTCTATTCCGCAAAGCTCTGACAGACAGAGTGCAGAATGGCGGCATGGAAGTAGAGTTTGCATATCAGGATATGGCTAACATCCCGAATGAATTCCAAGTACCTGAAGGAAGAGAGAAGCCATGGGGAACAACCCATGCCCTGCTTGCATGCAAAGGTATCGTCAATGAACCATTTGCCATCATCAATGCGGATGACTTCTATGGCAAGGACGCCTATAAGGTGATCTATGACTATCTCTGCAATGAGATTCAGGATGACGCCTATGCAATGGTCGGCTTCAAGTGCCTGAATACACTGACTGAAAACGGGACTGTAACAAGAGGTCTCTGTGAGGAGAAAGATGGATATCTTTCTCATATAGCAGAAATACAGAAAATAGCACTGCAGAATGGGCATGCAGTATATGACAGCAACGGTGAATGGAAAACAATTGATGACAGCGCCTTGGTTTCCATGAACTTCTGGGGATTCACGCCAAAGATCTTTGATGAGGCAGAACCTATATTTGCAGAATTCTTAAAACAGAATCTTCAGACGAATCCTATGAAATGTGAGCATGTGATTCCTACTATGATGGGCAAGCTTGTACAGGAGAACAAAGTCAAGGTCAAGATGCTTTCTTCCTCTGACCAATGGTTCGGAGTGACCTATCAGGAAGACAAGCCTACCGTTGTCAGCAAGATTGCAGAAAAGAAAAAATCCGGAGAATATCCGGATGTACTCTGGAAATGAGAAGAGAGGCGGACAGCAATGTCCATCTCTCTTTTTTACATATATCTGCGAAGAAATCTAAAGACATTTCCATAGGCAATTGCCATAATATCTTCCTCGCCGAATCCAACCTTGTTCAGAGCATGAATAAAGTTCTGTGTATCTTCAGGACCGCCAAGATCCAATCTCTTTTTTTCGGAGTAGTAGCCTCCAAAATCAAATCCGCATGCTACATGTTCTACACCGATAAGATCCGCAATATATCTTGCATGTTCTGCTAAATGCATCGCATCCTGCTCCTCAGCTTTTTCACTGATAAATGGTGCACATGAATTCATCCCGACAAGTCCGTCCTTCTCGGCAACTGCACGCAGCTGCTGATCTGTCAGGTTTCTTTCATGAAAACAGTTGTGCTTTGCATTAGAATGCGTTGCCAGAATTGGAAGACTTGAAGCTGAAAGAACATCCCAGAATGTATACTCATTTGCATGAGATACATCCAGAATAAAATGCAGTTCATTCATTTTCTTCACTGCTTCAAATCCCATCTGTGTCAATCCTCTGCATGGATCGCCGGAATTGCCTGTTGCCAAATCATTCTGATCGTTCCATTCCAGAGAGCCTATGCGATTTCCCTGATCATAGAGCCACTGTATCTTCTCTGACACATGATCATGAATGCCGCACATTCCTTCTATCGTCATCATGAATGCAGTGCCATCCTGATTCTCATTCAGATCCTCTGGAGACAGAATCTTTTTAAATTCGGAAGCACCAATATCATCCGATACCATCTTTACTGTACGAACCATGTCTTCCCATGATTCCTTCCCAGCAAAGAAGGAAGCGGCTGCGCTCCATGTCAGTTCTCCATCGCTGAAACGTTTCTTCCAATGATCTCTAAGAACTGTCTTTTCACCATTTGCAGCGTCATCTTCAATAGCACAGGCAATGTCAGCGTGCAGATCAAACACTTTCATCTTTTCTTGGCCTCGTCTCTATTCAGCTCATAAAGAATTTTCATGCCCTTATAGGCAATATCCGGATCATATTCATCGATCTCTTTCGTTTCCTTTGCAATAATTCTGCCAAGTCCACCGGTTGCGATAACATATGCATCCTTGATCTTCAGTTCCTTTTTCATCTGTTTCAGGATATATTCGACCAGACCGATATAACCGTAGACGACACCTGCCTGCATACCTGTAATCGTATTTCTTGCCAGTATGCTTGCAGGTTTCTGTATTTCAATCTCAGGCAGCTTTGCAGTCTGAGAAGTTAGAGCAGTAGCACTGATACCAATGCCTGGAGCTATAACTGTATTGCGGAATACACCATTCTCGTCAACATAGTCAAATGTTGTGGCCGTACCGAAGTCAACAATAAAACAGTTGCGATGATACAGATGATATGCCGCGGTTATATCCACAATTCTATCTGCGCCGACTTCACGCGGATTATCAGTTTCAATCTTAATGCCGGTACGTATACCAGGGCCGACAATAATCGGATCCTTGCACATATACTTTTTAACTCCGGAAGTCAGAGAATACATGATCTTTGGAACGACAGAAGAAATAACAACTGCTTCAATATCCTTATGTTCCATATTGCTGGATTCTAAAAGATTGCGGAATACAATGCCATATTCATCAGAAGTGCGCGGTGTCTTCGTTGTCAAACGGAAAGAGCCAATCACACTGTCTCCCTTAATGATTCCTATATTGATATTGGTATTGCCAACATCAATTATTAACAGTACAGGCATCAGATATTCTCCTTCAGACAGTATTCCAGTATTCTGACAGCAGTTTCATCCTTGCTCATAAGTTCCATGCTTTCCTCATTGCCTTCAGAGATCACCGTCACTTTATTTGTATCAGTCTGAAATCCTGCTCCTTTTTCTTTCAGATTATTCGCAACAATGTAGTCACAGTTTTTTTCTTTCAGCTTTTTCTCAGTTCTCGCTATCATATCATCAGTTTCCATAGAAAATCCGATCAGAATCTGTCCTTTTCTCTTATGAGATCCAAGTGTTTTAAGAATATCCACTGTTCTTTTCAGATCAATAGAAGTATTCCCTTCACCCTTATGAATCTTATTCTCCGCTGTTTCCAATGGTGTATAGTCAGCAACAGCCGCTGCCAGGATCATGACATCGCTGCTGTCCTGTCTTGTCAGTACTTCCTCTGCCATATCTGCAGCAGATAGAACATGGATCATTTCAACACCGCTGATATCAGATAAATAGTTTCTTCCTGCAACAAGTGTTACCTCAGCACCAAAATTGCGCGCTGCCTTAGCCAGTGCATAGCCCATCTTTCCGGAGGAATGATTGGTAATACAGCGAACAGGATCAATTGCTTCTTCTGTCGGACCGGCTGTTATCAATATTCTCTTTCCTCTCAGAAATTTTGGTGCCGTCAGCATTTCCTCAATCAGATCCTCAATCTCCGAAGCTTCAGGCATTCTTCCTCTGCCGAAATCTCCGCATGCCTGATGTCCTTCCGCAGGTTCCATTACATGCATACCATAATTTCTGCACTTGGCGATATTATCCTGCGTCACTGGGTTAGCCAGCATGTGCATATTCATTGCCGGCACAATCAGCTTAGGACACTCTGCTGCTAAGAATGTTGTTGTCAGCATATCATCCGCAATGCCGTTGGATACCTTTGCGATGATATTTGCTGTAGCTGGAGCAATTGCAAATAAATCTGCTTTTTCTGCTAAAGCAATATGATGAACTTCCGGCGTGTAGTCGACCGTAAACATATCTGAAACAACCTTCTGTGCAGAAAGCGTCTGAAATGTCAGAGGAGTCACAAACTTCTGTGCCTCTTCCGTCATCAGAACATGCACTTCATAACCTTTTTTATTTAATGAAGAAACAAGAGAACAGATCTTAAATGCTGCAATTCCTCCTGTCACTCCTATCAGAATGCATTTCTTTTTTTCCATTGGTAAGTCCCATCCTTTCCACTGCCGGTGTCAGAACTCTCACCAGTGCAGGAATAGCCACAGCAGCCAGGACCGCTTCCAGAATGCCGTTGGTAGTGATTGTTGCTACCAATGCAGCTGCCAAAGCTGTCATAGACAGACTTAGAGCTGACGCATACTGTTCACCAAAGAACAGCCAGATCAGTCCAAGTACACTGAGCGTATGAATGACTGTATTTACAGCGGCAGTCAATCCGGCAGCAGCGACGCTGTGCATATGCTTTACGAGAATACGATACATCATTCCGCTCAGCCATCCAAGCATGATACGCGGACCAAAACAGATAACAAGGCTCCAGAAGTTGCCCTGAATTGTACCAACCTGTACAAACGGGCTGAATACAAAGGAAGTGACTGTCGGAGACATTGTCGCTCTGACAAAAGAAGTAAGTCCAAATACAAATCCCATCTCCGCTCCGAAGGAAGGTCCAATCAGGACTCCTGCTAAAATAACCGGAAGATGAAGTGTGGTAATACTTAAAGCGCCTACCGGAATATAGCCAACCGGTGTAAATGCCAGTATGACCTCAATGGCGATAAAAAAAGCCGCCAATGTCAGCCGCTGGATATCTTTTTTTCTACTGTTCATTTTTCCCTCCTGCCGCTCACGCAATGGATGCGGCGAATGATAAACAGTGTTTCTTTTTCCGGATATATGAGATCCATGCCCAACGATCACGGTCTCTCCGGACTTTTATATTATACAATTGTTTCTAAGAAAGCAGTATATTTCACACAAAAAGAAGGCACCCGTCAGCCACGGGTGTCAGTCATTTTCTCCTATTTCAACAGTACGGATATGTTCCGTTTCAAACAGACGATGTGAAATAGATATGACCGTTCTGTTTGCAGATGCTCTATGCAATGATTCCATTAGAATCTTTTCTGTTCCGCTGTCCAGATTAGCAGTGATTTCATCCAGCAGAAGGATCTGCGGATCGCTGGCTGTCGCTCTTGCAATAGAAAGAAGCTGTTTCTGTCCCTGTGAAAAGAGGGAATCATCATATGGTGTACTGAGCCCTTCTGGAAGCTGTTCAACAGCTTCCTTCATGCCTGAAATCATTAAGGATTTATCAAGCTGTTCTTCTGTTATACGAGTATCATGCATTGTAATCTGTTCACGTACGTTTCCGGAAACAGGATGGAATGACTGCTCCACGCATCCAAATACTTTTCTCTTTTCATAAGCAGGTATGCATGCCGCATCTCTCCCAAAAATGCGCACGCTGCCCTTCTGAGGGCTGTACAGACCTAGTATGAGCTTAAACAGCGTTGATTTTCCAGCACCGGTGCGACCGGTTATCATAATGCTTTCACCTTTGCTGACAGTCATATTCATATCTGTAAAGATATTGCCTTCATCGCCATATGCAAAGTCCATATCTTTTATTTCCAATATCGGTTTTGAAAGATCTTCCTGTGTTTCCTCTGTTTCACTCATTTCATCCTCTGCCATGAATTCATTAATACGGGTTACGCCTGCGACAGCTGACTGAATCGACTGAATCTCCATACCTATACTTTCCAGAGGTTCAAACACGCCGGATATATAGGAAATGATTGTAACTATCGTACCTGCAGTCATCCCGAATAATGACTGAAAGATACCGCCTTCTCCAGCCAGACATACAGTAACTGCAGTAACCGCAGCTGATAATGAAATAATGATTGGAGAATAGATGGAATCATAAACATTATTCTTCTCCATAGCTGTATAGCCCTTGCGAATTGCACGATCATAATGGTCAATCATAAAGGACTGACAATGAAAAACATGAATGGAGCGAATATTATGTCTCGTCTCAGGAATATTTGCATTCTCTTCCTCAATTGCTTTTCTCTGCTGCAGCTGTGCCTTTCTCATTTTCTTCTGAAATACGTATGTCATCCAGGCAAGCAGCGGAAGGACTGCCAGCATAATCAATCCAAGCCCGGTACTCTTAAGAAATATCATGACAAGAATACTGATTACCCCAGCCAGGTCAGATACCATTTCAATAATGCCGGATGAGAACAGATCTTCTACTGTATCTACATCACTGACAATACGCGATGTAATTGCACCGGAATCATGTGATACAAAGTAGGAAGAAGGAAGATGTTCCATCTTCTTGTACATAGAAGTTCTTAAGGCATGTGTAATCTTCTGTCCAAAGACAGTAATCATTGCTTCCTGCAGAGAGCTCACAATACCGGACAGTGCCAATACCGCAAAATATCCAACTGTAAATAAGACGGTAATAGCTGTACCTGCTGTCAGTCCATCGACTGCATTTCCCAGCAGCAGCGGCGGAATAAGATTCAGCAGTACTGTTCCTGCCGCAGAAGCACACATAAGAATAAAAACTGCAGGATGATTCCTGATTGTTGTTTTCAGAATTGAGAAAATCGTAAACTGTTCACGCATTATCTTCTCCCTCCTGCATCACATATAGCTGTTTATAGGCAGACAGATTAATTAGCAGAGAATCATGTGAAGAAACCTGCGCACTGCCCTCATTGATCCAGATTACCTGATCTGTCTGCGGGAAAACATGAAGACGATGGGAAATGAGTATAATAATACGATTGCTTTCCTTCATCTTCAAATAATTGAATATAGATTCCTCCGTATGCCTGTCAACTGCCGAAAAAGGATCATCCAGAATCAGAACAGGCGCCTTGGAGAACAGTGCTCTAGCTAGAGAAATTCTTGCCTGCTGTCCGCCTGAGAGACGGGAGCCTGCTTCACCAAGCACCGTTTCCAACCCATTTGCAAAGGAACTGATTTCATCCTGCATGCATACTTCTTCAATCACTTCATGCAATCTCTGATCATTTTCTGTACCTAAACAGATATTCTCTCTGATTGTTCCCGTGAACAGCTGCGGATCATGACCGGCATAGGCAAATATCTCTGTGTTCCTCAGTAAAGAGATATTTTCCCCGGCATACAGTATCTTTCCTATGTACGGATACTCCTGCAGAAACACTCTTCCAAATGTAGATTTTCCTGATGCTATTGGACCGGTAATGCCAATGATCTCTCCAGGTTCAGCCTGAAAAGAAACATTGGAGAACAGCTGTTTCTCAGGCACATAGCCAAATGAAACATTCTGCACTTCAAGAAGTGCTGCTTCTGCTTCCTTTGCTTTTTCTCTTTCCGGCTGATCTTTCAGGAAAGGCTTTATTCTATGCCAGGATACTTCAGCCTTCTGTACAGCATTGAACAGTTTTGCTGAATTAGACGCCTTCTTTGCCAGTTTCGTAAAGCATGAAAGATATGTTGTGAATGATGCAATCGTCCATACTGTCCAGCCAATATGGAGTACATTTCTGCTTCCGAACAGAAAGATCATGATGACTCCTGCCATGGAGATTGCATAATAGACAGGCTGGGTCGAGTTCTGTGCTATTTCTGCTTTGACTGTTGCCTTTTCATAGGCATCCATTCCTTCCTCAGCTATTTCACGCTGTCTCTTTTCCAGACCTGTTGAACGATATGTAAGTGCATTTACAGAGCGGTCAATAATGGTACTGTTCAGGTTATCCGTTGCCTTTCTCGCAGCAGCTGCAGTTCTAGTAACAAGTTTGCGCAGCAATCCAGCAATTAAATATGCAATTGGCGGAAAGATCATACATAGAATCGTCAGTTTCCAGTCATATACTGCCAGCATTGCAAGATATGCAACCATAACAAGACCTGTATCAAAGATTTCAGTTGTGAACTTTCGCATTCCTTCGGTACAGTCATCCGCATCACTGACCGCTTTTGTCATCAAAGAGCCAGCATCTTCTCTGGACATTTTTTCTGTATCGCTGTAGACCATTGTCTGATACAGATTCCGTTTAAATGAACGGGATACATTATTCGCAAACCTTCTTACATAAAATCTTTTAACAGCACGGTTTATCTGAACAAAGAGAATTACGCCAATATAAACCATTGCGAGTATCAAAAGATCACGCAGTGTTTTCCGGCCATTCGCAAGATCATAAAAATACTGCACCAGCTGTCCTTCAAAATAAGGACCTGCAAGCATGCCGATATTGTAAATCGTGCCCGTTATAGTTATCAGCAGAAGTACTATTCTTTCCTGATGAAAATATGTCAGAATTGAATCAGCTGGATATTTCTTTTTCGATTTTCTTTTCCCCATTGCCATTTTCTCTCTAATACTACTATTTTATAACAATTGCACTGCAATAGCAGGCTTCGGCTCAACAGACTGCTGCGCGTTTAAGCATAGCCTGCCTTCAGGGAAAAAAGAAAACAGAGCTTTCACTCTGCTTTCAGCAATTCATTAGATACTTGTCTTCCAGAGACCGTGGAGGTTGCAGTACTCATATGCAGCAACCGCCTTGTCTCCATCAGCTAATACAAATTCTGCTTCCGGAGCTTCTCCCGGCTTCAGATCTTTCTTCTGATAGCCATGCTCTGTTTCCAGAATGATGAACTGGATATGATGTTCTGGAAACATAGGATGTGCAACTGAACCCACAGCAACCTTAACCTTATTTCCATCAGTCGTTACAACAGGAACGTGCTTTTCCTGTGCAGCATCTGTGGTATTGGCAATGACTTCCTTCATTGGCTCTCCGCAGCATGTCGGTGTGACGGCTGTCTTCTCGGTTAAGAATGTAACGAAGTTCCCGCATCTTTCGCAGCGATAGAATAACATAAGTGTTTTCTCCTTTCTTTCAATGAACAGCGATCAGGCTATATCCTCACCGTTGGATTTAATGACTTTCTGATACCAGAAGAAGGAATCCTTTCTGCTTCTGGAAAAATCCCCGGTTCCATCATCATTTCTGTTTACATAGATGAAACCATATCTCTTTGCATACTGTCCTGTTCCAGCCGAAACCAGATCAACCGGTCCCCAGGTCGTATAGCCGATCAATGGCGAACCATCCTTGATTGCTTCATTCATGGCCTGAATATGAGGTCTGAAGTAATCTATACGATATGTGTCATGAACAGAACCATCTGTTTCCTTTTTATCAAAAGCACCAAAACCGTTTTCTACTACCATCAGAGGTGTATGCGGATAGCGTCCATGCAGTGAATCAATCGTATAGCGCAGTCCATCCGGATCAATCTGCCAGCCCCAGTCTGAAGCCTTCAGATACGGGTTCTTAGCACCCTGTGTCATATTTCCGGCAATCTTCTCTGCATCTTCCTTAACGGTTACACAGTTGGAAGAGTAGTAGGAGAATGTATACATATCTACAGTGCCTTCCTTCAGAATCTTCTTATCCTCTTCAGTAATGAATGAAGTATCGATATGATGATCCTTGAAATAGCGGAACATGAAGTCAGGATATTCGCCTCTGACCTGAACATCTCCGCAGAAGTTGTTCTTGAAGTTGTCTGTATCGAATGCAGCCAGTACATCCTTTGGATTGGATGTAAGAGGATATACCGTTCCATGTGCAATCATATTGCCAATCATGAAGTCAGGGTTGATCTTATGACCTTCCTTTACAGCGAGTGCAGAAGCTACGAACTCATTGTGCAGTGCCGTGAATACCTTCTGCGGATCGTTATGGAGCTCATTGAACTTCAGCGGATGATCTGCATGGATATCTTCATCCTCCATCAGTCCAAGTCCGAACAGAGCGCCAAGTCCTCCTTCTCCCATACATGCAATATTGATTTCATTGAAAGTAAGCCAGTACTTTACTTTATCCTTGTATCTAGTAAATACAGTACGGCAGTACTTCATGAAAAGATCAATTGTCTCACGGCTGTAGAAACCATGATACTTCACTACAATGTTCCAAGGGATTTCATAATGGCATAATGTGACAAGCGGCTGTATATGATACTTTGCACACTCATCAAATACATCATCATAGAACTGCAGACCCTTTTCGTTTGGCTCTGCATCATCCCCATTCGGAAATATTCTTGCCCAGTTCAGTGAAAGACGGAATGTATTGAATCCCATCTCTGCAAACAGAGCAATATCCTCCTTATAATGATGATAGAAATCAACAGCTTCATGAGACGGATAGAAAGCATTTGGATCATTCTTCGGCAGGAACGTACGCGGTGTATTGACGTCGCCTCCCAACAGCATATCCGGTACTGACAGACCTTTACCGTCCTCCAGATACGCTCCTTCACACTGATTTGCGGCTACTGCACCGCCCCACAGAAATCCTTTTGGAAAACTCATATAACCTCCTACTTCTTTCTGTCATCATTGTAGTTGATTTGATTTTGAATAGTAAAGAGAGATGCCTCCGGTTTCACTCAGGCTTCAGAAAACTGACTCTCATACAGTTTTTTATAAAATCCATTTTCTTTTATCAATGTCTCATGTGTGCCCTGTTCAATGATTGTTCCATGGTTCATAACAAGGATCAGATCTGCATCTCTGATCGTTGAAAGACGATGTGCTACAACAAAGGAGGTTCTTCCTTCCATCAGCGTATCAAAAGCTTTCTGTATCTTCAGTTCTGTTCTTGTATCAATAGATGATGTAGCTTCATCCAGAATCAGGATTGGCGGCAGCGCCAGCATGACTCTTGTAATACAGAGAAGCTGTCTTTCACCTTGTGACAGAGTATCCTCATCAATAACTGTATCCAGTCCCTGCGGCAGACGCTGGATAAAACTCCAGCTGTGTGCCCGTTTCGCTGATTCTATAATCTCTTTATCTGAAGCATCCTGCTTTCCAAAGGATATATTCTCTCTGACTGTTGTTTCCTTCAGCCATGTATCCTGCAGCACCATGCCAAAGCAGCTGCGCAGTGATTCAGCAGAAACAGTACTGGTATCCTGTCCATCGATGCGAATCATCCCGGAACGAACATGATAGAAACGCATGAGAAGATTGATCAGTGTTGTCTTGCCGCATCCCGTAGGGCCGACTAAAGCAACGCGCATACCAGCATGTACATTCAAGTTGAAATCTTCAATCAGCGGTTTATTCTCATCATATCGAAAACTGACATGTTCGAATGAAATTGCTCCCTTTATATCACCGTTAACAGAACTGGTCATCATAGGTTCTTCTTTTTCATCCAGCAATGCAAACACCCTGTCTGCACATGCAAGTGCATTTTGCAGTTCACTGATAACAGAACTGATATCATTAAAAGGTTTTGTATACTGTGAAGCATAGCTCAGCATCGTACTCAGACCACCTACCGTCAGGCTCTGATTCAGTATCATCAATGCTCCTGCAGCTGCAACTGCTGCATAGATCAGACTGTTTATACAGCGTGTCGAAGGATTAGTCAGTGATGAATAGAATACGGCTTTACGGCTGCATTCCCTCAGATCATCATTAATCTCATGAAATTTCTGTGAAGCCTGTTCCTCATAGCCAAATGCCTTCACTGTCTTTTCACTGCCTATCATTTCATTGATATAAGCCGTTTCTTTACCGCGCAGAGCAGACTGCTTCTGGAACATTTTATATGTATGAGAAGTAATAAAGCCTGCTGCCGCAAAAGATATCGGTGTCAATGCAATGACAAGAAGCGTAATCCAAACATTTCTGCTGAACATAAAAATCAATGTCATTGCAATTGCGGCAATTCCAGAAAAGAACTGTGTAAATCCAAGCAGCAGTCCATCTGACAGCTGATCCACATCAGCAATCACTCTGTCAACAATATCGCCAGTGCTGTGTCCATCCAGATATTTCAAAGGCAGCGTATGTATTTTGCGAATTGCCTTATTGCGCAGATCCTCTGCTGTCTTATATGTGATTCTATTATTCAGAAGATTCATTAGATAAACAGCTGCCGATGACAGGATTACAAGAGCAAGGATCAATGTCAGCGTACTTCCGATCAGAGCAAAGTCTACTTTTCCTTGGCTGATCATCGCATCAATAGCATTTCCAAACAGCATTGGTATATACAGCTGCATTCCCTGCGATATACAGGCTGCTGCTGCCGAAAGAATCAGCAGATACTTATGTTTTCCAATACTGAAAAACACTCTGCGCAGAGAAGCAGCAGAAGATGCATAGCTTTTTTTACTCTTATTCTTCAGCGTCATGCGGCAGCCTCACTTTCTGCAGCATCCGGGTATTGAGAATAATAGATCTCTCTGTATATATCACAGTTCTTCAGAAGCTGTTCATGTGTTCCTTCTCCAGCAAGCGTCCCATCGCTCAGAACCAGGATTCGATCTGCACTCTTTATGGAAGAACATCTCTGAGAGACGATAAAAGCCGTCATACCTTTTTCATGACAGAGCCTATGAATATTCTTTCTCAGCGAAGCATCCGTAGCATAATCCAATGCACTTCCACTGTCATCCAGAATCAGTATCTCAGGATCCGATACAAGCGCCCGTGCAATAGTCAGTCTCTGTTTCTGCCCGCCTGACAGATTGGCACCATTCTGTTCAATCCTGTAATCCAATTTTTCTTTTCGGCTGTTAACAACATCCATTGCCATGGCTGTGTCTAGTGCGCACATAATCCTGCTGTCATCCGCATCATCCTGTCCCCATTTCATATTGTCACGTATTGTACCGGATAAAAGGACAGCCTTCTGCGGAACTATTCCTATTTTCTGGATCAAATCCCTTTTTGTATAATCTCTTGTATCTTTCCCATCTACCCTTACAATTCCTGCGGTTGCATCGTATAACCGCGGAATCAGATTCACCATTGTCGACTTGCCTGAACCGGTGCCGCCTATAATACCGACGGTCTCACCCTTATTCACTTTAAAAGAAATGTCACTGAGACTTTCAGCAGCACCCTCTTCATATACCATTGAAACATGTTCGAATGATACGGCTTCACTGCCTGTATGTTCTGTCGATACTGTATGTGCAGGATATGTCATGTCTGGTTTAATGGAGAGAACACTGGATACTCGATCTGCACACGCAATGGATTTATTGATCGTGATAACAAGGGAAGAAAGCTTCACCAGCTCTATGATCATCTGTGCCATGTAGTTATACAGAGCAACTACCTGTCCCTGTTTCAGAATACCCAGGTTCACCTGCAATGCGCCCTTTTCTATCAGTACTGCAGCTGCAATGTTAATGAGTACATAGACAGCCGGATTCATGATTGCAGACAGTCTTCCTGCCTGCAGGTTCTGATCGGTCAGCTCCCTGTTTTCATGCATGAATTCCTTTGTCTCATCTTCGTTTCTGCGGAATGCTCGGATAACTCTGACACCATTTAGATTCTCACGTACTGTCTGCAGAACTTTATCCAAGCTCTTCTGTACCTTCTTAAATAACGGAATACTTTTGTACATGATAAAGAAAGTTACAGCAGCTAATACCGGTACTGCAGCCGCAAATATACAAGCACATTTAAAATCAATCGTAAATGCCAGAATCACTGACCCAAACACAATAAATGGAGATCTCAGAAGAAGTCTCAGTGTCATATTCAGCCCTGTCTGAATCTGATTGATATCTGATGTCATTCTGGTGACAAGTGTACTGACACCAATACGGTCAAGATCCTTGTAGGAAAATTTCTGTATATGGTCAAAGAGATTCTGCCGCAGATCAGAGGCAGCTCCAACAGCAGCATTTGCAGAAAAGTACTGTGCCGTCACACTGAAAAGAAGGCCCAGCAAAGCTGCTGCAGCCATCATGATTCCGCGTGACATAATCACCTGCCTATTTCCGGCAAGTACACCATTATCTATCAAGTCTGCTGTAATCAAAGGTACAAGCAGATCCAGAAATGCCTCAAGCAGTTTAAACAGCGGCGCAAGAATGCTTTGTTTAGGATAATTCTTTAAATATTTCAGTAAGCTGTGCATATCATTCAAACCTGTCAATCTATTGATTTTCCTGCAATCTGATCATAGCTGCCAACACATAGTGCAGAATACAGAACATTTAGATAATACTCCATACAGGCATTGGATGAAAAATTGGCAAGTCTGTGGAATTTTCTTTCTCTCTCCGGAAGAAGAAGTACAACATCTGCAATATGCGCAATAGGAGAGTCTTTCCCAGAAGTGATTGCAATTGTCTGTACATGTCTTTTCTTCAGTGTCTGGGCACATTCCACAATCTTCTCTGTTGTTCCGCTGTAGGACAGCAGCAATGCAGCATCCCTCTCACTGAATATTTCCGTTAAATGACCCTGCTCTCCATAGATAGGTGTTGTCAGGTATGTAAAACCAGCCCGCATCATCTCTGCCTGAAAAGCCAGTCCGCATAGATATGCATCCCCCAGCCCAAATATTCCTTTTCTGTCGGCATTCTGCAATATTATGACCGCTTTCTGAAAGTCGGGAAGGGAAGAAGAAAGAAGCTGCTGTGCTTCCGTCAATGAATCTCTGACTAGGCTGGACAGTCTTGCACTGATTGTTTCAATACTGTCATCAGGACCGAATGGAAAGTTGGCATCGACATTTGAAACACTGACCAGTTCCTGTTCCATTTCCCTGGCAAAACGTATTTTAAAATCACCGTAGCCGGAAAGACCAAGATGCCTGCAGAAACGGACAACTGATGAAGAGGAAGTAAAACTGGACAATGCCAGTTCTCTGACTGTCATACCAAGAACCTCTTCTCTGTTAGCAAGGATATATGCCGCCAGTATTGCATCACTGCCTTTTTTTTGATGCATGGATTCCATCTGCGCGATAATCTTCATTCCATTATTATAGACGATGAAACATAATTTCATCTTTTTATCGTTTCTATGACGGTTTTATGAAACACTGTTCCATACACATCACTCTATATTTCTTTCTATTTTATTTCTGATATAAAGGAAACAGGAGGATTCATATGACTGAAAAGAAAGGCATTAAAATTGTCACAATCGGCGGCGGCTCCAGCTATACACCGGAACTGATGCAAGGCTTCATCAAACGTTACAGCACACTTCCAATCAGAGAGATCTGGCTCGTAGATATCGAAGATGGAAAAGAGAAGCTGAATATTGTAGGCGGTCTCGCACAGAGAATGTGGGATGCATCACCATATGATGTCAAAGTCCATCTTACCCTGGATCGCAGAGAAGCACTGAAGGATGCCGACTTCGTTACAACCCAGTTCAGAGTCGGTCTTCTCTATGCAAGAATCAAGGATGAAAGAATCCCGTTAAGCCATGGCATGCTTGGTCAGGAGACCAATGGTGCCGGCGGTATGTTTAAGCTTCTAAGAACTGCACCTGTCATTGCTGATATCATTCAGGACATGAGAGAGCTCTGTCCAAATGCATGGCTGATTAACTTCACAAACCCATCCGGTATGATCACCGAAACAGTCATCCGCAATCTTGGCTGGAAGAAATGCATCGGGCTGTGCAATGTTCCAGTTAACATCCAGATGCAGGAACCTGAAATGCTTGGCGGCAAAGAAGGCGATTACGATTTCCGCTTTGCCGGACTGAACCATTATCATTTCCACAGAGTCTATGATGCACATAACGGACATGAGGTCACTAAAGAACTGATCCCTGAAATGGTCAAGGAAGATAAGTCCAATATGGGCAACATCAAGGGTGAAAAGTTCATGCAGGAACAGCTTGAAGCTATGAACTGTCTGCCTTGTGCATATCACCGCTATTACTATCTCTACACAGACATGATGAAGTATGAGCTCGAAGATTATGCAAAGCACGATACCCGTGCAGAGCATGTAAAGGAAATTGAAAATGAATTATTCGAGCTGTATAAGGATCCTAACCTTCATGAAATGCCTGCTCTTCTAGCTCAGCGCGGTGGAAGATACTACAGTGATGCCGCATGTGAAACCATCAATGCTATCTATAATGACTCAGGAAAGATTATGGTCGTATCCACTGAGAATAAGGGCTCCGTACCTGATCTTCCAGCAGATGCTGTTGTAGAAGTATCCGCAAGAATCACCAGACATGGTGCTGAACCAATTGCCTGGGGACACTTTGAAGCTCCTGAAAGAGGACAGCTGCAGTTAATGAAGGCCATGGAAGAAACAATTATAAAAGCTGCTCTGACAGGCGATTACGGTCTGGCTCTGCAGGCATTTGAGATCAATCCAATGGTACTTCATGGCAGAGGTGCAAGAGCACTGCTGAATGAAATGCTTGTTGCTCATAAGAAGTATCTGCCTAAATTCGCTGACAAGATTGCTGAACTCGAAAAAGAAGGCGTCAAGGTAGAAGATGAAACAGCCAGAGAGCTGTGTGAAAAAGGTCTCTGATAAAAACTGAATCCAAATGAAATGACCGAAATATTATTTATTCCGGTCATTTTCTTTTGGTCAGTATTTAATATACATGCGCTCAAATAGGACGATCTTCTCTGGAATCCTTTTTAATCATTCGGATTACAGCTATATCCATGAGTACTACAAATGCAAAGAAAATAATTGTCATCGTTTCATTTTCCATAACAGCGCATGTGTCATAAAAGCCATGCAGAATAACAGCCTGCAGATATCCTGCCCAGAGATTGATCTTCATTCCTCTGCGGTCACCAATATCAGAACATCCCTTTGCCCTGCCATAATGAGAGCCCATAAATACAGCAAATCCCATATGTGCAGGAATAGCAAGCAGTGCTCTGAACAGTGCGGTCTCCAGACCATAGCTGAATACATACAGAATGTTTTCAAATGCTGCAAAACCTAATGAAACAAATACTGCATAGACAATGCCGTCAAAGCGATAGTTGAAATTAGGATTCTTCCAAGTCTTCTTCTTAAGAAAGAAGAACTTGCAGCCCTCTTCGATAAGACCAACAGAGAAAGCATCAATAATGATATAGGATATCTTGCTAGGATATGTAAATGAAGTAAGAATATTGCCGTTGATCACTATTTCAAGGACCATTGCAGCAAGTGCAGCAAGAACACCGAAGATGATCAATGAAGCCAGCAGAGAACATGGTTCCTTTTCAACCGTATCTTCTTTCCAGACATAATGCATTAAGTATGCTGCAGGCAATACTGCAGCCAATACCAGTATCAGTACCTGTTCTACTGCAGGTGTAAATATCAGAAACATATACTATCCCCCGATTTCAATAGAATCATGCATTAAGAATACACCCTGCTGAAGATTATTTACCATCCATAAAGTTCGTCTTATGATGTTCCTCAGCTTCCGGCAGTCCGTTCTTTTCTTTTTCAGCAGTCACTGCTTTGATCAGAAATGCCATATTTCTGCCGATGACACGCATTGTTTCCAAGCCCTCCAGATCCTTCTCTACATCTTCAGCAGTGTATCCGTACACCATATTCCAGTAGGAAGAAGAAGCGATAGGCATCTGTGCTATTGTAAAGTACTTATTCAATTCATCAAATGTCGAAGAATTTCCGCCTCGACGGCATGTAACAACACTGGCACCAATCTTCATTCGCTTATCAAAGCCGGAACTATAGAACAGACGGTCAAGATAGGAAATCATAGATCCGTTGGCAGAACCAAAGTGAACCGGTGCTCCAATCACAAGACCGTCTGCTTCCCTGAATTTCTCTGCAGCTGCATTGACCGAATCATCATTGAAAACACACTTGCCTGTCTTTCGGCATGACATGCATGCAATGCATCCATGAACTGCACCAGTCCCGATCCATACTGTTTCAGTTTCAATGCCATTCTTTTCCAGTGTGCCCGAAACCTCCTGCAAAGCTCTTGCTGTGCATCCCTTTGGATGCGGACTGCCATTGATCAATAGTACCTTCATTCTGTTTCTCCTTTTCTATCATTTTCTTTAAAGAAAGCTTCTGTCTTAACTGTGTAGGTATCCGGATCTACGTTCAGTGCTACTGCATGAATTGCACCTTCAATCATATAAAGCTCTTTCTTTGCAGTACATGCAGCGTAATTATTCTTACTGTTCTCCGGAATAACAAAATCATCCTTGGTCCCGTGAAAGAAGATGACTGGGAGATTTGAGGAGCGAAGTGCCTTCTCAGCATCTGCATCATTCATAGCAAAATGTCCCTTGATGCGGCACCAGATATCAACAAACGGCGTAATGTACCAGCCTGGGATATGATACCAGCGCCATGCCAGTGAGCCAAGAATAGATTTCATGGAAGTATAGCCGCAGTCAGCAACAATTCCCTTCACATCCTTTGAAAAGTGATAATCACTGCACATCAGCACTGTTGCACAGCCTAATGAAATACCATACAGGTAGACAGGAAGATGTTCCGTGTTCTTCTTTTCAAGCCATTCTTCCCAAAGAATGACGTCTTCCTTTTCCTTAGCACCGAAGGTAATATACTGTCCTTCACTCTTTCCACAGCATCTCTCGTCAATCAGCAGCATGCTGCAGTTCTTATGAAAGAAATGCACTGCTCTGCCGAAGTCCCCTTCTGCTGTTCCCTTGTATCCATGTGCACACAGAATCATTCTTTCTGCTTTTCCCTCAGCAGGAATAAAGCGTGCATGCAGACGAAGACCGTCATTGGACTGAATGTCTGTTTCCTCACATGGGAGGTTCATAACATAGTCGATATCTTCTTTATGCTGCTGCTCAAAGTCCTTCCATGGCGATGTTCCGTCATCTGTATGCTCCTCCATTGCCAGCGGCTTCTGTGCAGCACAGGCAATATTGAAGAAAAGATGTCCAGCGTACAATGAAACTGCAAGCAGGATCAGAATTATAACCAGCAAAGCAATACTCCATATAGGCATATACATTACCTCCTCTTAAAAATCACTCTCTTTATTTTATAACATACTAACGTTCTTTAAATAGTGAACAGATTTAACCTAAGCATATTCCTTCCACATCCTGAAAATATGAATACAATTATCAGTAATAAAGGAGACTGATACTATGCTAAAAGTATATGGAAGTCCGCTCTGCCCTGACTGTATTGCCTTCATCGCAGCTCTGAATCAAATCAAAGAACCCTATGACTTTGTTGACATTACTGCATCAATGCCCAATCTGAAGGAGTTCCTTGCTCTTCGTGACACTCTTGATGTATTTGCTGATGTCAAAGAAGCACACAGTATTGGTATTCCTCTGATTCTGAATGAAGACGGTAAAGCATCACTCGATTATGAGACATGGCTCATCTCTCATCAAACCGAAACAAAAGAATGAGCGAATATTGCTCATTCCTTCAATATGCATTATGTACGTTCCTAAAAGGGAACGTTTTCTTATGCTGCAGATTCAAATCCAACCAGCATTCCGCCTCTTTCAGCATAGAAACTGCACAGTCCGGCCGTTGAATAATATAGAATATCTGCATTCTTCCATTCAGAAAGAATCTGTGTCTTAACATTTTCAGCAACACTTGGATCAAGGACATGGGAGATTCTTACCTTGCCGCCATCATATCCTTCACTCTTCATATATCCAATCAGTTTAGACAGAGCCCTTCTGTCTCCTCTGCATTGGAACAGAGGCTTAATTGTTCCCTCTGGACTCGCTACACCGATCATACGCATATTCAAGAGATCAAATGCAGAAGCTACAATCTTCGGCACTCTGCCATTGGCAGAAAGATTATGCAATGATTTCAGTGTAAACAGAAGATGTGTACGCTTCAGATATTCTGTACCTGCTGCCTTGATCTGTTCAAAGGTAAGATTTTCCGTGATCCATTTCTGTATCTGTTCAATCAAGAGTACCATTTCCGGTCCGGTTGATAATGTATCAAATAAGGCAATCTTCTTATCCGGATGGTCCTGCTGGCACATCTCTGCAGCAACTCTTGCTGAATTGTATGTTCCGGATAAAGTACTGGTCATTGTAACTACAAAGCACTCATCAGCCTTCTCATACTGATCATTCCATGTCTGAACGGAAGGACATGCGGTAGAAGTTTCACCATTATGTCTGCGCAGGGTGTTAACAAATATATCAAGATCCAGATTGCTGTCATCAACAAATGTCTGGTCGCCGACGAGAATAGTCAGAGGAACAATCTCAAGATTGTCCTTTGCTTTCAGGTCACAGGAAGAATCAGCAATTACAAGTCTGTTCATAGGAAACCTCCTTGAATAAAAGAAAGATTAACTGTATTCATCTTTATTGTAAATGTGATCTGTCTAAAGATGAAGTCTTTTTAATAAGAAGTTCATGCATCACGATCATCAAAATCAGTATCAGGAATAGATAAACAGGATAAAGAGAAGCTGAAATATAGTTAGCTATGATACCGAATAATGGCGGCATTGCCAGCGTCCCGATATATGCACTGGCCATCTGAACACCAATCACAGCCTGTGATTTATCTGCGCCGAAGTGTGCCGGCGTGGAGTGAATAATACAGGGATAGATTGGTGCACATCCAAGTCCAATTACGATCAGTCCTATTAATGAGAATATTGCTGGAAGCGGCAGAATCAGTACCAAAATACCTGCCAGAATAATGCCTTGACCCAGCCGTATCATCGAAGTATCATTCAGCTTCATCGTAGCAAATCCGCTGATTGCTCTGCCAGCTGTAATGCCAATATAGAACAGTCCCGCATATCCTGCAGCCGTCTCTGCTGAAATGCCTTTGGACATTGTCAGAAAACTGCTTGCCCATAATCCAGTCGTAGATTCCAATGCACAGTAGCAGAAGAAGCACAGCATGACTTCCTTTGCCCCAGATATATGCAGTATATCCTTCAGTGCCAATGCCTTAGATGATACTGCAGCCTTCTTTGTTTCTGCTGAAGGCTTTTTCCATAACGGAAGCGAGAACAGAAGAACTGCAGTCAGGATTATCTGTATGACACTGATATACAGATAGCCGGCATTCCATGTATGACCGCCTGTCAGTGCATAGCTCATGATGTACGGTCCTGCTGTAGCACCAACACCCCACATACAGTGAAGCCAGCTCATATGTCTGCTTTCATAATGCAGTGCCACATAATTATTCAATGACGCATCCACACTGCCAGCACCCAGTCCATAGGGAACTGCCCATATACATAAAGCCGCAAAGGAATGTGAAATGGAGAATCCGAATAAGGCAGCTGCCGTCATCCCAACACTGACAGTGGTTACCATTCCTGTCCCCAGTTTCTTAGTCAGTCTGTCGCTCTGCAGGCTGGATACAATCGTTCCTGCTGCAATGATCATTGAAATAATGCCCATGCTTGAAACAGGCACATGAAATTCCGGATACATGGAGGGCCATGCACTTCCCAGCAGCGAATCTGGAAGACCAAGACTGATGAATGAAAGATATATAACTGCCAGCAGCAGATTTACCATTGTTTATTCTCCTGTAGTTGAAATGCATTGCTTCATGATGATCCGTGAATGAAAATACTGTTCCTGAAAATGAACCTGTTCATTAATTTCTGAAGCAGTCATGACAGTACCTTCCGGTACGGCACACCATTTCTCCTCACAGTCATCATCACGGTGTATGACTGCTATGACTCTGCCGGTAAATTTCTTTACCGGATGATCAACGCCAAAAACATATACATCCTGTTCTTCACCATCCTGCGCAATCATCCCTTCAATATATCCATAGTTGACTGGATAATACATGTCCTTATGTTCAGGATGATAGGATCCCATAGGTCTGTCTATCGTTACCGTGACTGTACTGCCGATGATCCTGCTGTAATCAGTCATCTTCAATCATCGAAAGAAATTCCAGATCTTTCCAATCATTCTTCCTGTTTCCGCATTTTCGGCAGTATGTCTTTCCATCAATTATCATTAGATCCTCCTTGCTCCGAATTCTCTTTCCGCAGGCACAGCACCTTGCTGTATCGAAAGACACAGCAGTGCTTTTCTTCTCTTTCGTCAGGAAGCCCATATCATTCCTCTGTAAAGCAGAATTTCTGCCATGGTTTCAATTCATCCAGCATGAACAGTTCTTCATCTCTGATATGTCCAATCACATTGGTCATACCGCTGTTCTTCATATCTGTCTTTGCAATCTGTACTTCACCTGCATAATGGCCATACTGACTGCTTTCCACTGTTACATCGCCTCTATGAATCATATCCGGCGCATTGATTACTGCAAAGCTCTCACCTTTATACTTCACTCTGGTCTGGGTTGAACGGATAAGATTTGCATTAACATCTCCTCTGTTCATCTGCAGCTCTCCAAATACAACTTTATGGAATAGAACAGGCAGATTCTCGATTGTCTTAACACTGAAGTTCACCATAGATAGATTGACCTTCTTCAGTGCTACCTTTTCATTTTCATCCGGATAGCAGTTGGAAATCAGTATGTCATCAATTGTTCCCATTTCAACATAATGCTTAACCTGTACATCCAGAGGAAGCTCTCTGTGCATTTCAAGAGTGCATAGGCCTTCCTTGACCAGCCATGGTCCAAAGGATCCTTCGCTGCGGCTTCCAACAAAAGCTGCAGTGTGCAGACCATACTTTTTAAAGCTTTCCGTGCAGGCATCAAACTGCTCTCTGGTAAGCCCTGTGTATCTGTGCGGATAGAAGTTATGACAGCCTATCAGATGATATGGATCCGGCTGATAGTCCATGATGGTATCAATAGTATGCGTATGATTGGACATATTGATCTCTATCTTCAGTCCCTGGGGATTGAAGGTCATCATCGCTTCCTCATTGCCTGTAAAGCCCTGATCCAAACGTATGCCATCGGCTTCGATTTCCTTGAAAAATGTCAGGTCACTGTAGGAGATGCCCAGCATATCAAAGACGCGCGGTGAAACATCCAGAATAACTTCATATCCAAGCTCATGAGCATACCTGTTCATAGACAGAAATTCTTTCTGTATCTCCTCCGGATCCTTTTCTGCTGAAAGAAGGCATGAGAATATACGGCATGCGCCGAAATCCTTTGCTTCCTTCAGATATTCCTTAATTCTTTCCGCACTGTCCTTTTCAGGATATATAGAAATTCCAATTCTTCTCATACTGAAGCCTCCTTAACATAATTGATCCATCCATTATTGCATTAAAAAACATCTGCAGACTTACTGTAGCATCATCTTGGATAAATGATCCCTATTTTGGCAATTATGATTCAATTCTGATTATTTGATGTATGCAATAGCATCTATCTGAAAGGAAATTCCATCCCTGATGAACTTGGTTTCATATGCTTTTCTTGTTGGAAACTTTCCATTGAATCTCTTTTGAATCACTTCAGGAAGATAATTCAGATCCTGAATATTACGGAACAGGCAGTCCATCTTCACTACCGCATCCAGTGTCAGATTCACTTTCTTCAGTCTGTCTTCAAGAACATCAATGGCACCATTCATCTGGCTCTCAATATCCTTTCCTTCATTCTTCATGCAGTATCCTACAAACACATAGTCACCTGCTTCGATTACCATGGAATCTGCCCAGTTAACATCTGTTTCAATTCTCTTGATCTCACTCATTGTTCTTTCCTCTCCTTCAGGTCAGATACTATGTCCCAATACTGTATCTTCCGGCATGATTTCTGTTCTTTCATTCTCTCCATCTTCAAGGATGTCATAGGCAGGCTGGCCTTTTATCTTCAGCTTTCCCCATGGATAAATATTCTTTACTGTCCCGCAGAATACTTCTCCATCCTTTAGAAATACGACTCTGTCCTCACGTCTGTATATTGGCTCTCCAAGCAGCGGCGGTGTAGCCGAAACTGTATCCCCGAGAAGTACGACTCTATTGAACAGGACTGATATGTTATCACAGAGATCCAGATCCTTATGATAATGTCCGCAGTACCAATGCTGGTACTGTGTATGATTCTTAACTTCCTCAAGAAATTCTGTCAGCTTATCCGCATGAAAGGCATCACCCTTCACGATCTTCTGCATACTGGTAGGAAGGCAGTGAGTCACAATGAAATCGACCTTGCTGTTATGCTGCTGAAGTACATCCGCAGCCTGATGCAGTTCCTCATCGGATGGTATCTCTTCAGCCCACCAGCCTCTGCCTTCAATTGTATGATCGCCTACAGCGGGACCGCGGTCATGCGATGCTGCCCCGCCAAGAGTAAAGAAAGTACTGCCTTCGATCGTAAATATCTGCGAGCGCATCAGATGGAATACATGCGGACGTATTTCATGGATTTTTCCGCCATTCCATGCCCTCTCCGGATATTCAGCCAATCTTGGAAAGTTCTCATGATTTCCATCTACGAACAAAGTTGTCCAAGGCATCCTGCTGAACCATTTCAGCCAGCCCTTTTCCTTATGGGATTCATGCTTATTCTTCCAGATAAATCCAAAGTCACCGCATATAATCAGATAATCCTGTGCGGTCAGTCTTCCAGTCACTTCAGGACCGGTCAGTTTTCTAAGATCAATACCGCCGTGTGTATCTCCTGTCAGATAGATCATCTGTCAGGCCTGTTCTTTTTCCTGCTTTGCAATCCATGCACGGTGTGAGCAAAGTCTTGATACTGCTGCAGTATGTTCTTCTCCAGGGAAGCAGAATCTTCCGCCTCTTCCATCTGCCATTGCAAGAATGTCTTCTGCATCATCAATAAAATCCTGCAGTGTTGGTTTTACAATCGCCTTGAAAGGAATGACATAGAGAGGAATCCGGAACTCCTCCTGTGCCTCTTTCAGTTTCCACTCAATATGCGGCATGATCATAGCAATATCAACTTCATCCTGCTTATCCTTCAGCTGATAGAACGGTATACGTACAAAAGATACTTTGTCCTGAAGGCCCTGCTGAACTGTTTCCTTCTGCAGATAATTAGCCAGGAATCCACTCGAGAATCCCTCTCCGCAGCTGATTGCGATTCTAATCATATACAATCCCTCCTGCATCTGGTATTTATGATATCACATTGCTTATCACCAACATAAAAACTGCAGTATTCTGCAGTTTTTATGACACTTTATTACAAGCATAACAGCTCATTTTCTAATGAACTTATCATCGCTTGAAGGTATTCCATCTTTATCCGGGATGAATCTCTCCACACGCATATGAAGATTGTATTTATTTCTCAATTCAGCAATCTTATTCATCATTGCAGAAGCGTGATGGATATCAATGGATTCCTGATCCTTCCACTGATCAATCAGCAGAACTGTTTCAGGATCGCGTGCCTGGTAAAAGTATTCATATTTCTCATTCCCTGACTCATTCCTGATAGCATCAGCAGTACCGCTGCTTTCCATCTCTTCAGCAAATCTTCTTGCACTGCCATCAATTCCTGTATAGTACAGATTAACCGTTATACTCATTAGACTGTCTTCCTTTCATTTAGGATACTGTCAAGCAATCCGAGACTGTTATCTGCATTTCATTCAATATCCTTTTTCTTTGATAGCCCATTGATATATTCAGTATAATGTCGTATGAAATACCTAGCAACATATACAGCTATTCTCTGCAAGTATACGAATTTGTTCCTGAATGATTCCATATATTTCATCCGGCTTTTCTCTTCGGCCGTTCTTCAGCCATGCAGTCAATATACTTATTGTAAAACCTGTTCGTATTGCCATGAAATACTCTTTATGCTGAGGAGGAAGTCCCTTCACTTCTCCAAAACGCTTCTCAAGTATTTCAGCATTTTTCATATGATAGGCATAAATGATATCCTGTCTATTAATCTTTATCAGCATCTCCAGAATGTCACTATGCTTCATCCAGTATGCAAAGTAATGCTGAATCAATTCATATTCACCTGGAAAGTTCTTTTCATTGCCATTTACCAAAACATCATAAAAACAGCTGTCGCACTTCCAGTAAAGAATATCAGAGATATTGTCAAAGCTTCTGTAGAAGGTCGTCCTTGCTACAGAAGACTCCTTCTGCAGATCACTGACTGTGATACGATCAAACTCTTTCTTTTTCATGCATGCAAGCAGGCCCTTGTATATCAGTTCCGCTGAGTTCCTGCATCTTTTATCATTGGCTATATGGTACATATGTCTTCTCCTTTTTTCGAAACAATATTGTGCACATTTGAAGCACTTCCTACTTATCACTTGTATCCATTTCCTGTATCGCTACAATTGTATCGTAATTCAATGCTGGAGGTATAAAATATGGAAACATTAATACAAGGATGGCTGTCCATCTGGCTTTACGTCATGAGTGCAATCGCAATTATGCTTGTATATCAGATCTATAAGAATCGTAATACATGGTCAAAATTAAATATTCTCTGCACAATAGCAATTATTGTATTGGTATTGCATGTTTTGGAAGAATGGGTCTTCCCTGGCGGCCTTCATTATTCCTATAATCTGAGCCATGGCTCAGACATTCTCAGCAGCTATCCAATGAACAGGCTGACTGACATGATCACCAATTTCGGCGGAGTTGTACTGGGATGTCTGGTATTGAAATTTCATGGTTTTGGCAAACCTGCAGGGATTTCTATTATGCTGTTTTCATTATTTGAGGTATTCATACATGTCAGTATCGGCATTCAGGATATGCGTATCTTTTCAGAATATGGCATGCATACTCTCTATTCCCCTGGTCTAGTCACATCCCTGTTTGGCTTCCTGCCTGTAGCAATCCTGATTGGCTTTGAATTATTCAGAAAAAAAGCAGACCGTCCAAATATAAAACAATGGATTTCTGCAGTTGCGGTCATGTTTGCTCTATGTTTCCTGCTGATCAATCTTCCAGAGAATCTTCTAGGAAATAAGAATACCTCATATGAATTCACCAATCGAGGATTCTACGATCAGTACAGTGAACAGTTTGAAAAAGATAGAAACATCAAATACTGATCTTTCTATCTTACATATATTATGAATGATTCTTTGCTTCATACAGTCTGTCATCAGCGGTCTTAAGAATATCGGCAAAATCAGCTGTACTCTCTATTTCACCGCAGCTGAGTCCGCTGCTGCATGTTATACGAAATGCTATGCCCGGCACCTTGATGCTCTGTATTGCTTTTTCCCATGCCTGAAGAGTATTCCTGCATTCATCATCTGCACATGCATTGAGAATGATAAGGAATTCATCACCGCCATAGCGATATACTTTTCCGTTCGCAAACGAATTCTTTGTGACATCGGCCACCTGAATCAGAACCTGATCTCCAGTCTGATGACCATAGGTATCATTGTATCTTTTGAAATGATCTACATCAGCCATGATCATGCAGACATTCTTTCCAATATATTCATTGATATCAGTATTCAACGCCCTTCTATTCTTTATCTTGGTCAGGTCATCAATAACAGCTTCCTGCTGCAGGATATCATTCAGTTCCTTTATTCTTATCTGATTTTTTTCGGAATCAACAAGTATACTGTATTTTATTGCATTTCCTAATACAGCAATTACCATGAACACAAGGAAGTTCTGCGGCTGAATTCCGGCTGCACCGTCAATCAGGTACAGATTGAAATAAAATATACAGAATGACAATGCTATGAACAAAGAACCTATTTTTGGTTTCATGACAATGAAGCTCACAAAACAGAACTGAACAATATAGAATGTTAGCATCTGTTCCCCATTTCTGTAATGAGCTGAATCAGTAAAAACACCCCACAGTGAAAGAAGAATATAGAAAAGGAATACCAATACAGTTACCGTAGTATCTGAAATGATTCCGGTTCTTTCATATTCCTTTATTAGCTTTCTGGAAAGCAGAATCATTGCAAAGCATGCCGCAATACAGCAGCCTACATTCAATATCGTATGCAGATAGCCTGATGAATTTACATTGGAAATCATATAAAGAAACAGCGAAAAGATTTCCAGCACGATTGCAATCAATGAGAAACGATACAGGTTTTTAAGATTATCTATGTTAACTGCAGTGACTATTCTATGATCGGTAACCTTTCTGAATAGTTCTTTTACTAAATTGCCGGAAGGCGTTTCCTCGTTGTTCATAGTGTCATCTCCCACTCATAAGCTATTGTTTAATATATCTTTATTACTGATTTTATCGTACAACAATTCAGCTATAAAAATCATGATATGCTCCAAAAATAGATAATTTTTATACACACACCTTACTAATGTAAGACATTCTTTACTAAGAACTGCCCATTTATATAATTAGCGGTAAAATGAATCACAAATAAGGGGGTATCTGAATATGAGTAAATATGCATTCATCAATGGAACTGTGCTTGATGGAACCGAACACATGACAGAACAGAACTTAGCTGTTCTTGTAGATGACAGTATAATTACAGATCTCATTCCTGCTGATCAAGTGCCTAATTCCTATGAAAAGATCGATATTAGAGGAAAATATCTAATGCCTGGTCTAATCAATATGCATGTTCATCTTGCCGGCAATGGAAAACCGCAGAAGAAACAGAGGGACAATACAAAGCTGGCCAAGACACTTCTGGGAAATCCACTGACAAGAGCAGCTGCTAAACAGATGGTACGCTCCTATGCAAAGATTGAAGTCATGAGCGGTGTTACAACAATTCGTACAGTCGGCGGACTGGCTGATTTTGATACAGCAGTCAGAGATGAAATTGCCAGCGGCTCCAGAATCGGTCCGCGTATTCTTGCTTCCAATCAGGGTATCTCTGTACCAAATGGACATATGGCAGGGTCTGTAGCGGTCATTGCACGTTCTCCAGAAGAAGCTGTATCCTTCGTTGATGAAAATGCGAAGGAAGGGGTTGATCTGATCAAACTGATGATTACAGGCGGTGTACTGGATGCAAAAGCAAAAGGTGTTCCTGGAGAATTAAAGATGCCGCCAAAGATGATCAAAGCAGCATGTGACGAAGCACATAAGAAAGGATTCTATGTTGCAGCACATGTTGAAAGTACGGAGGGTGTTAAAGCAGCATTGAAAAATGGTGTCGATTCTATTGAACACGGTGCTGCACCAGATGATGAAATCATTCAGCTGTTCAAAGATAAGCACGCATTTCTCTGCACTACACTCTCTCCTGCACTTCCATATGCACTGTTTGACCGTTCCATCAGTCATGCTTCAGAAGTAGAGCAGTACAATGGCAACATGGTATTTGAAGGAATCAAGTCATGTTCCAGCAGTGCTATTAAGAACGGTATTCCGGTAGCACTTGGAAATGATGTTGGATGTCCATATATCACTCAATATGATTTTTGGCGTGAACTTGTATACTTCCATATGTTCATCGGCGTTTCCAATCAGTACGCCCTGTATTCTGCAACCCTTCATAATGCACAGCTTGCAGGCATAGGAAATATAACCGGATCCATTGAAAAAGGAAAGGCTGCCGATATGATTATCACAGATGGAAACCCTCTGAAAGATCTGAGAACACTTCGCACTGTAAAGATGGTCATGGCCAATGGGAAACTGATACGCAATCCGAAAATCAGCAGAAATAAGGAAATCGATACCGAACTGGATAAATTCATAGGTTCCGAACAATAATCTATATATTAAAGAAGCGCAGCCAATCAGCTGCGTTTCTTCGTCTGCCTCTTAAGAAGACGTGACTTATGTACCGCTCTTGTTGTTTTTGTCTGAAAATCATTGGAGAGAACACTTATATTTCCATCCACTTCCAGTACTGCCAGATTTACGTCAGATATCTTAGCGACACCATGTTCACGAATTGCTTCAAGCAATTCATTTGTTGTCAATTTGGCTTTCCTCATATTATTGTCATTGACCCTGCCCTGATAGATCAGCATCAGTGATTCGCCCTGCATGACTCTGCCAAACCATGGCAGCCGATACATACATTCCTTGAACAGTGCATTCACAATAAACAAAGTGCCAGCTGCTACAATACCGCCCATTAATGAGGTATCAGATCCAACCATTGCATTCTGCACTGCATTGCTCAGCAGCATGATAAATACCAAATCTGCCACGGAAAGCTGCGCAATCTCCGTCTTTCCGAATAAACGTATTGAAATAACAATGAAAAGATATACAGCAGCAGAACTCAAAACAATATATAAATAGCCCATAATAGCCTCCAGCACATTTGCAGAGATAATTATCCCCTAGAGAATTATTATACGCTCAAGTAATGAAGCTATATTGTACTTAAACTGTCCTGTTTTATAAAACTGAATTGCAAATCTTAACGCAACATATCTATCACATTGAATTAATCCGAACCAGTAA
>JBFLGD010000016.1:0-46217 GCA_041859965.1 Bulleidia sp. | reverse complement strand
AGCCGCTTCGGAAATATCATCGCCTGTCAATACGAGGCAGTGGATCACATACATCCATCTCACTGCTGCAACCGCAAGACCAATAATCCCTGCAATGCACAGAATGCTCAGTATAATATTTCCTGCTATATACTCTTCAATAAAATCAGGTACTTTCAGTTCAGGAAAAAAGGAAGGAGAATAGAAAAGACCTAATACAGCAGCGATCAGTATAAAGTAGAATACTGATTTCATGTTCCTTCTATCCTTCAGTCTAATAACTGTACTGATGCCATGCAGCCAGATCTCTCTGCTCTTTATCTTTACACCATCATGAGAAGCATGCATGGCATACACTAGACCAAACAGTTCCAGAACCATGAATGCCGCCCCAAGCAGAATAAACAGAAAAAGCACTATTACAGTTGATGGAAAGAGAAGATATGCCTTTAGATTGCTGGAGGAGATGTACTGTAATCCTGCAAAGTGAAGAGAAAGACGGAAAAGCTTCGCTAATAATGGAGCACATATTGCCCAGGAAATTAACTTATATAAAATCTCAAATCCAGCAATCGCCCTAAAGTTGTATTTAATCAAATGAAATGCCTGCCGGATTACATTCTTTTTCTTCTTATTCAAGCAATCATCTTCTCTCAGTAAAATTAATAACGATATTTTAGCATAGCAATGTGTTTCGAATTCTTAAGTTCGTTCTTAAAGATGTCATTTCTTACCAAAGCCTGCTTGTACATGTACACCTATTTTCAGAGTAGTATAGAGAAAGGAATATAACATAATCATTAAATCTGAAAGGAGAGATTATAAATATGATTATTCAAAGTAAGAATGTCTGGATCAGCAGTGTATTCACAGCCGCCCAGATAGAGATGAACAGCGGAAAGATCACTGCTGTACTTCCGTATGGAACCAAACCTGTAGATCGTGATTTCGATGAGCTCAGGATCATTCCAGGAATGATCGATGTCCACTGCCATGGCGGTCTGGAATTTGATACCAACGATGCCAATCCGGAAGGACTGGAAAGATGGTCAAAAGGACTTCTGCAGGAAGGCATTACATCATTCTGTCCGACTACTGTTACGCAAAGCGAGGAAGTACTTACAAAGGCAGTTGCCAATGTTGCTGCAGTCAAGGAATCCAGCTTCAATGAAGGAGCCGAGATACTGGGTATTCATTTCGAAGGGCCTTATCTGAACAAAGAACACAAAGGTGCTCAGCCAGAACAGTATATCGTCACACCGAATGTTGAACAGTTCAAAAGATACCAGAAGGCAGCACACGGGCTGATCAAAATCATTACAGTTGCCTGTGAAAAGGATCCTGACTTTGCGCTGACACATTACTGTGCCGAAACGGGTGTCAATGTTTCCCTTGGGCATTCCGGTGCTACTTATGAAGAAGCAGTCGCCGCCATTGCCAATGGTGCAAGAGGCATGACGCATACTTTCAACGGTATGCCTGATATGCATCATAGAGAACCTGGCATTCCAGGTGCTGCGATGAGTTTAAGAGATACATACAGTGAACTGATCTGTGATGGAAACCATGTAGCTTGGCCTGCAATGCGTGCTTTAATTAATGCAAAGGGCAGAGATCATATGATTATGATTGATGATGCGCTGTGTGCCAAAGGATGCAAGCCCGGTTTCTACGAACTGGGCGGGCAGGCAATTGAGATCCGCGCCAATGGATCTGCCTATCTGAAGGGAACAGACACTCTGGCTGGCGGAACAATGCTGTTCAACAGAGGTCTGCAGAACCTGATTGAAAAGGTACAGATTCCTATGGACTGGGCAATTAATATGAGTTCCCTGAACCCAGCCAGATACCTGAAGGTCGATGACCGCAAGGGAAGAATCTGCTATGGCTATGACGCAGATCTGGCTGTGCTTGACCGTGACTATAACGTTGTAGAAGTATACGCTATGGGCAAGGCTGTTAAGTAGAAACCATCTGTCACCTATAAAGAGTGCCGCTGTTAACCTTGCAGCGGCATTCTTCTATTTGCAGAGCAGCAGTTCTTTTGACTTAGCAGTATCACTGCGATACTATCTTTGTAGGAAGAATTATTTATGAACAGAATACCTATAAAAAAGCGGCTTGGCTTTACACTGGCAGAGCTTCTTATTGTGGTTGCTATCATTGCAGTTCTTGTCGGTATATCTATACCTATTTTCACGATGCAGCTTAAAAAATAGTCGCCATAGGCGACCGTCAGAAACAGAATGAGCAGAGACAAAGCATCCTGCTCATTTTATAATTAAGAAATGTTAGATGAACGTCTATACACTACTGCACACCACATACGCATATTGAATGCTGATATTCGTAACTACGACCCTGACAAGCCGCGTATTAAGGATCTTCTTTGGGAGCACTACGACTGGCTGGTTGAAATGGACAGGTTAGGCAAAGCTCGTCACTGCATTCTTGATAATATTCAGCGTACTCTTCTTTGCAATACTTTGTATTTAGGTTACGACGCTTTTGAATGCCCTAACTGCGGAAATGGAAATATCATCTACAGGCATTGTCATTCTAGGTTCTGCAATTCCTGTGGTGTAAAAAGCCAAAAAATCTTAGCGGCTAAAGCAGAATCAATGTGTCTCGATGTACCTCATAGACATATCGTTTTTACAATCCCAAAAGAATATAGAGTATTTTTTCGCAAGGACAGGTCTTCTCTCAATCTTCTCTTTGTTGCGGCTAGGAATACAATTTGTAAGATGTTCAATGAACCCATCTACAGGAAAGAAAAAAACAAACAGAGAAAAACCGGGAAAATCAGAAATGACAAGGACAATTATTATCTTTATCGTAATTTTTCCAAGCAGAAAGACTTTGGTATGATCTCTACTCTTCATACTTTTGGACGTGATCTTAAATGGAATCCACATATTCATGCTCTGATTCCAGAGCTTGTTTATGATCCAGTCTCTAAAACAGCCAAGAATGTAAACTATTTTAACTTCAAGAATCTGCGAGTCACATGGCAATATGAAATCAATCGTCTTCTTCTGCAGCACTTCGGTTCTTCTTTCCGAAGAATCATGAATACAAGCTACTCTGATTACAACAATGGTTTCTATGTCTACGCCAAGAAAAGAAAACAGCACGCCGATTCTTCTTATTCAGAAAATGTTGGCGGCTGCGTTAATTATATGATGCGCTATGCTTCAAGACCTGCCATGGCTGAGAGCAGAATTGTAAGTTATGATAAAAAGACAGATTCTGTTCATTGGTATTATGATGATCATAAAACCGAAGAAAGAATTGATGTTCATGAATCCGGTCTTGAACTGCTGAAAAAAATGATCATTCATATTCCAGATGATCATTTTAGGATGGTTCGCTACTACGGATTCTATAATAATAAAGAGCAGGAACTGCTGAATCTTCTTCATGAAATCCTTAACGAAAAAAATAAGATTCACAAAGACTCAGTCGATAGAAAAAATGCACTGAAATCAAAGTTGAATAAATTTCGTTTCCGTACGATGTGCATTGATTCTTATAATCGCGATGTTCTCAAATGTAAATGCGGTTCGATTATGCTTTATGTAGATACCTACAATCCATTGAAGGGAAAATCCAATGACAGAAACTACCGAAAAAACTGTATTAATGAAATGCGAGAAATGCACCTACGAAGAGGAAGTCCCGGAATCCGATCTTGAAATGATAAGACTTTCTAATGAGCTCCCTGAAGACGACCATCTCCTTTGTCCCTTCTGTCTCCATAATATGTATCGCATTAATTCAAAACACTTCACTTCCAAACACTAATTATCCTTATTTTCTTCTTCAGCCTGTACTGAAATTGTTTTTGCGTACTTTTTCATATCTTATGTTTTTACGTGTTACTTTATCCGTTTCTTTGGACGCATTGAAATTCTTATAAGATGAAAAATCCAGAAATTCTGTGGACCTGTCAAATGCCAAAAATATTGAGAATGCTATTACGTATTACTACATGGACAATCCAGAAGCAGTCGAAAGGCTGACTGCTACATGCAATACCGGACGACACTTTATCACCGTACAGGTGGGAAGAGCTAAAAGTGAAGGATACGCTAATGGCTATGCCAACGGAACTGCCATTACTAATAAAGATCTGCAGCAGGCATTGATCGATGCAAATCTTATAGAAGATGAGTACTGCAATTACAACCAGAGATACTATGGCATCACCTGCACCTCTACAGAGAAATGGTGGGGATATATAATTGCCATTACCAATTACAAACTGCTTGGCAACAATGAAAATCCTGATGGGAATATCATCATCAAAGTCATTGGTGTAGCAAAGGGAAAGACAATTCACGCAGCCCATTACTGGGACGACTTCAGTAAGGATCCAACCGGTTTGCAGGAAGCTCTTAAAGGAAGCTAAGCAGTTCTTATTAACGAACTGCTTTTCATTTCGTGCAGATACATGCACGCATGGTAATTAAGGTATATAATCCAAATATAAATAGGAGGGCTTAATCATGGGAACTCTAGACAGCTGGAAGCAGGAGTCATCATATTCAACAGCTTCAGGAATGAATTTCCATTATGTTGTTCTGCAGGTTACATTGAAGGAGAAGTTTCTAGGCACTGGATCAGGAAACTTGACTGAACTCGAACAGGTCATCAACAAACAGGCAGAGAAAGGCTATCGACTTCATACCATTGCTACATCCAATGGCGGCAGTAAAGGATTCGCAGGCGGCGACAGGATTCAGGCAACAATGGTATTCGAAAAACTTGGCGCAGATTAATTTTCAACAATATAAATAAGACGTTCCGAATCTGCCGGACGTCTTATTTATATTATTGATTTTTTCTATTCTCTAAATGGTCTTTACTATAGCTGTGCCAGATACTCCTGTACAAACACAGATGCCACCGCTCCATCAGATGCTGCTGTTACTATCTGCCGTAATGGTTTTGTACGTACATCACCTATCGCAAATACACCTGGTATATTTGTTCTCCCCGTTTCATCAGCTTTAATATAGCTATGTTCATCCAGTTCCAGCTGCCCTTTGACAAGTGCTGTATTCGGTTCTCTTCCAATTGCCGCAAACACACCGTCACAAGCCAATACACTTTGTTCGCCTGTCACCTTATTGGTAACCGCAAGCCCTTCAAAATGATCTGTATACAGAAGTTTATCAACAGCTGTATTCCATACAAATTCAAGATTATCGATATTCTTCAGAGGATCCAGATACACCTTATCTGCACGCAGAGAATCTCTGCGATGTATCAAATATACCTTGGCGCAGATTCTCGAAAGAGTCGTCGCTTCTTCTGCTGCAGAATTTCCGCCTCCAACAACAGCTACAGTCTTTCCTTTATAGAACATGCCATCACATGTCGCACAGTAGGCAACTCCTTTACCTACTAATGAAGCTTCATTTGAAAGCCCAAGCTTTCTTGGTACTGCTCCTGTTGCAATAACAACACTCTTCGCAAGGATCTCTCCATAGCCTGTAATAATTCTCTTTGGATTCTCATTCAGATGTACTTCCTTTACTTCATAAAAAGTACTGACAGCTCCGAAATGTTCTGCCTGTGCCTGCATCTTCATACCAAGATCAAATCCATCAATTCCTTCATCATAGCCTGGATAGTTCTCAACCTTGGTAGTCGTTGCCATCTGTCCGCCAGCGCTGAGCATTTCTATTACCATCGTCTTTAATCCTGCACGTGCACAGTAAAGTCCAGCTGTATAGCCTGCCGGTCCTCCGCCGATAATCACTGCATCATAGATTTCAGTCATTGCGTTCGTCCAATTAGATTGCTTTATTCTCTTTCAGCCATGTTTCCACCTGTTCCTGAGAACCAGGTGCTACAAGTTTCTCTGAGCGTTTCCCATTGAGATAGACATACAGCGTTGGAATAGTAGAATCATCCAGTTTTGCACCCAGTTCCTCTTGCTCATCTACATTGATCTTCCCAATGATCAGACTGTCTCCGTATTTCTCTGAAATACGATCCAGTGCAGGTGCAAGACGTCTGCAGTACATGCACCAAGGTGCCCATAGTTCTACTGCAACAGGTTTCTCAGCATTCTCAACTTCTTCTTTAAAATTCTCTTTTGTTATTGTCTTAATCATATCTTGACCCTCTCTTTCCATTATGGTTTTTTTATTCCAAATGCAATCATTACTTTTCTATTTCATATGGCCAGTCTTCAATCCCGCCAAAGTCATACACTTTCGTGTAACCCATATCTACCAGTTTCTGCGAAGCGTCTGCTGCTCTTCTCCCTGTCCTGCAGTAAACAAGAAGTACAGTTTCTTTATCCGGCAGTTCTTCCGGTACAATGCTTCCTATCGTTTCGTTAGGAACCAGAATTGCATTTTCAACATGACCGGCATCATATTCACTTTGGGTACGGACATCGACTATTGTTACGCTGCCCTCATCCATCATATATTTTGCTGTTTCAGCAGTGACTGTATGGTAGATTGCTTTCTCATCAGTCTGCGTGGAATCCGATGTCACAGTGCTCTGTGTTCTGGACTGCGATGCGGTATACCAGATCACCCCTGCAGCTATTGCGGCAATTACAGCCAGTACAGATATCAGCTTCTTCATACCATCCTCCATACATGTTTTCTTCTATTTATAATTCTATTAACAAACTAACCGAAGTACACTTTTCTGTCCATTTAGATGCTCTGTTATAAAAAGCGATGATCCGTTTTTACTGCATGCGTATTCATCACTTCATAATTTCACTTAAATTATCAGTTTTGCGGAAATGATATCATCATGCTGCCGAGAGATGATCTCAGCAACCTTCTCCGGTGAATCCTTTTTACCATTTCTCATCCATGCACAGATGATACCTACAAAGAATCCCGCTCTTACAGATATGAAATATTCATACTCATTAGCAGGCATCTTAATGCCTATCTTCTTTACATACTTCATTACGATATCCGCATGATTCATAAAACTGTTATATATAATATCGGTCCTTCCATACTCAATCAAAATTTCCAAAAGATCCATATTTCTATTCTTCATCCAGAAACTCAGCACATACTTTAAAAGAACATCTTCCTCACTCAGATCCGGCTTTGATTCAGTAAAGCCTCTGAGAACACGTGCAAATTCTGTATCGCACCTCCAGTACAGAATATCAATTATTTCATCAAAGTTCCTGTAGAATGTTGCACGTCCTACTGTAGAAACTTTACTGATATCCGAGACAGTGACTTTGCTGAGTTTCTTATCTTTTAATACGTTCATTAAACCTTCGTACAGCATCAATGCAGATCTCTCAGCTCTTATATCTTCCTTGATATGATACATAATCGCTCCTTTTGTTTTACACGTTTCCAAATTCTTGTAACAGTATTTTGCTTATGCTACATTGGTCTTATATGATACATATGTTTCATACGTTGCATATGTATCATACCATCGTTTTTGATAAAAACATTGAAATGAGGATGGTTTGAAACTGATGAAGAAATTCATAATACTTTGGCTCAGCATATGGCTGTATGTCATTATCCTGACAGCAGGCATTATTCTAGGCTGCTTAGCATGCAATTGGAAAATATGGGATACCGGCACCAAACTGTATGCTCTTGCGACAGCTCTCCTTCCAATGCATGTACTGGAAGAATGGCATTTCCCAGGCGGATTTCATACCATGTACAACCTTATGAAAAATTCCAATTCAACAGATCGCTATCCAATGAATCAGCTAAGCGATATGTGGACAAACTTTATCGGTGTCATCTTTGGATGCTTTGTACTGATCATCGGTGTCAGCCCTGTGTTCCTGATCATGCAGCTGTTTCTCTGCTGTGCAGAGATATTCGGACATTTCAACGGCGGTATCTTTGTGTATAAAAGATTCGAAAAAGATGGCAAGAAGACCATATACAATCCTGGTCTCTTTACCACCCTGTTTGGATATATACCAATCGCTGTCGGTATCCTTGTCTGTCTTTTCACTTCCTATGTTCCTACTATGCTGGAAACAGTCATTGCTCTCCTTTGTTCCATAATTCTAGGAGGATTCTCACTGAGTGGGATTGAAAATATATGTAAAGATGAAAACACGCCTTTTGGATATACATGGGGTAGCGGATACTTCAGCAAGTACCTAAAGTGATTGTAAAATGGACCGTGTCTTCTGATACGGTCCATTATTCTATCTCAGTTCAGGAATATACTTCTCTATTGCTGCAGCTATACCATCTTCATTATTGGACAGTGTTACATCATATGCTGCATCCTTGGCTTCCTGTATTGCATTGCCCATGGCAATCCCATACTTTGCATATGTCAGCATGGATATGTCATTCTTCTGATCTCCAAATGCCATCATTTCCCCTGAGGATATGCCCAATGATGTGAACGCTGTTTCTACTGCTTTTGCCTTCTGTACGCCCTTTGCATTGAATTCATAATAAACAGGCGCCGTGAAACCACAACTTGTCCGCTCCTGGAATGGAGCACTCATCTCTTCTGCATGCTCACGCAGATAGATCGGTTCCCCTGCTACCAATATCTTCTGCATAGGAAAGTCAGCGAAGGCTGCCATATCCTTTTTCTCACACAGCATGTATTCATTAGATCTGGATTCATACTCAATGATATTAATCATCTTGCTGTCTTCGTTCATATTGGTATGGATCATTCCCTTGAACACATCACCTGTGTACATGTATTCTCCCTTAGTGATCATCGGGATAACATCGAACTTCTTCAAATGTTCCAGTATCTTCGAAGCCAGTTCTGCCGGCATACTCTTCTCATAGTACACTTCCCCATTCTGTGCATCCTTGATCAGTCCGCCATTGCATGCAATATAAATACCATGATTGCTCTCGAACGAAAGCTGTCTTCCAAATCTCTTCAGTCCATTCTCTGTTCTGGCAGAAACAATTGCTAAACGTATCCCGGCCTTCTGTGCCTTCATTAAAGCTTCTTTTGTTCGAGGTGTAATTTCCTTCTTGTCATTCGTCAGTGTTCCATCAATGTCCAGAAGTATTGCTTTTATCATTCTTTTTCTCCCCCGATCAGTCCGAAGTGTACAAAAGCGTTATACAGTCCGTCATTATCCACATCATCTGTGACATAATCCGCTGCTTCCTTACATTCATCTCCGCCGCTTCCCATAGCAATGCCTGTACCGCAGTATTCCAGCATCGGAATGTCTATTTTTGCATCGCCGAAGGCATAGGTGTCTTCAATGGAAATATTCAGATGCTTTAACAGACAGTCAATTGCATACGCCTTGGATATATTGGCAACACCCATATCACCAAACAGAGCAATCTCTCCAGCACCTCCCCATGTACCGACCTTCAGATCAGGAAACTCCTTGACAGAATCCAGATGATCCTGGTAGCTGTTGAGTATAAAGGAGACCTTATTAATATCATCTCTGTATAGATCAGCGCCGAATATCATCTCAGGAAATACATCTCTTACCTTCAGTGAAGAAGCGTTCTCTTTACCCTTTCTGCGGCAGTATTCAGATACAGTTGGATTGCCTCTTTCTTCAAAGTTCTCTGAAGCATACAGCCCTGAGTTGCTTTCAAGATAGAATTCCAGATTATTTGCATGGCACCAGTCCACTATGTGTCTTTCCTGTTCTGCAGAAATATGCTGGTCAAGAATAATATCCTTTCCATCTTTTACATAGGAACCATTTCCTCCGATCATTCCATCCAGACCAATATCCCATATATAGTCATAGACTTCTCCTTCGGATCTGCCTGTACAGATGTACACACGATATCCATTCTTTCTAGCTTCATGAATTGCTTTGACTGCAGATTCAGGAAGCTTGTTCTCATAATCCAGAAGTGTTCCATCAACGTCAATAAAGATTACCTTTTTCTCACTCATTTTAAGACCTCCCTTTGTATAATGAATGTATGAATATATATGAAACTCTGCTTCATGCAGAACTGAGCACCAGCGAAGAAACACTGCGTGATCTGATCCTGAAGGATCCAATTCAGTTCCTTTCCATGCGTACCGACGAAATTATTAAGACCTGCCATGTATCAAGATCTTCCATCTACCGTCTCTGTGAAAAGGCAGGGTGTGATGGCTTCTCTGAATTGAAACTGCGTCTGTCTGCAGATTTGGATTCCTGGAAAGCGAGCAATCAGTCCTTCAACTATGACTACCCTGTAACAGATGGTATGTCAGTACAGACCATCGCCTCAAAACTGAAGGAAGACTACGAGAAGACTGTTCTCTCCACTTCCAATCTGCTGGATGTTTCCGCGCTTCGCACTGCAGCCAGGGCAATGCAGAAAGCAGATCTAATTGACATCTATACTTCAGCCGGCAATATCTATTTTGCTGATAACTTTGCCTTCCAGATGCAGGAAATCGGAAAGACTGTCAAAGTCCCGCATGAACTGTACCTGCAGCTTCTGACCGCATCCTCTTCTGACAATTCTCATTTTGCCATTGTAATTTCCTTCGGCGGAAGGAACATGCAGATGGAACAGCTGTGCCGTACATTGAAGGAAACAGGAACGAAGATCCTTCTTATCTGTTCACAGCAGGCTGAGAAACTGTTTCACTATGCAGATATGCGTCTCTACTTCTGTGCCAATGAGAATCATTATCGAAAAATATCTTCCTTCTCAACCAGACTGTCTCTGCTCTACATTCTCGATACGCTGTATACATGCTGTTTTGAACTTAACTACGATGAGAACATAAAGAAGAAGGACCAATACTACAAAAGACTCTCTAACAAATGACAATTTAAGAATAGAAAATACCGTTCATTCATGGAAGTTATTTCCATTGAATTGAACGGTATTCTCATATCTCATAGCTTTTGAACTCGCCGGATTGAAACAGATGTATCAAAGAGAGGGGGCTCTTCAACCTCTGTTCAGAAATCATTGCTTATTCAAGTTCAAAGGCACCGGTGTAAAGCTGATAGTATGTTCCCTTCTCAGCAATCAGTTTGTCATGACTGCCTCTTTCGATAATTGTTCCATGATCCAGTACCATAATGACATCAGAGTTCTGAACAGTAGAGAGTCTGTGTGCAATGACAAATGTTGTTCTGCCCTGCATCAGCTTATCCATGCCGTTCTGAACCAATGCTTCAGTTCTGGTATCGATAGATGATGTTGCTTCATCAAGAATCATAACAGGCGGGTCAGATACAGCTGCTCTTGCAATCGAGATAAGCTGTCTCTGTCCTTGTGACAGTCCGCTTCCATCACCCTTCAGTACTGTGTTATATCCCTTCGGAAGTCTGGTGATAAAGTCATCTGCGTTTGCAAGTTTTGCCGCTTCAATGCACTGCTCATCCGTAGCCTTAGGATTTCCAAAACGAAGGTTCTCCATAACAGTTCCAGTAAACAGGTTGACATCCTGCAGTACGATACCAAGACTTCTTCTCAGATCCGCCTTCTTGATCTTATTGACATTGATACCGTCATAGCGGATCTTGCCATCATCGATGTCATAGAAACGGTTGATCAGATTTGTTATCGTTGTCTTTCCTGCACCTGTAGCACCTACAAATGCAATCTTCTGACCAGGTTCTGCATACAGTGTGATATCATGCAGTATCTGCTTTCCAGGTACATAGGAGAAGTCTACATGATCCAGAACAATTCTTCCTTCCAGTTTCTGATAGGTAATACTTCCATCAGCCTGATGAGGGTGCTTCCATGCCCACATGCCTGTGTGCTCTGCAGTTTCTACAATCTGGCCATCAACTTCCTTTGCATTGACCAGTGTTACATATCCATTGTCCACTTCAGGTTCTTCATCCATGAATGCAAAGATACGTGCAGCTCCTGCTAATGCAGTGATAATAGAGTTGAACTGGTTGGCAATCTGTGAAATAGGATTCGTAATATTTCTTGATAATGTCAGGAATGATGCAATCATTCCAAGTGTCATTGCATTTGTACCGAGCAGACCAAGGTTTGTAACTCCAGCAATTGCCATATATGCACCGATCAGCGCAATGATGACATACTGTACATAGCCAAGACCATTCATCAAAGGCATCATCGAGTTTGAATGCCCGTTAGCCGAAGCAGCACATGACTGCCATGCTTTGTTCTTCTCTTCCAGTTCCTCTTTTGTTTCACTCTCATGGCAGAATACCTTAATTACTTTCTGCCCATTTACCATTTCTTCTACATAGCCATCCAGATCAGCAAGTGAACTCTGCTGCTGAATGAAGTAGCTGCTGATCTTTCCTGTAACCTTGCCAATAATCTGCATAGTGAAGAACAGTATGATTACAACTACAATTGTCAGCCATACGCTGATGTACAGCATGCAGCAGAATACTGCCACAATTGTACAGATAGAGGAGACCAGCTGTGCCATGGACTGTGCAATCATCTGTCTCAATGTATCAGTATCATTGGTATACAGACTCATTACATCGCCATGTGTATGTGTGTCAAAATATTTAATTGGCAGCTTCTGCATCTTTGTGAACATCTCATCACGTATTGTCTTTAATGTTCCCTGGGCAATCGTGACCATCATTCTGTTGTACATGTAGTTAGCTACCGTGCCGATTGCATATATTACAGCAACGATTCCAAGTACCTGCAGCAGGCCTGTAAAGACTGGATTAGCCTGACCAAGAAGCGGTGTGATGTAATCATCAATCAGTGTTTCGATGAACATTGAGGAAGCTGCACTTGCAAGTGCAGACAGGATGATGCAGATTGTTACAACAACCAGCTGCTTCTTGTATACATGCATATACGAGAGGATTCTCCTGAGTGTTGCCATATCAAAGCTGCTTCCTTTTTCTTTCTTCTCACTCATGATCGCTGCCTCCCTTCACCTGTGATTCATATACTTCCTTATAGATACTGCTTGTCTTCAGAAGTGCTCTTGCAATACACAGTCTCTGCTTCTGTCCTCCTGAAACATTGGTGCCTCCCTGTTCAATATATGTGTCATATCCATCAGGCATCTGCGATACAAATTCATCCGCACAGGATGTAATGCATGCCTGCTTTATTTCTTCATCTGTTGCATTCTCATTGCCCCATCTCAGATTCTCCTTGATGGTTCCAGAGAACAGTTCATTCTTCTGCAGTACCATTCCTACAGCACCTCTTAATGTATCAAGATCATAGGAACGTACATCCACGCCGCCTACTTTCACATTGCCTGCTGTCACATCATACAGACGAGGGATCAGCTGCACCATGGAAGACTTGGAAGAACCTGTTCCGCCAATGATGCCTACTGTCTGTCCCGACAGTATATTCAAATTGATATGATCCAGCACTTTCTTATCTGCCTTTGAAGCATAGCTGAAATCAACATCCTCGAAAGCAATGCTGCCATCCTTAACATCCATAACAGGATTTTCAGGATTCTTGATATCTGTCTCTTCCTGCAGCAGTTCAGCAATACGCTGTGCAGAAGATGCTGAGATTGTGATCATAGCGAATACCATGGAAAGCATCATCAAGCTTGACAGTATCTGCATTGCATAAGTAATCAGTGCAGTCAGCTGTCCAGTTGTCAGACCCAATGCAGCATTATTGCCGGAAGCTACGATAGCTTTAGCACCAAGCCATGAGATCAGTATCATGCAGACATACATGCATCCCTGCATCATTGGAGAGTTCAGTGCGATAAGTCTTTCACCCTTTGAAAAATCTTCGTAGATTCTCTTGGAAATACCATTGAACTTCTTCGTCTCATAATCTTCCTGATTAAATGACTTAACAACACGAATGCCTCTGATATCTTCCTGTACTACATTGTTCAGATCGTCATATGTCCTAAATACTCTCCTGAAGATAGGATTGACGCCCTTTATCACAAAGAACAGTCCTATAGCAAGCACCGGTATTGCGAACAGAAATACCAGTGAGATCTCTTTGTTAATTGAAAAACAGACGATCATAGAGAACAGCATCATGACCGGTCCTCTGACTGCCATTCTTATCAGCATCTGATAAGAGTTCTGAATATTCGTAACGTCGGTCGTCAGTCTTGTGACAATCGATGATGTTGAAAACTTATCAATGTTAGAGAATGCAAATGTCTGCACATTGTTATACATATCCTGACGCAGATTGGCAGATAATCCAGCAGATGCCTTCGCCCCTAAATGAGCTGACAGGATGCCTGTCACAAGTTCCAGTATTGCAAATATCAGCAGTGCAATACCGTATTTCCATACCGTTGCCATATCGCCAAGATCTATGCCGAAGTCGATCAAATCCGACATACACAGCGGTATGACGATCTCGAATACGACTTCAACAATCGAAAGCACAATTGTCCATACTGATGTTGTTTTGTACTCTCTCAGGCTTTTATATAGTGTTCTGATCATATTTCTCCTCCTTTATGTAGCATGCTACACATTAGTTTAAAAAAATAATTCTTTATCTCAAGTTCACATAAATGAGTTCCAGATACTTAATAAGCTGCTTCTGCTGTTCCTCCGTAAGCGGTGACAGAAGCTCCTTCTCCATCTTCTTTACAACTCGATCCATATTGCGGCCCGTTTCCTTTGCCTTCTTTGTCAGCGTTACAACTTTATTCCGGTGATCTCTTTCATCAATATCTGTTGTAACAAAGCCATCCCTTTCCATTCTTGACACAATGCCTACAACAGTCGGATGTGTCACTCTCATCTCATCTTCTATTTCCTTCTGTGTAGCCTGTCCATTTCTCTTCATCAGGAACACAAGTACTCTGCTCTGCGTAAAGGTAAGCCCATGGCTCTGCAGATCTTCATCCGCTTTTGTTTTGATTCCGTCATTAATTGACTTGATCAGATATCCAATATGTGAATCCATTGCGCCGCCTCCTTACTTGTAGTGTAGCACGCTACATATATAATATGCAACAGAAAATGAATGTCAACACATTTGTTCATACAAAAAGACAGCCGCAGCTGTCTCATTCACTTCAATCCTGCTCACAGCACGATGGGCTTACTGTTTCCCCATCCTTAATCGATCCTTCTCTGATAACGCATCCTGGAAGGATAGTAACATGGTTTCCAATTGATGTTTTTCCGGAAAGGAACACATTTGGATACAAAATATCATCATGTCCGAATGTAACGTCCGGTCCAATGAATGTGTTATCAGGTGAAGTCATGGTGACTCCTGCCTTCATCCAATGCGTATTGATCCTCTTTCTGATATATTCCGAAGCACGTGCCAGTTCTGCATTGTCATTGACGCCTTCCACTTCTCTCCAGTCATCGCATACGACCGCAATCACTTTCTTTCCCATGTCCTGCAGAATGCCGGCCAAATCCGGCAGATAGTATTCATGCTGGGCATTGTTATTGGTAAGCTTCTTCAGTCCTGCAAACAATGATTCATTCTTGAATGCATAGATACTGGTATTGATCTCTCTTACCTTCTTTTCTTCTTCGGTACAGTCTTTGAATTCTACGATCTTATTGACCGTTCCATCCTCTCTGCGAATAACTCTGCCATAAGCCGCATTATCATCCGGAATGGCTGTCAGTATTGCCATATCCGCATCGCCAAGTTCATCATACAGTTTCTTATATGTAGCGCCTGTAATACATGGGCAGTCTCCTGAAGTTACTAGCGTAATGCCAGTTTCATTTTCCAGCTGTTTCGCCTGCATGACTGCATGTCCTGTACCAAGCTGCGGTTCCTGCAGTGCAAACTCGCAGCTTCCCTGCAGTGCCTGTTCAACCTGTTCATGTGCATAGCCGACAACTGTAACAATTCTTTCGGCACCTGCTTCCTTGCAGGCCCTCATCACATAGTCGACCATCGGCACTTCCATAATCGGATGCAGGACTTTGCTCAGTTCCGACTTCATTCTTGTACCTTTTCCGCCAGCCATAATAATTGCATTCTTCTTCATATTATTCTCCCCCTATCCATTCATCACTTTTGTCAGTCTGACAAAATACTTCTGCTTCTTCATTTCATCCATCGCTCTGACAGCTAGATCCTTATCTCTCGTTATACCGAATACCGTCGAACCGCTTCCTGACATCAGTACTCCGTCAAAGCCCTTATCCTTCAATTCTTCCTTCACATGCCGTATATCCTGTACAATTTCAATAGCAGCATCTTCCATACTGTTGCCAAGAGAATCCACAATCCCCTGATAATCATTATGCATCAATGCGTTTCTCATCTTCATACAATCAGGGTGCACCGTCTCTCTCTTATCCACCAGGGCAAAAGCTTCTTTTGTAGAAACACCCTTTCTTGGCTTTACTAAGAGAAGATTGAAATCCGTGTGACATTCAAACGGTGTAATCTTTTCACCAATGCCTTCCACATAGGCAGGTCTTGAGAGAATACAGAATGGTACATCTGCACCTACTTCCTTGCCGGTGGCTAACAGTTCCTCCGCAGAAAGATGCAGACGTTCTATTCGGTCGATCATTCTGATCGCTGCTGCCGCATCCGAGCTTCCTCCCGCGAGACCTGCTCTGGTAGGTATATGTTTCTGCAGTACACAAGCATACTCTGAGTGTACATTGTATTTTCTCTGCATGATACGGATTGCCTTGATAATCGTGTTCTTCTCATCTACCGGCAGAAAGGATCTGTTCAGTGACAGAGAAGTCTCATCTGCCGTATGCATATCCAGTACATCATAGAAATCAATTGGAACCATGATCATCTTAAGATCATGATATCCATCTTCTCTGATCCCTGCCACATCCAGACATAGATTGATCTTCGCATACGCTCTTTCTCTCATTGCAGTGCCTCATAGATCTTCTTCAGATCATCTATAGTCAGCTCCTGTGCTCTGCTTCCTTCTGAAATACCTGCATCTCCCAGGGCTTTCTTAGTCTTTTCTGCATCCTTTGTATATTCTCTCAGATTATTATATATAGTCTTTCTTCTCTGCTGGAAGCAGGCTCTGACAAACGCAAAGAAAGAGTCCAGCTCCTCTGTACTGTTTTGATCTTCTCTCTTGCAGAACTGTACGATGACACTGTCCACTCTTGGAGAAGGATTGAATGACCTTCCCGGCACTGTGAACAGTTTCTTTACATCATACAGATACTGCCCCTCCACAGAAAGTGCACTGTATTCAGGGTCATTCGGCTTAGCCGCAAATCTCTCTCCAACTTCCTTCTGCACCATAACCGTAATATACGGGATCTCTCCTCCCTCTTCAAAAATCTTGAAGAGAACTGGTGTCGTGATGTAGTAAGGAAGGTTCGCACAGACAGATACACTGCCGTACTTCTCCTTCAGTTCCTTTACCTTTTCATGAATATCCGTCTGCAGAAAATCCTGCAGTACGATTTCAACATTGTCATACTCTGAAAGCGTATCATTCAGTACAGGGATCAGAGCCTCATCTATTTCATACGCTGTCACATGTTTAGAATGGAGTGAAAGCTGTTCAGTCAGTGAACCGATACCAGGGCCAATCTCAATGACTGCCCCCTCACAGTGTGCCTCTTCCGCACATCTCTCTACAATGACCGGATCTACCAGAAAATTCTGTCCGTATCCCTTCTTAGCATGGAGACCGTATTTCTCAAGTATTTCCTTCGTGCGCGAAGGTGTAGAAATATATTTTTTCATTTCAGTGCCTCCGTCAGTTCTTCCTTTGTCACACCGAGGAAGTTGATCCTTCTTCTCATTGTTTTAGCATTTCCAAAACCTATGTGGAAAGCAGTGCCTATCTTCATTCTTCTTTCACTGCTGTCTTTTCTTCCTGTCAATCCCAGTTCCAGCATATCCTGCATGGTGATCTCATTCGTATTCTCACCTGCTGTAGACATCAAATTGTTCAGTGCCGCATCCAGCACTTCATAGGAAGCGTGCTCTATGCCGACTTTCTTTGAGGTCCTTGCATCCTTCTTCTGTACATATGCATTCAGGCACCCAGACACTGCATCATTTACCTGATGCCGAATCCTATTTCCCGGGGAATCAGGATCCGTGAACACAATGACACCCCTGGTTTTCTTTGCATAGCCGATCTTTTCCAGAACATCTTTGCCAAGAGAAGTGCCGCCTGTCTCTATTGTTTCACAGTCATAATATTTTCTGAGATTCTCGGTATCATGTCTTCCTTCGACCACTATCACTTCTCTGATTTTCTTCTTATCGTTCATCTCATCTCCAGAAAACGATCCCAGTTGTTCTCAACAGTCTCTGCCATATGTTCCTCACTTACATTCCTTACAGAAGCCATCTTCTCTAATATGTAAGGAATATTAGAAGGTTCATTTCTTGTTCCACGTACAGGTTCCGGTGACATATACGGACAGTCAGTCTCAGTCAAAAGGTATTTTTCATCAACGCTCTGTGCCACTTCCACTGCATGTCTTGCATTCTTAAAGGTAAGTGCTCCACCCAGTGCTATATAGTAGCCAAGCTTATTGAATTCCACTGCCATTTCTTTTGTGCCTGAATAGCAGTGAAGCAGTCCATGTCCCTGGTACTTCTTCATGATGTCAAAAGTATCCTGTATCGCATCTCTTGCATGTACCGCAAAAGGCTTTCTCAATGCATTTGCCAGCTGTACCTGTCTGATAAAGAAATCTCTCTGCAGCTGTCTTACACCAGGATCCTTTTCCCAGTAGTAATCCAGTCCTATTTCCCCAATGATCTTAATCCTTGGATCTGCTGCTGTCTTTACAAACTGATCCCAATCCTGTTCTGTAACCTTCTGAACATCTTCAGGGAAAATGCCTGCGGACACTGTATATTTATGCGGATCCTTCTGTGCAAAAGCCACTGCCTTCACTGTTTCATCCAAGCTTAAAGTGATGATATTGATACGGTCGACATGTTTCTCTTCCGTTCTCTTTATAACTGCATCAAGATCATCCTTATACTCTTCTGCAAACAGATGCGCATGTGTATCCACATAATGCATTTCACTCATATTATTTACCAAGACAGAATCTGGAGAAGATCTCATCCAGCAGATCCTCTCTGCCTGCCTTTCCTGTTATTTCGCGCAGAGAGGTCCAGCTCTTCTGCAGATCTATTGTCACAAGATCCAGTTCCATACCTTCTTCAAGAGTATGGATTGCATCCTTCATGGAAGACTCCGCCTGTATAGCCAGACCAATCTGTCTTTCATTATTCAGCGTATCCGTATCTGCACAGGCAAGCTCAGACTCATACTTCTGTTTGATTGCCTCTGTCAGTTCGCCAATATCATTATGCAGTGCGCTGATGGCAATGCCATCCTTTACTTCCTTCTTATCCTTTTTGTTATAGACAATGATTCTGGTCTTATCCTTTGTCATGTCAAGCAGTTTCTGATCCTCTGCACTGATCTCCTGTGAAGCATCCAATACTACTATAACCAGCTTTGCCTGCTGAAGTGCCTGCAGCGATCTTTCCATTCCCATCTGTTCAATCTGATCGCTGGAGGAATGAATACCTGCCGTATCGATCAGATTCAGAGTAATCCCATCCAGTCTGACAGTGCCCTCTACCAAATCTCTTGTCGTGCCTGCAACATCTGTAACAATCGCCTTATCTTCTTCCAGAAATGCATTCAGAAGAGAGGACTTTCCTACATTCGGTTTTCCTAATATAACTGTATCAATTCCTTCTCTGACAGTCATTGCCTTCTGTGCAGTCTCAATAATTTCATGGATCTGCTTTACCCATTTTCTTGTCTTAGGCAGTATTTCCTGTTCTGTCAGAACATGTACATCATCATATTCAGGATAATCGATATTCACTTCAATGTTGGAAATGATCTGGGTAAGATCCTCTTCCAGCGGCGTGATCAGTTTCGCTACTGCACCCTTCAAAGAATGAACTGCGCTCTTCGCATTCAGTCCGTCCTTGGCACGGATCAATGCATCTACACCCTCTGCCTGAGAAAGATCCATCTTTCCGTTCAAAAAAGCACGTTCTGTAAACTCTCCTCTGCGTGCCATCCTGACACCTTTGCCAAGGATCAGAGAAAGTATCCTATGAGTAATAAACAGTCCCCCATGGCAGCATACTTCTACAACATCTTCTCCTGTATAGGATTTCGGTGCACGAAAAATATTCACCAGTACATCATCTACCGGTTCTCCATCTTCCTTCACAGTCCCGTATACGATCGTATAGCCTGCCTGTTTTGAAAGATCCTTATCAATCAGTTTTCCTGCTGTCTCTATTGCATCATCCCCGGATATCCTGATTATGGATACCGCTCCCATGGCATTTGCAGTAGCGATAGCAGCTATCGTTTCCTGAAACATATCTATTTTGTCCCTCTGAATGTTAATTTTATCACAGTAATGTGTTATTAACGGCGTAAATAAAAGCATCTTCATTTTAATGTAAACTGCACCCAAAATAGACATCTATATAAAAGTGACTGTCTGAAGTGAACCCCGAAAGTTAGACAGCAGCCGGAGGAGTTTTCATATACTTGAATGAGTGGAAATAATTATGAAATTCGAACGCCATTATTTCATGAGCTCTTTTGGATTGGATTCCGCAATCATAAGCGTGATTGCTACTAAAGCACTATCACTGATCCTTAATGAGAAAGTACAAGAGATTTGCAGCCTTATCTTGAACAGATGGACATACCTGTTTTCCAATTTGAAAGACAGCGGATCATCACAATCTGCCGCCTGGGAATGCTTATTCAATTTTAGTTTATCGCACCTCGACAAACTGGAAGCTGATACACTGCGGATTATTCTCATAATACGCAGAATATGCAAAAAGAAACTAATCTGTAAAACGCAGCAGATACCCATCCGGGTCCTGTATTAAAAACTGAACTTCCCTGACTTCCTCAGTATCATTTCTGTATACAGCCTCTTGAAGCTCTCGATAGATTTTTATATCACAATGCAATACTTTTTTATACAAGGCATTGATATCAGCGGCACAGATCGAAAAATTAATACCCCGGCCGAATGGGTATTTCAAGTCACCTGCATTCCAGCCGGTTTGATGTATTTGCTCAAACATAAATTGACTGCTGTTATACGATAAAAAAATAAATTTATCCTTTTCACGTTCGTATTCAAGAGTAAATCCAAGTTTATTAATATAGAAATCTTTAGTCTGTTTAATGTCTGAAACTGTCAACTCAGGTATCATAGAATTATATTTCATTCCAAGCCTCCTGCTATATCAATTATCTGACCTTACAGGTTCCGATTTTTCGATTCCTTCTTCAGCTCCGCAAGCTGAAAGTTACAGCATTTCAATTTGGCTAACTATCTGTGAAACACTTTTTCCATCTGTATATACCTTTTGTGTTTTGAGTTTATCATATAGCGGAAGCCTTTCAATGCTTCGTTCCACAACATCGCTTGTCCTAATGCCTAATTGAATATCTTTTTCAAGGCGTTCTCGCAATGCAGCCTGACTGCAAACAAGAGAAATTACTTTTATATCACAATTCGTCTTATCTATATTTGCCAGAATAGTATCAATGATATTTTGCTCGTGCATTACCCAGCAAAACACAACATTTTCATAGGATGAGCAATGTAAAAATTGATTAAGCATAAAACAGATATTGTGCATAACCATTTCCTTTGTTTCTTCATTAACAAGAAACGGATTAGCATCCCAGCACCAATCGCCGTCAAGGAAGACACAATTAGATAATTCTGCCTTTAATTTTTGACATACAGTTGTCTTTCCAACACCCATAGTTCCACCTATGATATAAAGTCGCTTCATATTCTCCTCCACAAGTTCTAATTATTCAATTTCTTCTTCAGCTCCACAAACTGGAAGTTATAACATCATAATTCTCGTATCGCTAAAGCTGCACAAATTAGAAATAAAATCAGTAGTGCATATATAATAGTTCCAACTAAACAAATCACAAATCCGCTCCACCATAAAGTGTTATTATTTTCTTTATACTTTCTTGTCAAAATTGCAGCAATAATTCCACTAAAGAAGGAAATCGGGGGTAATAGGATGCATATACCAAAAGCAAGATTGTTATTACTATCTTTGACTATAAAATAACCTATGTATGCCATCATGCCGATTATTCCTAATACCAATGGGATAGAAACCTTAAAAGAAGGTCTATTCATTTTCTACATCTCCAAGTTCCGATCTGTCGATCAGTCCTACAACTGTTCATAATCAACAGTTCATTGTCTTTACCTACTAATAATAGCCAATACAAGTCCTATTGAATAGTGGGAAGTATCCTTTACTAGTTTAATAAATTCTTGATGCATTTCATGATAAGATTGCATGATGATGAATACAAAACTGAAAAAGACATTGGAAGACTGCGGGTATACTGCATTTCTTCCCGTACAGGAAAAAGCGATCCCTTTAATCGAAGAGGGAAGAAATGCATTTATACAGGCATCCACAGGATCTGGCAAGACCCTTGCCTATCTGATCCCAGCTTTGGAGATGACAGATCCACAAAGTGATGAAACCTCTGTACTGATATTAGCTCCAACAAGAGAACTGGCAGTACAGATTGCTAAGACTGCAGAGAAGATTTCTGTCCGCACAGGACACCATATCGTTTCCTGTATCGGCGGTATAGATATCAATATACAGAAGAATGCACTGAAGCACCGTCCGCAGATACTGATTGGCACTCCAGGCAGACTGAATGATCTTCTTTCTAAAGATCTGATCAGTTTCTCCTCATTGAAGATGGTCATTCTGGATGAAGCCGATCAGATCATCTCTACTGGGCAGAAACAGGAAACAATAGATCTCTTTGAGAATATACCTGCTGTACAGACCGTCTGTCTTTCTGCCACTAAGACAGAAGACTCAGAGTTCTTCCTTCCGGAAGAACATGAAGAAATCATTCTTTCAAACAACACTGTCAATGACCGTATCTCTTCCTATTATATAATCTGTGAAGATAAGCAGGAGGAAGCACTCCACCTGCTGCAGCATCTGCCTGCGGAAAAAGTCATTCTCTTTACCAACTATAAGAATGATGCGAATGATCTGTATGCATTCTTTCATGCCCATCACATTCGGTGTGCCTCTTTCTCGTCCTACTTCAATGAGAAGAAGAGACTGCAGACGCTCGCTGATTTCAAGAATGGAAAGATACGTCTTCTGATTGCAACAGATGCGGCAGCACGAGGACTGGATCTTACCCAGGTCTCCCATATCATTCATTATGATCTGCCTTTTGACTATGAGACCTATGTACACCGTTCCGGCAGAACGGCACATCAGGGCAACACCGGTGTAAATATTGTTCTGTGCACAGAACAAGAAAGCCAGAGCGAAATAGGAAAGAAAATACTGGAAAATGCTGAACCTTTCTCCATTGATGAGAAACATACCAGTGATCTGGATAAGCCTCTGCATTCCGAAAAGGAAAAGAAGACACCTGTACTGAAACTGTTCATCCGTGCCGGCAGAAAAGATAAGATACGTCCCGGAGATATTATCGGGGCTTTATGTACCGTTGTGGATTTCAAGGATATCGGCGTACTGGAAATACAGGATCATCACTCTACTGTTACGATTCTCCGCGATGATAAGTCCATATTAAAGACCGTTCATCACCTTTCCATAAAAGGAAAGAAGAGGACGGTCGAATTGCAGAGAACAGATGAATAACAGCCTGAAAGGACTGTTTTCAATTCATCAGATTATTTCAGGAAATCAGCTTATGTTTAATCTTTTCTTTCATATCTTAAGCCATCAATATAAAAACGGGATTTCTCCCGTCTAATCATTTCATTGTATACAGCACACCTAATGATCCAGGTCCGCAGTGTGAAGAGATAACACCTCCGGCTCTTGTTATCAGTATTTCATTGAAGCGATGCAGCGATTCCAGATATGCATATACTTCTTTCACTGAATCATAAATTCTTCCGCTGTGTGTCAGAAATACTCTTTTGCTGTCTGCCTTCAGAAGATCTTCTTCCATGTCCTTAACATAGTTCATAATGACACGGTTCTGCTTGCCTCTGTACTTTTTCCCTACCAGCATTTCTCCATTCTGTACATAGATAGAAGGATGTATCTTCAGCATTGTTCCAGCAAGAGCAGCTGCTCCGCTGCATCTTCCTCCTCTGTACAGATACTCCAGTGTATCCACTACAAAGGAAGCTCTGACAAAGGGCTTCTCTCTTTCTATCTCAGCAATGATCTCGTTTGTACTCTTTCCTTCTGCTGCCATCTCTGCAGCAGAAAGTACCATAAGACCGATCCCTGTTGAAAGATTCCTTGAGTTAATCACTGTTACTTTCTCTGATGCCTTCAGTTCTTCCGCGGCCATACGTATCACACTTCCGCTGCTGGACATAGATTCAGAGATACAGAAAGCTATTATCTCATCTCCGCTGTCCAGTATCGGTTTCAGTATCTTAACAGTATCTTCAAAAGATACTGCTGATGTCTTCGGTGTTGCTTTATGTTCCTCAGACCATGCATAAATATCATCCGGGCTGAGGTCCACCCCATCTCTGAATTCTTTCTCCCCTAACAGTATATGCAGAGGAATAATGCCAATGTGATACGTATCGATCAGTTCCTTCGATAGATCGCATGTGCTGTCTGCAAGTATTCTAATCATTCCGCCCAACTTTCCACATGCTATATATTACTCGAAAGGAACTGCATTACAAAGCATTATCACAGTTATTTCAGTATCTGTTCCTGACATCCTCGGCAAACATCAGCATATCTCTAATCTGTATCTCTTTCCCGTCTTCCAGTATCGCTGTTCCATTCAGTTTGCCAAACACCTGATGCTGGTCGGTAATAACAGGACCGGCTGCCGTATAGTCGCTCCTATCCATGATCGGCTCCATTCTCCCTTCAAAGCATCCATTATTGGAAGTGAATCGCCATGGTGACATATAGTCCTTCAGTCCTGCGCCGTCATCATGGATATGGAATGTGACACCATCCAGTTTTGTTGCATGACCATCATAGAAAAGGATGTTCTCCGATGCACTGGAACGGTCCGTAAATCCATAGCCAAGATTAAAGCCAAAGGGCTTCCCGTCAATCATCTGATTGCCGGATGCCCAGTACCATCTATTGTCATATGTCCATACACCTCTTCCCCAGTCCAGCGTTCCAAAGTCACTGGAGGAATCAAAGGAATATGTTCTATGTCCAAGTTTCGCTGTGCCGGATGCCGGCATACAGTTGATCTTCTGGTTCAGATAGAAATGATCCGGTTTCTGCGACCATGGTGTCGCAATGCACATAGTATCCATATCAGGCTGCTTCAATGTGATGTCACAGGAGAATGGTTTTCCTTTTCCAATATCATCAAAACTGCACAGTATTCTCCTAGTCCCATGTTCATTCAGGAATTCCAGACTCAAATGTTTATTATGAAAAGCGGTATTGCCTTCCTTTGAACTGGCTGGAAGATGGAACCTGCCCATCGGCATTGGGGTGATAACTGACTTCGTAAAATTCATCTTTCGTTTAAAGTCCAGCATCGATACAGATGCCATGCCCATATAGCCCATATCCGATACTGTAAATGCGCAGGCATGATGCTCTCCTACAATGATGTAATAATCCCATTCCTTGATTCTCCAAGAAGATACTTTGATTTGGTTTCGATCATAGTTCCACAGCAGCTGTCTGGCCCATCCAGGTTCTGCTATGTGTCCCTCGGAATCCAGCAGATCCTGAGAAACCTTTACTTCATGCTGGTGATTCATTTTTTCCCATCCCTTTCTATATAAATAAAACTCCGCAGACATGAACGTCCCGCGGAGCTATTGATTCTCTTCATTTTTTACTGTGTCACTATCAAGAACAGGTATTTCAGTTGTCGCTTCACGTGACGGGAATGAAACATCCGCTACACGTGCCACTTCCACACTGTCCTTCAGCAGACCATTTACCAGCACCATTGTTTCAGGCATTTCTTCTCCCCGGAAGTCCTCCGGATTGCCAATATAGCCCGCATGAACAGAGCCATCATCCAAGGTGACTTGAATAAACCTGCGTGTCAGTGCTTTCATCAATTCAGTTTTATCACCCATATTATTTCACTGAGACCCCGGCACCAAGTGCCCGCAGATCTCCTTTCCCCTCAGCCTTTATATCAACCAGTTCCATATCAGGATTCTTTCTCTTTAGGAATGCAGCGAAATGCTCTGCTTCCTTTTCGGAAAGTGCTGTTACATTCCAGCTTCCATCATGATCCACAGCAGTCATAAAATATTTCCCATGCTTCTCACTGTTCAAAGTCAGTTTCGTAACACCCACAGTCTTCTTCTCCTGCAGGTTCAGTCCATCACATATCAGCATTCTGTCTTCAAGAATATAGGAACGGTCAATCATTCCTCCCCTTTCATATTCTTCAAGACCGTCAACGGCCTTCAATATCTTTCTGATCTTATGCTTGTCTCTGTAATACAGCACCATTACAAATGCAAGAATGGCAGCACAGATGATCATTAATATTCTTAGGATATCGCTCTTACGCGTCGTCTCCATGAATGCAAGAATAAAGATCATCATAGGAAGACCGAACATAAAGTATACGTATTTCAGTGACACCAGACTTGAATAGAATCTTTTTATCATATATTTGCACCTATATTCTAACATAAGTAAACTGCAAAGCATGAACACCTTGCAATAATAAAAATCAGAAGGATGGAGTACTGACACTGCCTCATCAAACTGATCTTCCTGAACAGAACCTATTTGATCAATCGATCTTCATATCTCCTTCTTTGACCCAGCCGATCTTCTTTAAGAAATGGTTGATCAAAGGACATATAACTGCTGGAAGAATGAAGGAGATCATGATAAGTCCTATCCAGTCCATAGAAGTAATGGATGCTTTTGTGCCGGCAGCGATATCATTGATCCAGCCGGTATATACTCCGATCTGCCCAACCAGGCCGCATGTTCCCATACCGGAAGATACTGCCGCTCCATTCATCTGCAATCCAAAGAGACATGTTGCGATCGGTCCTGTTATTAAGGATGTAACAATCGGTGCAATCCAGATCTTTGGATTGCGAACAATATTTCCCATCTGCAGCATACTTGTACCAATTCCCTGGGAGATCAGCCCGCTGAATCCATTCTCCTTGAAAGAAATCACAGCAAAACCTACCATCTGTGCACAGCATCCAGCCAAAGCCGCACCGCCTGCCAATCCTGTAAGAGAAAGAGCTGCACAGATGGCTGCAGAAGAAATAGGAAGTGTCAGTGCAATGCCTACCAGTGCAGATACTAATATACCCATCCAGAATGGCTGCAGTTCAGTAGCCCACATGATCAATGTTCCAACCTTCATAGCAGCAGCGCCTAATGCCGGTGCCAATAAAGCAGAGAGTGCTATACCTACTGTGATTGTTACTAAAGGCGTTACCAGGATGTCGATCTTTGTTTCCTTTGAGACTGCTTTGCCTGCTTCTGAAGCAATGATTGCAACAAAGAGAACTGCTAATGGACCTCCTGCTCCGCCTAATGCATTTGAAGCAAATCCAACTGCTGTCAAAGAGAATAGAACTAATGGCGGACAGTGAAGAGCATAGCCAATGGCAATTGCCATTGCAGGTCCGCTCATTGCTGAAGCAAGTCCGCCAACTGTATAATCCACACCGCCAATTGTTGCGACTGTAGCAGTCAGCCAGGAAATACTGAATGCAGATCCAACAGCGTTAATGATTGTACCTATTAATAAAGAGCAGAAAAGCCCCTGTGCCATAGCACCTAAAGCATCAATACCGTATCTCTTCAGAGATATCTCAATATCTTTTCTTTTGCAGAATTCCCTTACTTTCCCCATCTTCAACGACCCCCTTATGGTCGTGAGGATTGTATCACTAAACATATGCAAAGACCAGAATATATGACAGTAAAGCCTTCTCTCTTTCTCAAGAGCGAAGGCTTCATTCCGTATATGTTAATGCAGATTCTTTACATCCAGTCTGTTCATAGCTTTCTTCAATGCCAGTTCAGCTCTCTTTAAATCTGTGTTAGGATCTCCAGAACTGATACGGTCCTCTGCTCTCTGCTTTGCTTTCTCAGCACGGTCAGAGTCTATGTCATTCTTATTCTCAATAGCATCGGTCATGATCTCAAGCTTATTGTCACGGAAGTAGAACAGACCGCCTGCTGCCGCATAGGTCTCTCTCTTTCCATTCTCTTCTGCTGTCATATGTCCTATCTTCAGCATTGTGACCAAAGGCATATGTTCAGGCAGAATGCCTTCATCTCCGTCTGTCGTCTGTATGTTGATGTAAGGCGTATCGAATTCCCTGTAGATTCCCTCCGGGGTTACGATACGTACATGGATCGTGCTCATTTCAGAGACTCTGCCTTCTTAACAACATCTTCTATTGTACCGACAGACAGGAACGCTGCTTCCGGAAGATCATCATACTTTCCATCCAGTATTGCACGGAAGGAACGAATGGTATCCTTCAGAGGAACATAAACACCCGGCAGTCCTGAGAACTGCTCTGCTACAGAGAAAGGCTGTGAAAGGAAGTTGCGAATACGTCTGGCTCTAGCAACGGTCTTTCTGTCTTCCTCACCAAGTTCATCCATACCTAAAATAGCGATAATATCCTGGAGTTCCTTATATCTCTGCAGTATCTGCTGTACTTCTCTTGCGACATTGTACTGTTCTTCTCCTACTACCAGAGGATCCAGCATACGGGAGGAAGATTCCAGCGGATCAACAGCAGGGTAGATGCCCAGTGCTGCAATCGAACGGTCCAATACAAGTCTTGCGTCCAGATGTGAGAAAGTCGCTGCTGGAGCAGGATCTGTTAAGTCATCAGCCGGTACATAGACACACTGAACAGAAGTAATAGATCCCTGATCAGTAGAAGTAATACGTTCCTGCAGCTGTCCCATTTCAGTAGCCAGTGTAGGCTGATATCCTACTGCACTCGGCATTCTGCCTAACAGTGCGGATACTTCCGAGCCTGCCTGAGTAAAACGGAATATGTTATCAATAAAGAGAAGTACATCCTGATGCTCCTGATCACGGAAGTATTCCGCCATGGTCAGAGCACTCAGTGCAACTCTCATACGGGCACCTGGAGATTCATTCATCTGTCCATAGATCAGAACTGTGTTCTTCAAGACACCGGAGTCCTTCATTTCATAGTACATGTCATTGCCTTCACGGGTTCTCTCACCAACACCGGCAACGACAGATCTTCCGCCATGTTCAATCGCTATGTTATGAATCAGTTCCTGTTCCAGTACAGTCTTGCCTACACCTGCACCGCCAAACAGACCGATCTTTCCGCCCTTTGCATAAGGACAGAGAAGGTCAATGACTTTAATGCCTGTTTCCAGAATATCACTGGAAGTCTGCTGCTGGGCAAAGGTAGGTGCTTCTCTATGAATAGGCATCTTCTTCGCTGTCTTGACATCTCCCAGTCCATCAATCGGTTCTCCAAGAACATTGAACATTCTTCCAAGAACCTCATCTCCTACCGGTACTTCGATTGGATTCTGTGTATCTACACAGGTCATGCCTCTGACAAGTCCATCTGTAGAAGACATTGCCACACATCTGACAATATCATCACCGACATGCTGGGCTACTTCAACAGTCATATCCTTGCCATCAGTATTCTTGATCAGAATTGCATTTCTGATGGATGGCAGACTGTCCGGTGAGAACCTGATATCTACTACCGGTCCAATTACCTGTACAATTTTTCCTGTATTGTCCATAGTACCTTCTTTCCTTATACTGCATTCGATCCGCCGACAATCTCGGTGATCTCCTGCGTGATAGCAGCCTGACGTGCCTTGTTATATGCAAGCTGCAGTGAAGAGCCAAGATCATCCGCATTGTCGGATGCTGTCTTCATTGCCACTCTTCTGCTTCCCTGTTCCGATGTAGTGCTTTCCATCCAGTCAGAATATGCAACATCCTGTATCATCATCGGAATCAGATGATCCAGTATTTCTTCAGGATTAGGTTCAAACAGTGTTTCTGCTGTTTCCTTCTTCTCTTCGTTCTTTTCTGGTTCAAAGGGCAGAAGTACATCGAAGTTCGGAACAAAGCTCATTGTGTTGACAAACTCTGTGTAGAGGAGCTGCACTGCACCGACCTTATTGTCACGATACATTACAGTTCCATCTTCAATGATCTTCTTCAGATCTTGGAAAGAGATGCCATCCGAGGATACCGGAGCATCATTCAGAGGGTGGAATCCATATTCCTTGAACTGACTGTAAAGAGAAGTCCCTATGATATAAATCGGATCTTCTGTATCCAGCTGTTCTCTTGCGGTTCTCAGTATGTTGGCATTGTATCCGCCGCACAGACCAAGGTCTGAACAGAATACAATTGTCATCTTATGTGAGGAATTATTCTTTACCAGATAGATACTTTCTGCATCCTGGTTCCTTGATACGATCTCATTCACGGTATCCTGCAGTCTCTGCGCATATTCCCGGTTAGCTTCCATCTTTGTTCTCTGACGGAAAAGCTTTGCATTGGCAATCATTTCCATTGCCTTTGTAATCTTCCGAGTATTCTTTACAGACTTTATCCGTGAACGGAGAGCCTGTCTGGACTGGGCTGCCATACTACTTTACTCCCTGGACCAGGAGATACTGTCTGAGTGCTTCAGGCATAGCTTCCTTGATTCGTGCACTTAATTCATCAGAGAGAACACCCGTTTCCTCAATCTCTTTGCAGATATCCTTCTTCTCTTCATGGAAATATCTGAGCAGTGTCTTCTCTGCATTCTGTATCTTCTCTGTAGGAATTCCATCCAGATCTCCATCCTTGGCTGCGAACAGTGCAAGGACCTGATCCGTCATAGACATTGGCTGATACTGCGGCTGCTTCAGCAGTTCCGTCAGCATCTTTCCATGTGCCAGTATCTTCTTTGTGGATTCATCCAGATCGCTTCCGAACTGACTGAATGACAGCATTTCATGATACTGTGCAAGATCAAGCTTCAGTGAGGAAGATACCTTCTTCATTGCCTTTGTCTGCGCATTGGAACCGACACGGGATACAGAAAGCCCTGAATCAACGGCCGGTCTGACACCGGATGCGAACAGATCCGTCTGCAGGAATATCTGACCATCCGTAATAGAGATAACATTAGTTGGAATATATGCAGAGATATCGCCTGCCTGCGTCTCAATGATCGGAAGAGCTGTTAAAGATCCTCCTCCCAGGGCATCAGAAAGCTTGGCAGCTCTCTCCAGCAGTCTGCTGTGCAGATAGAAGACATCGCCAGGATATGCTTCTCTTCCCGGAGGCCTCTTCAGCAGCAGTGACATTGTTCTGTAAGCTACCGCATGCTTGGACAGATCATCATAAACAATGAGAACATCCTTGCCATTCTCCATCCATTCTTCACCAATTGCACAGCCTGCATATGGTGCAATGTACTGCAGAGGTGCTGAATCTGAAGCAGATGCGTTGACTACAACGGTGTAGTCCATGGCATCATTCTCTCTCAGCTTCTGTACCATACGGGCTACAGTAGATTCCTTCTGTCCTATCGCAACATAGATACAGAATACATTCTTATTCTTCTGGTTGATGATTGCATCAACGGCGATAGCAGTCTTTCCTGTTTCACGATCGCCGATAATCAGTTCACGCTGTCCCTTGCCAATAGGGATCATTGAATCAATGACTTTAAGTCCTGTCATCAAAGGCTGATAGACAGAGCGCCTTGTCATAACACCAGGAGCCACTCTCTCTATTGGTCTTGTCTTTGTATAGGCAATCTGCTCGCCGCCATCAATAGCGACACCAAGCGGATTGACGACTCTGCCAAGCAGTCCGTCTCCTACAGGCACCTCAATGATTCTTCCGGTCCTTCTGACTTCGTCCCCTTCTTTAATGAGACTGTCATCTCCCAGCAGAACAACACCAATATGGTCTTCTTCCAGATTCATGACCATACCCATGACATCATGCGGGAATTCAAGAAGTTCCGAGGACATTGCTTTATCAATGCCCTGAACCATGGCAATACCATCACCGACAGAAATGACATATCCGACATCATCGGAATGTATCTTACGGTCATAGTTCTTTATTTCTTCCTTGATCAGAGAACTGATCTCTTCCGGTTTTACCTGTGTGCTCATGCCTGTCCTCCTTTCAGCAGTGTATTCTTCATATCTTCGATCTTCGTCTTCATGGTCAGATCAACTACCTGTGAACCAGTGGTCACCTTAATACCGGCAATCAATGACGGATCGATCTTATTTCTAAGTATGTATTTTTTTCCTGTCTTCTTCTGCAGAGCTTCCTTGATCTCTTTCAGATCTTCATCCTTCAGAGGTCTGGCAGAAGCGACTGTCCCTCGTACAATACCAAGTTCTCCATCAGCCAGCTCTGTATATGCTTCAAGGATCTGTCTGATATAGAAGCTTCTTCCCTTATCTATAATAAGTTCCAGGAAATGCACGACGTCCTGATCAGCTTCCCTGCCCAGAACATCTGCAATGAATTTTTTCTTTTCTTCTCGTGTTATCTTGACCGCTCTGAAAAACAGTTCCAGGTTTTCATTTTCATCAAACTGACGAATCAGTTCTTCCGCCTGGTCCTTCTTTTCTTCTACGGTTCCATTTTCCTTTGCAAGATCGAACAGTCCCTCTGCATACCTTTCGGCAACTTCACTCTTCATGATCCGCCGCTTTCTCAACAAAATCATGAACAGACTTACGGTCGAGATCATCTACTGACTTCTCACCGATCAGTTTGCCGGCTGCACTCATAGCTACATCGACCATTTCCTTCTTCATATCATCCGCCATATTCAGACGGTCAGCTTCAATCTGCTGCTTTGCCTTCTTACGGGCTGCGGCAGCTTCTGTATTAGCCTGATCAAGAATGGTCTGTCTCTGTGCTCTGGCTTCCTTTTGGGCAGCATCAACAATCTGGGCAGACTGGTCAGAAGCCTCATTAAGTTCTTCAAGAGCTTTCTGTCTGTCTGTCAGAGCATCTTTCTTTGCCTGTTCTCCAGCCGCAAGATCGGACTGCATCTTTTCTTCTCTTGTATGAAAGAAGTTCTGGATTGGCTTCCAGAGAAACTTCTTCACCAGCAGAAACAGGACAAGGGTACTGCAGAGCTGAACGATCATAGTCATCACGTTTGGAACGAGCTGACCTACGATGTCTACATCTATACTCATTTTTTCAGTTTTCCTTAATATACGAATATCAGAAGAATAGCAACCAGCAGTCCGTAAATTGCACAGGTCTCAGACAGTGCAATACCAAGGATCATTGCAGAACGGATCTTGCTTTCAGCCTCCGGATTCTTTCCAATTGCATCGCATGCATGTGCAGCAACTTCACCTTCACCTCGTCCAGTCATAAGACCAGTCATAACTGCGATACCTGCGCCAATGGCAATTAAACCTTTTTCCATAGATTTTTCCTCCTGTCAGTTTTTCTATGTATTAATCTTTTTTATATTCATCCGGAACATCATTCCCGATGAGCACAACCGTAAGTGTTACAAATACTAGGGTCTGTATTGCCCCTGAGAATACATCGAAATATGCATGCAGCAGCGGTGCAATGACCGGTGCCATAAAGTTGAATACATTATTTCCGCCCAGATTGACAAAGAAACTTACCAGCAGATTGGAAAGCTGCTGACATCCGGAATAGACAAGTTCCATCATGATCGTTCCGCATGTAATGTTTCCAAACAGACGCAGCGACATGGAGATCATTGTCGAGAACTTACCTATGATATTCATTGGCAGCATCACTGGTATTGGCTCAAAGAATGCATGGAAATATGCCTTCACACCCCCATATTTGAATTCAACGATCTGGATCAATACCCATGTAATGAATGCCAGCAGCAGAGTCACGCTCAGGTTGGCAGTCGGAGATGAGAATCCAAACAGTGAGAATACATTTGCCGAGAAGATATATGTCCATAGTACGATGACATATGGAGCCAGCTTTCTTCCTACATCCTTTCCACAGGATGAACGGCAGCTGTTCGATACGGATTCAACCCCAAACAGCACTGCGCCGCAGATTCCTTTTGGTTTCTGAAGAGGATCCAGCTTTTCTATCTTCCTACCTATAGCAATAATGCCTATGCTCAGCAGAATTGTCAGCAGGATAATGGTATAAACGTCCGATTGTATGACCATGGACATCTTTCCTTTCTATCTTTTCAGTTCTGTTATGACTAGCACAGTGCGGATCATGAATAGTCCGGCTGCACATGCAAGAATGTTGAGATACTTCGGCAGATACGCACACAGTATCAATGAAATTGTCCAAATCAGAAAGTTCAGGGTAAAGTGGAATGCCGAACCTGCCGGTATGCCTGCACTGATTGTCCGATCTGCGTAATGGCTTGTATTCATATAGACAAGAACTGATCCAAGACATCCAAGAAGATATCCTGCCATCCAGTTTATCTGAATAAAGCACAGAATGACTGCTGCTCCGCAAACAAGGAGACCAAATAGTTTCCAGCTTTTCTTTGTCACGGTACTGCCTTTCTCTTAGTTATCAGTATATCGCGTTTTTCTTCTTCTTTGGAGTATTAAATCTTCGAATTCTGTCCGGATCATATAAAAATCACCGGATGCTATACACATCCGGTGATCCGTTTACTTCAGAAAACCAACTGATCTGACAATTGGTGCTTCAACTGCCTTGCCTTTGCATACATGAACAAAGCAAATAATACGTACAACAATATCCGCAATGATAACAGCCACTAAAAGGATGAACGCAAATGCAGATCCGCCTGAAGCTGTTGTGTAGCCATATGTTGAATAAGTGCTTACAGTGCCGACCCCAAACAGAGTCAGGATCAATGTCAGGATAAAGCAGCAGAGAATTGCAAGAAGTGCAAGCACTTCGATCTTCAGTCCCTGACGTACATGGAATCCAATATAGGACTTCTTGCTTGTAGAACTTTCTCTATCAGCAAGCAGAGCAATGATCACACCCACCATCGGCATCAGATATACCAGCATGCATATGACCTTATTATCAGAGATGTCTGCAGGTACAAATTCAGCAGTGTGATCATACTGATCAGCACGCGGCTGCTGATACTGTGCATAGTTCTGATTGTACTGGCCATTATCCAGCATTCCCTGATTCTGTGTATTGTAAGTATTCTGAGACGATGCTGGATTTGGATTGACTGGTGTTTCCTGGACAGGCTGTGGCTGTGCTTCAACGTTCAGCTTTGTGCCGCAGACACCGCAGAAAGCAGCGTCATCCTGAACATCAGCACCGCAGTTTGGACATTTTTTCATAAAGTATTAACTCCTTTGAAGAAGACTTATCTTCTTTAGGATATTATATCCTAATTTTATTTAACCTTCATCAAGGCAGTGCAGTATTTCAAGTATGCGATTCATATCATCTGTACTGCCGTAGGCAATTGTAATATTTTTCTTTGATACAGATACCTGAGTGCCAAGTTTCTCGGAAAGTCTTGTTTCAAGATCCATGATCATTGGATCTCTATCATCTCTCTTATCGATCTTCTGTACCTTCTTTGGTGTTCCGTTCAGTTCGTGAACATACTTCTCAACTTCACGGACCGACATATGATCATGAATAACCTTCATGGCCGCATCATAGATCTCTTCTTCATCCTTCAGTCCAAGCAGAGGACGTACATGCGACATTGTCAGTTTCTTAGCAACTACCATATCCTGTACTTCAGAAGGAAGATTCAGCAGACGCATCATATTGGCGCAGTATTCTCTGCTCTTACCCACACGCTCTGCCAGTTTTTCCTGAGTATAGCCAAGTTTCTTGACAAGTGATTCATAGGCGGAAGCTTCTTCGATTGGATTGAGGTCTTCTCTCTGTACATTCTCAAGAATAGAGATCTCCATCATCTGCTCTTCTGTGAATTCAACAGCGATTGCCGGTACGGATTCCAGTCCGGCCAGTTTCGCAGCTCTCAATCTTCTTTCACCAGCGATCAGGTCATAGCCTGATACACTCTTTCTGACTAACAGAGGTGTAAAGATTCCATGTGTTCGGATAGAATCAGCCAGTTCCTCCAAAGCCTTTGGATCAAATTCCTTACGCGGCTGGTATGGATTTGGGCGGATCTCACCGACAGGTATTTCCACTTCTCTTCTTCCAGGTACTTCTGCTTCCGTGGAGTTATTCTGAATATCATCCAGGAACTGTTCTACATCTGTACCGAAGATCGATGTCAGTCCTTTGCCAAGACCGGTATGTTTCTTCTCTGCCATTACTTATGCCCCCTCTCGTTCTGTGTAATAACTTCCTTCACAAGCTGTGCATATGCTTTAGCACCATCGCATCTGGTGTCATATTCAAATATGGATTCTTCTCTGGAAGGTGCTTCAGAAAGTCTCACATTTCTAGGAATGTAGCACTTATATACCTTTTCCTTGAAGTATTTGCGTACTTCCTGCTGTACTTCTACGGACAGCTTTGTACGCATGTCAAACATAGTAAGCAGTACACCTTCAATACAGAGACTGTGGTTGAACAGCTTCTGTACAAGTCTGATTGTACTTAAAAGCTGGGTCAGTCCTTCCAATGCAAAGTACTCACACTGCACCGGGATCATGACGGAATCTGCTGCTGTCAGTGCATTAGTATTCAGAAGACCCAATGCAGGCGGGCAGTCAATGATGATGTAGTCATACTGATCACGTACAACATCCAGCTTTCTCTTCAGAAGATTCTCTCTGTCATTCTCATAATTAGCCATATCAACATCAGCACCTGACAGATCGATGGTGGATGGCAATACATCAAGCGGCGGCATCTGCAGTGTTACTCTGGCTTCCTCTACCGATGTCTTTCCCATCAGCACATCATAGACACTCTTATCAAATCCCTGCTTCATTGCACCAATGCCATGTGTTGCATTGCCCTGCGGATCAAAATCCACCAGCAGCACTCTCTTTCCCACGTACGCAAGTCCGGCCGCAAGATTCATGGATGTTGTTGTTTTTCCTACGCCGCCCTTCTGGTTGGCAACTGCTATGATCTTTCCCATACTATTTCCCTCTTATTTTTTAGGGAAACGGATGACCATGCGTACTTCGTCCGGTGTGTCTTCCGTTTCTGATGTTACCTTGATGCCGAGTTTTTCTATCATCTTAATAGACTGCGCAACTGTATTGATGCCTATACGGATGTTGCTGGAATAGCCTTCTGTCTTCTGACGCTTATGCGTCTTGGAAGGCATGTTCATCTTTTCTATATATACTTCTGTTTCCTTAACATTCAGATTCTTCTTCAGAATGTCACGGTATGCTTTTTTCTGCTTATCTGCCGGTGCACTGAGAAGTGCACGTGCATGTCTCTCGGTTATTTTTCCAGAAATAACACCGGCCTGTATTTCATCCGGCAGATTCAGAAGCCTGATCTTATTGGCAACTGCAGACTGTGACTTTCCTATCTTCTGTGCCACCTGTTCCTGAGTGAGGTGGGACTGTCTCATGATCTGCACATAACTCTTGGCTTCCTCTATTGCACTGAGATCCTGTCTCTGTACATTCTCAACCAGTGCCATCTGAGCAGCCTGGTCTTCTGTAGGAGAAAGAACATAGCATGAGATCTCACTCATACCTATATTCCTGCAGGCTCTGTATCTTCTTTCCCCAGCAATGATCTCGTAATGGTCATCCATTTTACGGACTGTCACCGGCTGGATCAGACCATTTTCACGAATGGAGTTCTCCAAATCCTTCATAGCGCCCTCGTCAAAATCAACACGAGGCTGATAGCGGGATGGCTGGATATCCTTCACCGGTATAGTAATTGCCTGTCTGTCCTTCTCTTCCGAAGAACTGTCATTGTGCAGCAGATTGTTCAGTAAGTTTGCCATTTCTGTTCTCCGAAGTTAAAGCGGTTTCTTCTTGATCTGTCCATAGTTGCGCGGATAGCGGGAAGGAGTATGTTCAGCCTTGCGATAGTACAGCACTACTCTGCTGTCGCCATCCGGCAGACTTTCCTCTGCTTCCTTATCTAATACAGCCCCCAGTTTCTTAACTGCATTCAGGGCTTCCTTTTCTTCTTCTTTTCCTTTTCTTCCCTTCATAGCAACGAACATGCCATTCACTTTTACTAATGGAAGACACAGTTCACATAGAATAGGAAGAGATGCAACAGCACGTGCAGAAACAATGTCGAATGCTTCACGTCTGTCTGCAGCGTATTCCTCTGCACGGCGATTGATGACCATGACATTCTTAAGCTTCAGCTGAGCAATCACTTCATTCAGAAAGGTACATCTTTTTCCAGTCGGCTCTACAAGAGTCATGGAAAGATCTGGTCTGACAATTTTCCAGACAAGTCCAGGGAATCCAGCCCCGCTTCCAATATCAGCGCAGCTGCCATGGAACTCTGCATCCGAAAGCGGAACGATACAGTCATAGAAATGCTTTTCGACTATTTCGCCCTTTTCTGTTATTGCAGTCAGGTTCATCTTCTGATTCCATTCAATCAGAAGATCTGCATACTGAGAGAGCTGTTCACATATCTCATTATTCAGTGCAATGCCCCTGCTGGCTGCTTTTTCCTTTAGTTCTTCTATTGTCATACTATTTCTCTTCCTGCATATTTTATCATTGCAATATCCGGTTGGAAAGACCAAAATGTGTTGATAACTAATTTGTCCACAATTTATATAGATTTGTTGAAGGAATAGTTATCCACATTTAAGCTATTCCGATGACTGTGGATAACTTACTTATGCACATTTAAAGTTTAAAAAGAGGCTTTTTAAGCCTCTTCTCCAGTTATAAATTCTGAATGCGGCAGGGTCTTGACCCATTCGCAGAACGCTCTCCACTCCGGAAGACGGTGATCCTTCCGCTGATGATAGATTGTTTTCAGAGCACGGTAGTTGGTTGTCATTCTGGCAGTCAGCTTGAATCCGGCTGGATTTGAATACAGAATCTCCAGATATCTCTGATTGATATCCTGATCGATCTCAGCCGTATTCTCTCCATTATCCTTCATTGTCTTCTGCTTCTCAGCCAGTGCATTGTATTCTTTTGTCTTTTCCTTCATGATTTCGACAATCCGTTTATCTACATAAGGAAGATATACTTCATCTAGGTCAAACTTCGTGATTCGATGCATTGTTGACTGTGAAGTGATGAAGTTCAGAAACTTATAACGTTCCGCTTCCACCCAAGCCTTGTTTGAAAATGTCAGATCAAACTGTACAACAATGCCGGTCATGAACTGATCATGCCCGCTGCCGGATGGTGAACCTGCTAAAGCAATGGTACTCTTGGTAATATCCGGAGTTACTTTGTTCAGATCAACGGCGTAGGAATACTTTGCTCCTTTAACGGATTCATCAAAGCCGTACACCTGTACATTTGATACAACTTCTTTCCAGTCCATACAATCAGTTCCTTCCTTTTCCCTGCTTCAGGGCAATTGCCAGTACGGCAAGATCTGCCGGATTGACACCTGAGATACGCGATGCCTGTCCCATAGTGGCCGGCTTGTATTTCATGAGTTTCTGTCTGCCTTCAATGGATAGATTCTCTACTTGACTGTAGTCAAAATCAACACCCAGTTTGATTGCTTCCATGCTCTGCAGTTTCTTTGCTTCCCTGACTGCCTTGTTAATATAGCCTTCATACTTGATATCAATATCGCACTGATATGCGATCTCATCATCTACTTCTGTGCCTTCAGCAGCCATCAGGCCCTTCGTTGTGACATTCGGTCTTCTAAGAAGTTCCAATCCGCTGATTCCCTTATGCTGGGTTTCTTCATAGCCGGCAGATTCCAGATAGCTGTGTATAGATGGTTCATCTGCTTCAAAATTGGTTTCTCTCATCAGCTCGATCTGCTTTTCTACTGCAGACTTTCTCTTCAGATACGCATCATATCTGTCATCATTGATCAGACCGATATATCTGCCCTTCTCGATCAGTCTGTCTTCTGCATTGTCATGTCTGAGAAGAAGACGGAACTCCGCTCTGCTGGTAAGCAGTCTGTACGGTTCCAGCGTTCCCTTTGTTGTAAGGTCATCTACAAGTACACCGATGTATGCTTCATCCCTTCCGAAGACAAGAGGTTCTCTGTTCTCCAGTTTCAGTGCAGCATTGATACCTGCCATCATTCCCTGCCCGGCAGCTTCCTCATATCCGGAAGTTCCATTGACCTGTCCGGCAGTAAAGAGGTTCTCGATGATCTTGGATTCAAAGGTAGGCTTCATCTGTATTGGATCAATTGCATCATATTCAATTGCATAGGCATATTTCTTAATGATGCAGTGCTCGAATCCAGGAAGTGTATGTGTCATCTTTTCCTGAATATCTCTTGGCAGAGATGTACTGAATCCCTGTACATAGGTCGTATCCATGGAGAGAGATTCTGGTTCCAGAAACAGAAGATGTCTCGGCTTGTCCTTAAAACGGACAAGCTTATCTTCAATGCTTGGACAGTAGCGCGGTCCAACTCCCTTAACAACACCAGAATACATAGAGCTCTTCTTCAGATTGGAAAGAATAATCTCATGTGTTTCAGGTGTTGTGTATGTCAGATAGCAAGGTGCCTGTTTCTCAAATGGCAGCACATCTTCAGGACGGGTTGTCTGTGAAAAATGAAGGAATCCGGGCGTCCCTGGCTGAATGGATGTCTTTGAGAAATCTATAGAAGAAGTCAGTACTCTTGGCGGAGTGCCGGTCTTAAGACGCATTGTTTCAATGCCGTTATCGCGAAGGGACTGTGACAGGTTCGGCGTTGTCTTCTCCATGTCCGGTCCGCCTTCTCTGACTTCAGCCGAAATCATATTGACGCCAGCCATATAAGTGCCGGTCGTCAGTACGATTATTTCCGTGGAAATAATCGAGCCGTCAGCAAGCGTCACACCTGTTACTTTTCCGTTATTGGTATTGATTTTTACAGCCATTCCTTCCTTTACAGTAAGGTCAGGCTGATGCAGACAGATATTCTGCATCATCTTCTTGTATTCCAGTTTATCAGACTGCACACGCAGTGCTCTGACACCAGGTCCCTTGGCAGAGTTCAGCATCTTGAACTGCAAAGCAGTTCTGTCAGCAGTTACCGGCATCTGTCCTCCTAGTGCATCTATCTCCCTCACCACAATCCCCTTGGCAGGTCCGCCTACCGAGGGATTGCACGGCATCTTGCCGATATTATCAATTGAAAGAGACAGAAGACAGGTTCTGTGGTGCATACGTGAGGCGGCCAGAGCTGCTTCTATGCCCGCATGGCCACCTCCGATTACTATAATTTCAAAATCAGACATGATTCAGTTCATCCACCATTCCTAATACTGCTTCCATATCTGTTTCCTTTGTCAGTATTTCAAAGGAGACAGTACGCTCCATCTTCAGCTTCTCAGCCGAAAGTTTGTACATAACAATTTTTCCATACAGTTCACGTATACGCAGATCTCTGTCATTAGCCTGCGGTGCAAAAGGAATTCCTATAATAATTCTGTTCTTATCCATGAACAGACAGTCGGATATAGAACCGCGGATCATCTCCCAGTTCTTTTCCTCGACTTTTTCGGATGCCAGTTTATGACAGATACTTCTTTCCTTTTCCGAACCCGCTTCTCTGCCCACACTGCGGCAGATAACTGCAAGCTGATGTCTGGTCATATCATTCCTGAATATCTCATCCGGATTGACATCCGGGTCTGCACTCCAAAGATCGATACCGTTATGCTTTGCCTTTTCCAGAATGCGAACTGTTACTTCGGGATCGCTTCTGTCCAGGTATGTATAGCTTTCCAGATTGGCAGGAATATCCAGATCGATATCCTCCGGGTAGACAGGCGAAGTAAAGAACACAACATCCGTCAGGTACAGACAGCGCATCTGTCTAGGAATATCATTCTTAGCAGCTCGAGCAATTGAATCATTCAGGCGCTGCTGGGTATCATAGCCAGTGATCGGACCATACTGTTCCCACATCTGCTTTAATGAAAGCCGCTTAGTGGAATCATAATGTGCGTATCCGACAAGTCCTTTCTTCCGTCTGTTATGAGGACGTGAGAAGAAGAACAGAAGATCTCCTTTTCTGAAATCAGAGAACTTCTTGCGGCTGGCAAGACGCCAGAAAAGGATTGTACGGTTTCTGCACAATCTGTGGTATTCCAGCATTTCCTCATCTGTCACATACGCAATTGAACTCATTGTCCGCCTTTTCTAAGATCAGAACAGTCCGTAAGTATCCCCATTCTCATCAATACCCATATTGACGGCAACCGGTTCCTTTGGGAGTCCCGGCATTGTCAGTACATTTCCTGTCAATGCAACTACAAATCCTGCGCCGGCAGATATATTCAGATCTCTGACATGAATGGTGAAGCCTTCCGGTCTTCCTTTGAGCTTAGCATCATCCGTCAGAGAATTCTGTGTCTTTGCCATACATACAGGCAGCTTATCCCAGCCATGTTTCTTGAATACCTCGATCTTTGCCTTGGCCTCTTCGGAGAATTCAACATCCTTGGCACCATAGACAATCGTAGAGATCTTAGTAATCTTCTCTTCAATGGACTCACTGACGTCATAGATTGGATGATATGTATTCGGCTGCTCTGCCTTCTCAACAACAAGGTCTGCCAGTTCCTGCATACCCTTGCCGCCCTGTGCCCAGCCATCAGCTTCCGCAACAGGGTGTCCATTCTTTCTGCACCACTCAAGCAGTGCTTCCACTTCAGCAGAAGTATCTGCCGAGAATTTATTTACAGCTACAACGTACGGCAGGCCAAAGGACTGGATTGTTTCAATATGCTTCTGCAGATTGGCAGCACCGCGAAGCATTGCCTCTACATTCTCAATCTTCAGATCTTCCTGTTCAACGCCGCCATGCATCTTAAGCGCACGGACCGTCGCAACAATCACGACTGCATTCGGATGCAGACCGGCTGCTCTACATTTGATATCAAGGAATTTTTCAGCACCAAGATCGGCACCGAAGCCTGCCTCCGTGACAACATAGTCTGCCAGTTTCAGAGCAGTCTTTGTAGCAATGATAGAGTTGCATCCATGGGCAATATTTGCGAATGGTCCGCCATGAACAAATACAGGAGTATGTTCAAGGGTCTGTACCAGATTAGGTTTCAGTGCATCTCTCATTAAAATAGCAGCTGCGCCCTGTGCCTGAATATCCTTTACAGTGACTGGCATATCATCATATGTATAAGCAACTACACATTTCCCGATTCTCTCTTCAAAATCCTTCAGATCATTGGACAGGCAGAGAATTGCCATTACTTCAGTCGCTACAGTAATAACAAAGTGATCTTTTCTTTCAATACCATTGGTTTTTTTATTCTGGGCAATAGTAATGTCGCGCAGTGTTCTGTCATTCATGTCCATGCAGCGAGGCCATACTACCTTTTCAGGATCAATGTTCAAAACATTGCCCTGATAGATGGAGTTGTCCAGCATTGCTGCAATCAGATTGTTCGCTGCAGTAATAGCGTGCATATCTCCAGTAAAATGAAGATTGATAGATTCCATTGGAACAACCTGAGCATAGCCTCCGCCGGTAGCTCCGCCCTTCAGACCAAATACAGGTCCTAAAGAAGGTTCTCTCAGGCAGGCCATGACATTTCTTCCCTGCTGTGCAAGTCCGTCAGCCAGTCCGATTGTAGTCGTTGATTTTCCTTCACCGGCCTTGGTAGGCGTAATTGCTGTAACAAGGATCAGTTTTCCATCTTTGCGGTCTGCTACAGAATGACAGAACTTTTCCGATATCTTAGCCTTGTCATTTCCATAAAGTTCCAAACAGTCTTCTGGAATTCCTGCTTTCTTTGCGATGTTACGAATGTCATCCAGTGTTGCTTCCTGTGCAATCTTCAGATCAGTGTTCATTTTACCGCCCTCCTGTTAAGTCTCTATCTCATCAGCCCATGCGTCTGCGATCAGACAGTGCATGTGCCAGCGTCATATCATCTGCGTAATCCAGCATTCCGCCGGAAGGAAGTCCATGTGCAATTCTGGTGACCAGTACATTTGGGTACTGCTCTTTTAACAGTTTATCCAGATACATGGCAGTTGTTTCACCGTCCATAGCTGTATTTGTTGCAAGGATGATCTCCTTCGCATTGCCGGCCCTTTTCAGAAGCTGGTCTATTGTCAGATCCTCAGGCATTACACCTTTGGAAGCTGATATCAATCCATTCAGGACATGGTAGACACCATGAAATTCACCTGTCTTTTCCATTGCAATAACATCTCTTGATGACTGAACAACAAATATCTGAGAATGATCACGATCAGGATCAGAACAGATCTCACATTCATCATGATCAGTCAGATTTCCGCATATATTGCAGTGTTTCAGAACTGTTTTAGCTGAAACCATCGTATCTGCAAATGCCTGTACATTCCCTGTATCCATATCAATAACGGACAGTGCATATCTTTCTGCTGTTTTCTCTCCGACACCCGGCAATGTGCGGAAAGCTTCAATCAGTTTCTGCAAACTTGCCGGATACATCAGTCAAGCCCCGGAATGTTCATTCCGCCGGCAGCAGAGCCAAGTTTGCTCTCTCGGTCTGCATCGGCTTTTTCACTTGCCTGGTTGACTGCCAGCAGGATCATATCCTGCAGCATTTCGCGGTTGTCTTCGCCCATCAGTTCCGCAGCGATGGCAACCGACTGCAGTTTATGGGTACCGTCCATTTCAACCTTTACACCTTCAGAGCCGCCATTCTCACCAGTATAAACAGTCGCATTCAATTCATCCTGTACCTTGCCAAGATCCTTCTGCATCTGCTGTGCCTGCTGCATTAATTTATTCAGATCCATATATGTTCTCCTATATCACTTCCACATTATTCTTGCCAAAGAGCTTCAATGTCTTCTCCTCGGGTGTTTCTTCCTTTTCAGCCTCGGCCTTCTGATATTTTTCTATCTTCATAGGTTCAGGCAGATCCTTCATTCTCTTCACAAAGAGTTCCGTTGCTTCCTTGTACTGTTCCTTCGTTACTGCATACAGCATCTTATCGGTATTTCTCTGTTCCTTCAGGAAGAAGTACAATTCACGATTCATCTTTTTTTCATTAATTCTCTTAGCACTGACAGCTCCAGCTATCAGCAGCAGACAGTCAGTACCGCTGGCACCTACTGCTGTGCTCTGCAGCAAAGCAGTGTACTTTCTGTCTTCCAGCTTCTTGTCATCTGAAAGTTTTTCCAGCATCTGTTCATCGCTCGCCTTGCTTGGCTTATCACACTGAACAAGAATCGAAAGAATTTCTTCTGCACTTAATGTGATTGTTTCATCTCTGTATATCTTCTTTGAAGCAGATACAGTTTTCTTAGGTTCCGTTACTGCTTTCTCTTCAGCTGGCACCGTAACCGTTTTCTGTACTGGCTCCGGTTTTGGCTCTAAATCAGATGCCATTACTGCCGGCTTCTCTATGTCTTCCGTATTTTGCGTATGCTTTACAGGCTTAGTATTCATGGACATTTCTGTATTTATGCATGCATGTTTTTCGGCAGGATAAACTGTGCTGTCCTCTACTGCCATTGCCAAGCATGCTACTTCGAAACATGTGACTGCAGAACCGCTTGTACGAAACTTTGTCTTCGCATCGATCAGTTTCTCGCACATATGCATGCATGACTGCACGTCAGTTTCTTCAGACAGTTCTTTGGCAGTGTCTTCATCCAGCAACTTCAGCAGATTAGGTTTCCCAGTACTGCTGTAAACGACGGTTTCTTTCAATACTTCAATCAGTCCATCTGTATATCTCTGCAGGTCAATTCCCTTTTCTTCGTAGCTCTTCGTTCTATTCAGAATAGAAGGAAGATCATGATTCAGGATATCCTTCAGCATACCGATCTTTTCATCAACACCGGTCAATCCATAAATACGGTCTATGTCTTCACTGGCAATATGATCAGAAGTATAGGATGCACACTGGTCCAGTATGGATTCTGCGTCTCTCATTCCTCCATCGGCCAGCTGTGCGATCATTAATGCAGCTTCATCGTCCATCTGAATATTCTCTTCTGAAGCAATATGCAGAAGATGATGCTGTATTTGATCTGTTCTTATTTTAGTAAAGTCAAATCTCTGACATCTTGAAATAATAGTCGGGAGAAGCTTCTGCGGATCTGTTGTTGCCAAGATAAAAATGACATTTTCCGGCGGTTCCTCCAGCGTTTTCAGTAATGCGCTGGACGCTGCAGAGCTAAGCTGATGTACTTCATCAATAATGTACACCTTATGAGTGCCTTGCATTGGAGCCAATCTGGAACGGTCAATCAGATCACGAATATCTTCTACGTGCGTTTCATTTGCTGCATTGATCTCAATAATATCCGGATGTGTGCCGTTTTCAGCAG
>JBFLGD010000015.1:0-52968 GCA_041859965.1 Bulleidia sp. | reverse complement strand
CCTTTATTTGTACAGATTTGGCAGACCCCCAAAGTTGCCCCCAAAAGTTAAGACCCCCAAACTATTTGGAGACCCAAAATAATCCAATGGACTGCATTACGGTAAATGAAATTTCACAATATCGCAGACGGTTTTACAAACTGACTTACTGCAATCATTTCGTAGGCTATCTGAATATCGGAGAACTGGACAGAAACTTTGATGAGATCCCAGAAGAAGATATTAATCTGGTCAGAGGAATCATTGCCAAAGAAGTTTTTATCCGAAGAAAATTCATCAAGTCGTCCAGCACAGATGAAGAAATACTGATTTCTCTGATCAACTATGAGTATGTGGATCGGCTTCATTATCTCGAAGTAGTTAATGGGACTCGTTTTGCCAAAGAAAATAATTATCGTATTGCATGCATGAATATTCACCACCACACTTCATATAACGCCGGTGAAGATACGCTAAAAAATAAACTGCTGGAGTTTTTCCCAGACAGCTGCATCGTTGTATTTGATGAAATCATGACTATTGCTTTTACTGATGATTCCTCTATTCTGCAGAATGCACAGAATCTGAAAAGGCTGAATGCTTTCCTTAATAAGATACAGCTTCCTCTAGCATATTCCGGTATCTTTCATGACATGTTCAAAGCAGCTTCCTATAAAGCACAGGCTATGTTTGCACTGGAGCACAAACCTGACCGCAGAATGATTATTGACTACGCAGAGGTACAGCTCCTTGACCTTCTATATCAGGTTGACAGAAGCAAGCTTGAGAATTACTGCAGTCCTGAAATTATCGCAGTCCATCAATATGATATCGAGCATCATAGCGAATATATAAAAACGATCAGCACATATATTCAGGAAGGCGGTTCCAGCAAAATGACATCTGCCCTTCTGAATATTCATCGCAATACCCTTCTTTATCGCACTGAGCAGATAGAAATTCTCTTTCACATCGATTTATCTCATACGGAAATGTGGACGCAGTACCGCGTTTCATGCTATATCATACAGATACTAAAACAATGATATGACTGATAAGCATATAATATAGTCAGTAAGGGAGACTTTTATGAGTGCCTGGATTATCTATCTGCTTTATGCAATTCTGAATATTTATGTCATTTTTCAGATTCTTTACTGGGTATCTAAGATACGCCCAGGCAGGACAGGACCTAAGATCATTGCTGGTGTGTTCATGATTATCATGAGTATCATTCCAGTGCTGGCAGTTGTCTGGAAACAGGAGGGTTTATTCAAAAATCATCTGCAGACATTTGCCAATATATGGCTTGGCTTCTTTCTTATCTTTGGTGCAGTTCTATTTATATTTCATATGTGCCGTCTTATAGTAGGACGGCACAGCAGGAAAGATGTCTCTCCAAAAAGAGCCGCTCTTTCTTTGTGTATCTGCGCTGCTATATCCATATGTCTGAATGGATTTGGAACAAATACTGCGCAGCATGTCACTGTCAATAACTTCAGCGTTGATCTAACAGACAAAAATTTTCCAGCACATGGCAGCGTAAGGATTGTGCTTATTGCTGATCTTCATCTTGGTGTGAACAGCAGTATCACTCAGCTTCAGGACATGGTCGATCTTATAAATGATCAGGATGCAGACATGGTCCTTGTAGCAGGAGACATATTTAACAGCACATACGATGGTCTGAAAGATCCTGATAGACAGGCAGAAATACTTGCTTCCATGAAATCAAAGTATGGTACATATGGCGTTTACGGAAATCATGATGTTGTTGAGCCCCTGCTATGCGGCTTTGCACTGACTCCTCCTTCCGAGGCATACCGTTCTGCAGATATGGTTGCTTTCACTAAGAAAGCAGGTTTCACGATGCTTGAGGATAATTCAGTTACCGTTGATGGTCTTCAAATCATTGGTCGAAAAGACAGAGAAAAAACCGGAGATGGATTGAATACACGTGAATCCACATCAGACGCACTGGCCTCAGCATCTTCCGACAAACCAGTCATTGTTCTGCAGCATGAGCCTAAAGATTTCGAAGATATGTCAAAGGCTGGTGCTGATCTTGCCTTGTGCGGGCACACACATGACGGTCAGATTTTCCCTGGCAACATTCTCGTATCACTGATGTATGAGAATTCCTGCGGACAGAAAACAGTCAGCGGAATGGAAACAATCGTCACTTCCGGTGTTGGCTATTACGGTCCGCCGCTTCGTCTTGGCACTAAGAGTGAAATAGCTGTTATTGATCTGACATATTGAAAAAGGAGAACCTATGAGAAGCCGAAAAGAATGGAAGACTGCGGGACACCGAACAGTTAGGAAGCATTACTTTCTTGTTATTGTTCTCTGCCTTTCAGCAATGTTTCTTGGCAGTGAATTCACTTCCAGCAAGTCAATGCTGGATGATCTGAATTCACCTGTTTCTTCCAGCAATGCTCTTGATCAAAGTGATCAGGCAAGTGAAGTCATTTCTGATATCATCGAAAATAATATGACGGAAGGAGATCAATCTGCACAGAATGCAATTGACTCTCTGCGAAACAGCACAGGAGACAAGGATGCTCTGGGACACACAAGAGGCGTTCTTGCTAACGCAGTAAACAATATCTCCTCAGGAAAGATCTACGTCACTCTGGCACGTGCACTTCTGTCCATAACTCAGTCCAACAGCACTGCAATCATCCTCTTTATACTAATCATTCTGTCCGCCACTATATTCTTCACTGTATTTATTGCCGATGTGTTCAGAGCAGTACTTAGAAGAATGTTTCTGGAAGCACGTTCCTACGAAAAAGTCCCGCTGTCTCATGTAGGACAAATCAAAACGGCGGATAGATGGCTTAGAGCATCTCTTACAATTCTTTTACGAAATATCCGTCAATTCTTCTGGAGCTTAACAGTCATCGGAGGAATTATTAAGTATTATTCCTACTTTATGGTTGATTATATTGTTGCTGAAAATCCCGATATCCGACCGCGGGATGCTGTTCTTCTTTCAAGAAGAATGATGGATGGACACAAGTGGGAATGTTTCAAGCTGCAGATTACTTTCATCGGCTGGTATCTGCTTGGTGCTTTAACCTTTGGCATTTCAGATATTCTGTATTCATCTGCTTATGAAACCGCTGTCTACTGCGAATATTATGCTGATATAAGACAGCAGGCAAAAGACAGCAGCATTTCTGGAGCAGAATACCTGAATGATCAGTATCTGTTTGTGCATGCGGATGAAGAACTCCTTCAGAATACATATCCGGATACCATTGATAAGAACTGTGTCATTACTGAAAAGACAATCATTCTTACCGGCTTCCGTAAATTCATGAATGACAAGTTCGGTATATGGACTGGTACATTAGCCGAGAAGAAAGAATACCAGAATGCCGAAAACCTCCGCTATCAGAATCAGAATGATCTGGATGCACTGGAGGGCAGCGCATATCCTTCCAGACTGAATCCTCTGTACACCTCCAAGAAACTTCCTTCACTCAGCTTCCAGTTTCTAAGGAGCTACACCGTATGGTCACTGCTCCTTATGTTCCTCCTGTTCTCCTTTGCCGGATGGATCTGGGAAGTTTCATTAGTCCTTGTAACGGATGGTATATTTGTAAACAGAGGTTCTCTGCTTGGACCATGGATTCCAATCTATGGATCAGGTGCTCTCCTAATACTGATCCTTCTGAGTTCATTCCGCAAAAATCCGGCTGCAGAACTGGTCGGCGCAGTGGTCATTAGCGGCATCACTGAATTCACCACATCTCTTGTCATGGAAATGACGTATGGAATGCGCTGGTGGGATTATACAGGCTATTTTCTGAATCTGGATGGAAGAATCTGTGCGGAGGGACTTCTGGTATTTGCAATAGGAGGAATGGCTGTCATTTACTTCATTGCGCCAATACTGGATACGATCTTTTCCAGAATTCCGCAGAAAGTCATTATCACTGTCACTGTAATATTCTGTGCATTGTTTGCGGCTGACGCAGTCTACTCACACTATTATCCAAACAGGGGTGAAGGAGTCACCAGTGCTGCTCTGATGGAGAATACATATTATCTTTACGATAATGATCTTCCAGACAATGGTGGAAACAGTATCATTATTAAGACGGATACCGTCTTCTAATATTTATTTAAAACAAGAAATATTAAATGGAGAATACAGTGCGAATTCAGCACTATGCATTCTCCATTTTTCTATCAGATCATATTCGTGCGCCAAAATTGAAATATGGTTTTATGATACGGAATGAGTCTGCAGCAATACCATATTCCTCCATAATGCACTTACTAAGTTCATCTTCTGGCAATAGCGAAGAGCCACGAAAACTGTTTGAAGAATATGGTTCCCATTCAGCCACCTGCATCATTCTTTTATTCTTTCTAATATCATGATAGCAATCATCACAAAATTGGATTACAAGATCCCAGGATGGCGGAAGAAATTTATTCTTTTTTCTTTCAGCAGCATAAATTATCACAGCAATTATGATTAATACTACAATAGCAGGAAATACTTTCCATTGTTCCTGACTCATAAGATTCCCCCTGCAGGATCTAACATACTGTTCTGCATTCATACAATTCTATATAGTGATTATAGTTCAGTTAAATACGGACAGATGTATCATTATGCATTTAGTAAATGAACAATTGATTCATACTAATAAAATACAAAGCAGAAACACATCGGTGTATTTCTGCTCATTTTCAATTTATCCTTCTAAACTATCATGCAGGACCTTCTTTACTTCTTCTTTTGTTAACACTTTATATCCACCCTGCATTGCAAACACACCATCAGATATACTTTCAATCATATCTTCTGTAACTCCAAGTTCGGAAATATTCATAGCAGCTCCAAGTTCCTTCATCCAATCTTCCATTGCATGCAAACCTTCCTCTGCAATTTCAGTGTCATTCTTTCCTTCTGCAGCAACGCCCCATACATTCACTGCGAAGCTTTTAAACTTCTGCAATCCATAAGGAAGAATATAACGATAGTATGGCAGTGATACTGCTGACAATGTCATCCCATGTGTTGCATTCGTATATCCGCCTACAGCCTGTCCAAGCATATGTACCATCCAGTCAGTTGACTTTCCCTTTGCAATCAAGGTGTTCAGTGCCCATGTTGCTGTCCACATAATATTGCTGCGGGCTTCATAGTTTTCCGGGTCCTTGATTGCTATTCTGCTGGAACTGATAACAGAACGCATCAGGCCTTCACTGATATAGTCGCTGGTATTATCATCTTCACCTGAAAAATACTGCTCACAGATATGATTGAAGATATCATAGATTCCTGCCACCATCTGATTATGAGGCAGTGTATATGTGAATTCAGGATTCAGTATTGAGAATCTAGGCATCACAGCTTCATCTGCAAAAACATGACCGATCTTACGCTTGGTCGCAGAATTTGTAATGACTGCTCCTGCATTCATTTCAGAACCTGTACCAGCCATTGTCAGAACACATCCAACAGGTACGATCTCACAATCGGGTTCTTCAAAGCGAAGATAATACTTCTCCCATGGATCTTCATAGCAGTTGATTGATACAGCCAATGCCTTTGAATAATCACAGACTGATCCGCCGCCTACCGCCAGAATAAAATCCGCATGCTGTATGCGTGCAATTTCAATACCCTCTCTTAATTTATCAATCGTCGGGTTAGGCATCACGCCAGATATCTCCGCAACATTCTTTTCCTGTGCTTTCAATACTTTTAGTACTGCATCATAAATACCATTCTTCTTAATAGAACCGCCGCCATAGACTAATACAATATTCCTGCCATATTTCTTTAGTTCATCATTCAATGAATCCAGTGCATCTTTTCCAAAATACAGTTTTGTTGGATTGCAGTATGTAAAATTCCCTAACATTTTATTCTTCTCCTTTTATTGTTCTGCCTAACTGATATGCCTTTTCAACTGCCGAACTTCCTTCAATCTCACCTTCGGCTCCAACTCCTCCCGCAAATACAGTGCCCTTCAGGGATGCCTTTTCAAAACAGTCTATCCATCCCTCCAGCCCGCTGACTGCTCTATCAGGAGTATGTTCGTCTTTGTCTGCAGCAGATGTCAGCATATAGATATTGCGGAATGCATAGTCAGATGCAAACAGCGAATTTACTCTATCAAGCAATGTCTTCATCTGCCCGCTCATCTCGTAGTAATAAATCGGTGTTGCAAAGGCAATTGAATCTGCTCTGCACATTTTCTCAGCAATTTCTACCGCATCATCATGAATGACACACTTCTTTGTCTTCTGGCACGCAAGACATCCTCTGCAGAAAGCAATATTCTTATTACGCAATGATATCTTCTCAGCACTGCAGCCATTTTCAATGCATCCTTTCATGAATGCGTCAGCCAGAACTTCAGAATTGCTGTTCACTCTCAAGCTTGTACTGATCACTAATACATTCTTTTTCATTTCATCCTCCAGACTTATTTGACAGGAGTCCTGTCTCCTGATAAATTGACTGTACAACCTGAGCCTAACTTAAGGTCAAGCGATTATTATAAATATATTGGAGGAGCTTTATGTACACTATTGGACAGATATCAGAAATGTTTGATCTTCCTATTTCAACTCTTCGCTACTATGACAGAGAAGGTCTATTTCCTGCTTTGAAAAGACAATCCGGAATCAGACAGTTTGATGAAAAGGATATAGAAGTTCTCAGAACAATTGAATGTCTTAAAAAATCCGGTCTTGGCATAACAGACATCAAGCAGTTCATGATCTGGTGCAGTCAGGGCAGCACCACCTATGAACTGCGCAGGCAGCTGTTTGAAAAACAGAAGAAAACTGTCGAAGAGGAGATTAAAAAGATGCAGCAGACTTTAGATATGATCAAATTTAAATGCTGGTATTATGACGAAGCCATCAAAGATGGCAATGAAGATCAGATGAATCCGATGAACACTGCAATCATGCCAAAAGAGATTAAAGCTATCTACAGCAGGCAGCACAAAAAACGCGGCTGATATTCTAATTCCGCTAAGCATAAGCATATACGATGCCAATAAAAAAAAGGCTGGAGGATTGAGAAAGTAATTCCAGCCTTATATCATTCACATCAGTTTACTAAAATCCGCTGTTTCTCCATTCAGCCATCGGCGATGCGATGTTGTTCTTTTTACAGAAAGCGGCCGTGGTTCCTCCTTAAACGTAACCATGTTCTTCATGCCATTCTCCCATAGTTCATTAAGATCTTCTGCATCTTCGATAAAATCCAGAGCCGGCATTAATCCATATAAACGAGGCGGGATAATACACACAGGTATTGAATACTTTGCAGCATCCCGACGCACTTTCCATTCCATATGTGGACAGACCATTGCAATATCAATTTCACTCATACGGTCAAGAAGATGATCAATTGGTACAAATACAAATGATGCTCTGTCCCCTAATTCTTTCTCTTTTGTTTCTTTTTCAAGATGAGCCGCCAAAGCACTGGAGGAGAATCCTCCGCCGCAGCATACAGTAATTCTTAGCATAGCACGCCTCTTTCTAATACTGAAATATTTGGATCAGTGTATCTCATATTTCAGTTATATGCACGCTATTTTTCATTCCTCAATCACCCATATTGATCATTTCTGTAGCTATTTTTTCGCAGAATCTTGCATCATGTTCAGCAAACAGGATTGTTGGTCTGTACTCATTTAATAGTTTTTCTATCTGTATCCTGGAAAACACATCAATATAATTCAGAGGTTCATCCCAGATCAGCAAATGTGCCCTCTCACACAGACTGCCGGCTATCAGAACTTTTTTCTTCTGTCCTTCACTGTAATTTTCTATATTCCTTCCAAACTGTTCTCTGGTGAAATCAAGTTTTCTAAGAATAGCTTTAAAGAGACTGATATCAATCTTCTTTTCTTCAGCATATTCATCCAGTGTTCCTTTCAGAAAAGATACATCCTGCGGTACATATGAAATCATAAGAGACGGATTTCTTTCAAAGATCCCCGTATGCTGAATACTATCGCCGCATATCAGTTTCATGACGCTTGATTTTCCACTCCCGTTGCTGCCATTCAAAGCTATTCTGTCTCCCGGGCATACTTCAAAAGTGATATGACTGCATGCAGTTCTATCCCCATATGCAATTGAAACATCTGAAAGCAGAATCATTCTATTTCCCCTGAATTCAAGCTGCGTCAATTTTAAATTTTCTGTTTCTTCAATGTTCTTTAAAAGTTTTGATTTCTCTGAGATAGCATCCAGCTTTCTCTTTTCAATATTCTTTGAACGTTTCATCATCTTTGCAGCCTTATGACCTATAGCTCCTCTGTCACAGGGGCCATATCCAATCTTGGTAGCTTCCACACGATCGGACCAGTCAGCTTTCTCAGCCGCACTGTTCTTCAGTCTTCGAATCTCTGCTTTCAGTTTCTGATTGGCTGCCAGCTCTGATTCATCCTTCTGAATCTTATTCTCATACCACGATGAAAAGCTTCCCTTCTGAATTTCAATTCCCGTTCTGTTTATTGACAATGTATGATCTGTGCATTCATCCAGCAGTGTTCTGTCATGTGACACTAATATAAAACCCTTTTTAGTTCTAAGATATCTGCCAAGCAGCTGTCTTCCTCTAGCATCCAGATGATTGGTTGGCTCATCAATAAGCATAAAACGATTATCCTTAATAAACAATGCTGCAATCATCAGCTTTGTCTGCTGACCTTTTGAAAGTGTTCCAAAAGGCTGCTGCAGTACATCCTCATTCAAATCGAGCTTTGATATTTCTCTGGTCAGTTCCCAGTCAGCATATTCACCAATATAAGCATGAATCACCTGTTCTGAAGTTTTCTGACCATCTATTATCTGAAAAGGAAAGTATTCAAATTGTTCATCTGAATGAATAGTCCCCTCGTAAGGATATTTTTGCATCAGCAGATTCAAAAAGGTCGTTTTTCCCTTTCCATTTCTTCCTGTAAACCCCAGTTTCCAATCAGAATCTATTTTAAAACTTATATCATCAAACACTTTATCTGCACTCCCATCATATGAAAAGGTTAAGTGACTAATGGATATCATCGACATTTTTATTTTCCTCCTATATAAAAAACAGTGATTTCAGAAAGAATTCTTCTGACGTCACTGAATTCAATGTATAAAGAAAGACAAAATAGTCTTATACAGAATGAACTGCTATATAACTGATCAAAATGAATGCTTCCTGAATTGGCATGAAAAATAACAAAATAAATCTTCCAAGCCATTAAATATTTTCAGGCAGCAATTCTCATTTCGATCAGCATCCTTTCGTGCAGTAATAACCAAAACCAGTATACTATCAACCCAATAAATATCAAACACAAATACTGAAGCACCATTTTCTTTACGTAAATTGTTATCTATATTTTTATGCAGACTGTTTCTTTTTTCTATTCTTTTTAATTCTAAGATACAGTTCACAGATACCGGCGCTTGCAAGCAAGATCATACATGCTGTTGGAATAATCATCGGTACAGATAAATTAGGAATACCTATAACAGAGAATATCGCGATCATATAAGATATCAGCAGCCATTGAATGATATAAATCACATTCAGATTTCCGGAAAGATATTTCACCGCTGAAACAGCCGCATGGTTTCTGACTGTCTTTGAAAGCTGGTAGTATAGTGACATTGCCACTGCAATCACGGATGATGAAAAAGGTAGTGCAGAATCGTCTGATTGTACTAAATCGAGTGTTTTCATAATTATTCATTTCTCATTCATGGTTCAAGAATGTTCATTTAAAATATATTGCCTTCAATTTTATAACAGAAGATTTATTTATTATGACTCTAAGGTATCTCTGATTGTATCTATTAATTCTCTTGGATGATACCCGAATTCCCTTTCTGCTTTTTGATGTGAAAATAAGCCATTCGTCTGAAGCGTATAAATAGAATATGGTGTCAGCACAGGATTGCGATCTCCTGAAAGATTAGATATCTTCTCTGCTGCAGGAGCTATCAAAGAAACTGCCCAGTAAGGAAGCTCTATTGGTATATCCTTCTTATGATTTAAGCTTCTGACGATTGAAAGCAGTTCCTTAACAGACACATAATGTCCATTCAGGATATAGCATTCTCCCGATCTTCCGTACTGTTCACAGGCCAAAATTCCCTCTGCAGCATCTCTCACATCCACAAAATCATAACCGCCCTGAATACTGACAGGGATACGCCCGGAAGCCATCATTTCCAATGTGCGTGTCATATGATTATTGTTCATATGATCACCAGGTCCAATAATACCGGAAGGATGTACAACACTCACAGGCAGTCCCTTTTTTGCGTAGCTCAGTGCAAGAACTGTAGCTGCTGCTTTTGATTTTGCGTACTGGCCTTTTAACAGTGATGGTGCAAACTCATTCACTTCACTTATCACTTCGCCTTTAGGCTTTTCTGGAATAGCGTGAACAGAACTCACATATATCGCTCTATCCACATGATTAGCATAGGCAAGATGAAGAATATTCTCTGTGCCGTTTACATTGACATCCCAAACTGCTGGATTTTCTTTTGAAGAGATTGTAATCAGTCCAGCACAGTGAATCAATGCGACATGTTTGCAACTGTCGTTTTGAAAAAAGGAATCCACGATTTCAGGATCTCTAACATCTCCCACACAGTACTCCACACCTTCGGGCACTAGTTTTTCTTCCCCAGGAAGAATAAGAATACGTACGTGCTGATGACGAGACAGCAAAAAGGACACCAGTGCACTCCCTAGATGACCTGTACCGCCTGTAATTAAATACAGCTTATCGCAGTCCATAATATGATTTCCTCGATATTTCTTAATTACTTACAGTTTAGCAGTTTTCCTGATTTACAGTAAAAAAGACTGCATATTCAATTTATAAAATGCAGTCCTAGAAATATTCACATTTGTGATCCGCCGATCGATTGCTGAAGCATCATAAATAGTTCGACTTCATCCTCGTCATCATTGCCTATCAGTCCAAAAATAATAGATTCATATAAATGCATTGCTGACTTGTTCTTTTTATTGCAGATAAGTGTGACCTTAGCAGAATCGACAAGTTTTACCTAAAAGCATCCAAAAGTTATCTTCATCTATTGCTAAATGTTAAGTTCATAAAACATCTCCTGTATGAATCTGGTTTTGCATAGCATCATCCTATTTTCAAACCCGAATCCATATCTAATAGAAATTACAGCTTTACCTATTTATTTGGAAGATCTTTATTTCAAAGTATGTCTTCAGCAACCTTGCCTTTCAGCAGTCGGCCGCCGACAATATTCAAATCCGGATATGTTTTCTTTATATCACTGAGTGCCTGATCTATCGGACTTCCTCCAGATGTAGCAAAGATCATGATCTTTTTCCCCTTAAGATCATTGCTTTCTATAAACGTATTGATCTCGCGCGGTGCAATGCCCCACCAGATTGGATATCCAATATAAACCGTGTCATACGAAGAAAGATCAATCCGAGGATCTTTAACAGCTGGCCTTGAGACTGGATTCTGCATCTCAACAGTACTGCGGCTCTCCTTATTCTTCCAATCCAGATCTGCTTCGGTATAAGATTCTTCAGGTACAATTTCATAAAGATCAGAGCCAGACACTTCTGCAAGTTCCTTGGCAGCTTTCTTAGTTACACCGCTCACCGAAAAATACACAACTAGTTTTTTCATATTTGCCTCCATAATTATTGTAATCACAGTCATCTGAGCGCAGTCATATATGCTCTCAATTAGATATTATCCAGTATGTGTTCCGTGATATTGTATGCACTGAAAAAGCTAATGAACGATAATACATAGTTAATGATTTTTTCTCATCTCTTTAAACGAAAATATATACAATGCGATCATAGCCAGCAATGCAATTCCCATAATTACCAGTACCCAATTCGATAGTTTAACACCCGAGATCATGATAATAATCCAAATCAGTATGATTGCCATAACTGCAAACCGTGCTACCGTGTAAAGATGCTCAGCATTCTTCATAATTATTCCCTCTTAGCTTAATAAAATAACTTGTTATTACAAACATTCTATATCTTTAAATGATGCTGTAAATGGTGAACGTATAATATAATTCCGGATTTTATTGCTGTCTGTGGAATGCATTCATAAATTAATATATATCATTTCAAAACGATTTTTGTTCTATAAAATGCTCATTTAAAGTAATACTTGAGCTGCAGACAGAAATAAAAAAATCATGCTTAATTATTCCTGAAGAATTGCTCATAGTCATGAAAGATTTATTTATCCAAGTTTTCCCTCTTATGGAAAAAACTGCAGCAAAGCTGCTGATATTCTTCCATGCTGCATACTTCTTCAGCCTTTTTCTGGTATTCATCTGATTTAGCCAGCATATCAGATATTTTCTGACAAGGATATTCAGGGCATTGATTGCATTTCGCAATATGATGCTGTGCGATGCATTCTCTCAAGTGATATGTACATGTCACATGTGAAGAACATCCATTGCATCTAATCTGTTCAATGGACAGTAAAGTCTCGGACATACCAATCTCATACCACAGTTCTGCTGTTCTCTTCAAATCCTCTTCGTTATTATTACTGCATCTTGGGCAGTATTGGCAATTGTCTCCACATAGTGTTATCTTCTCTTTGCCTGCCATATTATATTTCCTTCTTTCATCAGCTATGAATAATTCTACACTTTTCTCAATGAAAGTAGCCGATTGTCCTATGAAGACTCAGATGCATTGAATCAAATTTCAGCATTCTTAGCATCATTTTTTCTCAAACAGTACATCATATGAAGCACACAAGAAACGAATCTTATGTGAGGACAATCGCCTCCTTGGTTTTATGAAACATACGCTTATTCTTCAGAAATTCTGCCGTCTACAATCACATACTTCTGATCCGACAAATCAGACAATTCCTGATCATGCGTCACAATGATGACTGTTCTTTTCATTTCATGGGCAATCTGCTGAAGAAGTGAAAATACAGCTTTTCCATTTTCTTGATCCAGATTCCCGGTTGGTTCATCCGCAAAGATATATTCCGGTGATGCAATCAGTGCTCTTGCGGCTGCAACTCTTTGCTGTTGGCCTCCCGACAGATGGTCTGGCATTTTATCAAGAATTCCGTCAATACCGAGAAACGAAACTGTATCTTCAAGAAAGCCGGGTTCCTGATTATTCCCATCCAAATAAAGAGGAATCAGTATATTATCACGAACCGAATATTCCGAAAGCAGTTTAAAATCCTGAAAAACATAGCCAAACTTCCTTCTTCGTATTTTAGCCTTTCTTCCTTCAGATAGAGCAGTGATATCCTCTCCATCCAGCATGACACAGCCAGAGGAGGGTTTCTCGAGAAGAGCAATCATCTTTAAAAGTGTTGACTTTCCGCTGCCGCTCTTCCCAGTAATTGCTGTCAGTTGATTTTCTTCAAATCGTATGCTGATTCCATTGACAGCATGAACTTTTGCTTCCCTATCACCATATGTTTTATACAGCTCGTTTGTCTCCAGGAATGCCATATCTACTCCTCTCCTCGGCAGTTCTCCGCCGGCTCATTTCTGATCAGACGATGCAGTTCCAAAAGGTATTCAGGGATCAGCACCAGTATCAGCAGAAGCAGGATCAGTGCGAGCTTCAGCCAAGGATAATGGAACGTGATATCGGCGCCTGCTGTATATGTTTTCAGAAGATATACGCCTAGGTGATTATAATTGATCCACCATACAGCCGCCATTACCGGAAGGAGCGCCGCAGCAACCGCTGTCAGCGTAATAATCAGAACCCGTTTCAGATATGCTTGCTGCATCTTCCTGCCGGACGCCCCCAATGACTGCAGAATCCCGATTCTTTTCTGCTCTCTGCGGATCTCAGCACTAAAGATTCCTTTCAGAATCACAAGACAGATAACAGTGCTCAAAAATCCCAGAATATACAGCATGAACGCATTCTGTGAATGCTCTGTGTAAACCTGATCAACAATATCATATCCATCTTTTACAACCGTTCCGCCATAGGAAGGTACAATTGCCGCAATGGATTTTCTTGTTGCATAAGACGAAGTTCCTTCCAGATCTACATTAATGACGTTATATGTACTTGCTGCAGTGTTGCTTGGAAATACGGTTGCAATGACAGATGCAATTTTCTGATACATCTCAAATGACATGATAAGGGTATTCCCACTGAATACTGCATTCTTTCCGAACAGCTGTTTGTTGCCGTTCAGACTGGTAACCGACTCAACTGTAATATCCTGATCAAACAGATTGGATACTGTGTAATCCTGTGGCTCCTGCGAATAAACGCTGTAGGAAACTGTGATCTTTTCTCCTGATTCAATGCCAAAGCTGAGCGGATTGCCGCTCTCCGAAGCTGTTATTTCTGAATAGTCATCATTCTGGTCCTTTTGGATCTGATAGGAATAATAGTAAACTCCGGTGCCGTTCTCCACTTCCTGAAGCTGTTTCTTAGAACAGCCAAGATATGTATTCAGTGCTTCCAAGTCCTTATCCTGCAATGCCACAGCATCCATGGCAACTACGCCATCTCCGTACATCATAATCATACCCGAGCAGTCATTATCGCTTTGCAGGAGTTTTAGATCCTCATTATTCCGGATTTTTTCACTGGTGACACCAAGCATCTGCCCGTTCAGACCGCTATTCATCGCACTGACTTCCTTTACCGCCGGAAGCGATTCAAGTGCCTTTACCATTTGATCGTTCATATCACTTCCGGATTGATTCACAATTGTTACTGCGGCACTGTCACGATTGATCGTATACCCGAAAACCTGCCATTCCGCCGCTGTGAAACAGCAGGCAGCAATCACAAAGCATAGAATGCAAAGGACAAGATCTTTTGAAAGCACCGAAGGTGCCAGTGTGAAATGATGATGACGCTTTCGTTCCCACTTCTTCTTTCCTTGTGTATTCTTCCATACGCTGGATACTGCCAGCCAAGCAATTATGCAGCCTGCATCCAGAATCAGTACAGCGGAAAGAATTCCGCCCCATGACACAGAAAAATACTTCTGCATACCGAATGCAAAAACGCCCAGATATCCAATCCCCAGACCAGCAAAGATGCCAAGTACGGTGGAAGCAATAATAAACAGAATTCCTTCCATCATCAGCATTGTTTTCAGATATCTTCTCGGTGCTCCCAGCCAGATAAATGTCTGCAATGAATCCCGGCGCTTTGACATGATTGAACCAAGAAGCGTGAGAATCACTGCGCAGGAAAATAACACAGCCAGCATCCGAACCAGCTTCATCGTGCTGTTGGTATCATCGTCAGCCGGATAGGCATAGTCGTTAATCACCAAAGCATTCTCATTGCCGACGGAGAATACTTTATCCGAAGCAGTTTCACTTGTGTCTGTACTTAGCACCTGATAAATCGATATGCTGTCAGTCAGATAAAAATCCCCAACAACAATTCCATCAACAGGTGTAAAACCTTCTGTTTTCCAATAGGTATCATAAGCAGGCAGCACACCGCTCAGTACTAAAGATACCGTCTGAATATTCGCGGATGATTGATCCGTAAGATCTGCCTGATTGGAGATACATTGAAGATCAACTGTCTGACCAATATCATACGTCAGTCCAAGATGATTCAGTACAGTTGTTGTCAATGCAATTTCATATGCTGTCTTTGGCAAACTGCCGCTGAGAACTTCCAGTCGACCCGAAGCAATATAGTCCTTATCTAGGGATCCCAGTACGCCGGCGATGCTTGTATCCTCTGCCAGCATCCTGCCCTTCACTTCCGCAATGCCACAGGTTGAATTGCTGCTGAACAGACTGTTTTTATCAGTTTTGGAGATGTTGTAATAGGCAGAATTCCATTCACCATAAAGATTTTTACGGTTTTCCGTCGTTGCAATTGATGAACTCTGTGCATAAACAGAAATCGCTGAACAGAAAGCAATGGAAAGAGACATCACTAAAAGCATTGTAAGAGACTGGACCCTTCTGCCTTTAATCCCCCCTCTTACAAGATGCAGACAGCAGCTAAAGTGTTTGTCTTCATGATGATTCATGAAATGCACTTTCTATGATTCAATTGCAGGAGCGGTATTCCTTAACTGAGAATACTATATCACCGTAAATGTCTTGTGCTTCAATGAATTCGAATATACTATCTCCGCACAATTCGCAATGCTGTCTGATCCGAATTCATTAATTGTTTTGCTTAACGATGTTTCCTGTTACTTTCATGCGGAATGACAAAAATTCCACGTATGTGACTGTTTAGATTTTAAAATTGATTATTTGGAGTGTGCATTTCAGAAAATCAGATGTTCACCGTAACATATAATCTTCTCGAACTCAATTGTTCCAACTGAATAATTCATAAAGGTGCCAATTCAAGCTATTGATGAAGCGCAAGAGGGTTATAATGATATCAGGTCAATCATGAAAAACAACAAATACGACTCAATTTATCGCAGCTTGCTGGCTGATATAAGAGCCGGAGAGATATCACCCGGTCAATATCTTCCTCCTGAAAATGCTATGACTAAAGAATATGGATGCTCTAGGAATACTGCCAGACGTGCAATTGCAATGCTGACCGCTGATGGTTACGTAATGCCGCAGCACGGCAAAGGTGTTCGTGTTATCCAGCAGCCTAGCAGCAGTCAGAATATTTTTGCTATTGGCGGTATCGAAAGTTTTGCGGAAGCAACTGAAAAGAATCATGTAAAATCGAAAACCAAAGTTATTACCTTTCGTGAGCTGCAGTGCGATAAAGTACTCAGCGTCAGAACCGGCTTTGATATCGGAGCGGAACTTTTCTATATAGAAAGACGCAGAATTATTAACGGCAAAGCTTTAATATTTGATACGAATATTTTTCTCAAGTCTGAAACGCCCGGTCTGACTAAAGAGATTGCTTCACAATCTATCTATTCCTATCTTGAAAATGATCTGGGCATGACAATCACTGCCAGCAGAAGAAAAGTCACAGCAGAAAAAGCTGAGAAGAAGGATGTCGATTATCTTGATCTTGGAACTGATGATTTTGTACTTGTTACAGCAGGACAGGTCTTTAATTCAAAAGGAATCATGTTCGAATATACACAGTCTCGGCATGTTCCGGACAGTGTATGCTTTGTTGAATCAGCGCTTCGTCATAAAAGATAAGCAAATGAAAGGAGCGGCTCATGTAATGATGATGCCACTCCTTTTCGTATCCTGTTTTCAATGATGATACAATACAATGCTCTCGTATGGACGTAATGTCAGATGATCCTTCACCTGTGAGTCTTTATAATTTGACAGAAGCAACTCGCAATCCTGTATTTCAAGATCAGCTTCGGCATCTCTTCCATAAAAGTTGCATATAATAATCAGCGTTTCATGGTTCAGTATTCGTTTATATGCAAATATCTGAGGATTATCTTCTAGGAAAGGTTCATATGATCCCTCCTGAATTACAGCCATTGTTTTACGCATCTTTATCAATTCTTTGTAATATGCAAGTATTGAATCCGGATCTTTCATTGACTCTTCTACGTTGACTGTATGATAGCTGCCTGCCGCCTGGATCCATGGCTTCATGTCTGAGAACCCAGCATTCGGACTGTCATTCCATTGCATTGGAGTACGGGCATTATCACGGGAACGCTCCTGAAGAATATGATAAATCTCATTTTCATCCTGACCCTGATTTTTCAGGATTTCGTATATATTCCGGCTCTCTACATCTTTATACTGATGAATGTCTGTAAAGTAAGCATTAGGCATTCCTATCTCTTCGCCTTGATAGATATACGGTGTTCCTCGCATCATATACAGAACAGTCGCCAGCATCTTGGCACTTTCTTTACGATAATGCTGATCATCTCCGAAACGCGACACCGAGCGCGGCTGATCATGGCAATTCCAGAACAGTGCATTCCATGCGCCTGCCTTTTCCATACCTGTCTGCCATGTGTTCAGAAGTCTTTTGAGTTCCATAAAATCAAATGGCTGAAGTTCCCACTTCATCTGATTATGATAATCAACCTTCAGATGATGAAAACTGAATACCATATTCAATTCATGTGAATTCTCTCCCGCATACTGAACACAATTCTCCAATGTAGTGGAACTCATCTCACCAACAGTGATATTGTTCGGGTCTTGTCCAAATGAGTTTAAATTCAGCTCTTTTAAGTACTCATGTTCGTGAGGCCCGTCAGTATAGAACTGACGTCCATCATATCCACTCGGATCATCCTCGTATCCCGCTTTAGAGATCAGATTAATGACATCAAACCGGAATCCATGAACACCCTTTTTACGCCAGAAGTTAACAATATCTGCACATTCTTTTCTGACCTCGGGATTTTCCCAGTTCAGATCTGCCTGTGTAACATCAAACAAATGCAGATACCATTCATCATATCGCGATACATATTCCCAAGCGGAACCGCCGAACTTTGACTGCCAGTTATTAGGCGGTACTCCGGGTCCTTTACCCCTTTTGAAAATATAGTAATTCTTGTACTTTTCTTCTCCGTTGAGTGCTCTTTGGAACCACTCATGTTCTGTGGAAGTATGATTGAATACCATATCCAGCATAATTCCGATTCCGCGTTTCTGAGCTTCCTTTGATAAAAGCTCAAAGTCTTCCATGGTTCCATATCTTGGATCAAGAATCCTGTAATCTGCGACATCATATCCATTGTCACGCTGCGGAGATACTGTCATCGGGGTAAACCAGATATAATCAACACCTAGTTCCTGTAAATAATCCAGACGTGATATAACCCCTTTAATATCGCCCCATCCATCGCCATTGGAATCCTGAAATGACTTCGGGTATATTTCATAAACTACCTTATCTTTAAACGACATATGACCTCCTGTCATTTCAGACTGATGATTCCCGTTTCATGCGCTTTGACGCTTCCCTTCTTAAGCAGTGTAACCTCAGTGCCATCTGTGAATATGACAGGTGTAATCGTTGATTTGCCCTGCGATTTGATATATTCCAAGTCAGCCTGTGTCAGCAGATCTCCCTGATGAATTCTGTCACCTTGCTTTACGGCTCCTTTAAATCCTTTTCCATTCAATTCAACTGTATCCATTCCAATATGAATCAGTACTTCTTTGCCATTATCCGCCTGAATTCCATAGGCATGACCAGTCGGAAACGCAACTGTGACCTCACCTGTATATGGAGAATAGATCTTACCATCTGTCGGTTCAAAGGCAATGCCGTCACCCATGGATTTCGAAGCGAATGCCTGATCATCCACATTCTCGATTGGCATGACATTCCCGCTTGCAACTGCCTGGAAGTCTTCATTCTTGCTGATGGCAACAGTCTCTCCGCGATCAGCCGCAGACAGTTTCTTTTTGCCTACGATCAGTGTCAGTACAAACGGTATTATAATTGCGGCAGCCATGGCTAGGAAGAATGCGCCCCAGAACTGCGGCATGATTGACAGAAAACCTGGGATTCCTCCAACTCCTATTGAAGATGCATTTACTCCGAATCCAACCGAGATAATTGCCGCAACACATGAACCAATCATTGCGCTGTAGAAAGGAAATTCATATTTCAAGTTAACACCAAACATTGCAGGTTCTGTTACGCCAAGCCAGCATGATATCGCCGAAGGAATATTGACCTCTGCTGCTTTCGAATTCTTTTTCTGAAGAACAGACATTGCCCAGACTGAAGAACCCTGTGCAATATTGGAAAGTGCAATCATAGGCCACAGCATTGTCCCATGAAGCGGTGTGTCTGCTATCAGCTGAAGATCAATGGCATTGGACATATGATGAAGACCTGTGATAACTAACGGTGCATAGAACAAGCCGAATATTGCCGCAAAAACAATACGGAAATTACCGCTGATTCCAGCATATACAACATTCGAAATCACTGTGCCGATCTGCCAGCCGATCGGGCCGAGAACAAAGTGAGCAGCCATTACAGCAAGCAAGAGCGAGCAGAATGGCACTACGATCATTGAAATGACCTTTGGTGTGATCTTTTTAAAGAAGCGCTCCAAATAGCATAGTGTAAACCCTGCCAGCATCGCCGGAATAACCTGTGCCTGGTAGCCGATCATTTTAAATGAGGCAAATCCAAAATTCCAGATGTAATCAGGAGCCCATGCATCAGCAGCCATACCGGCTACAGAATATGCATTGACAAGCTGTCCTGATACAAGTGTCAGGCCAAGGACAATTCCGAGCATTTCGGTTCCGCCCATTTTCTTCTGGATGCTCCAGCAGATACCAACCGGGATTCCTGTATGGAATACTCCTTCACCAATAAGCCAGAGAAATTTATCCAGACCTGCCCAGAATGTAGACGTTGCGACAAGTGTCTGAGTTCCATCACCGAATATGTAAAGTGAATCAATGACATTTCTGAATCCGAGAATAAGACCGCCTACAATAATTGCAGGGATTAACGGTGCAAAAATTTCAGCAAGATTGCTCATCAGTTTCTGAATCGGATTCTGATTTGATTTAGCTGCCTGTTTGACAGCATCTTTCGAAACCCCGTCAATCCCGGCAACCTTAATAAAATCATTATAGAAATCCGCTACATCATTACCGATAATCACCTGAAACTGTCCGGCCTGTGTAAAAGTCCCCTTTGCACTTGGAATTGATTCAATTGCCTGAACATCCGCTTTTTTTGGATCGGCAAGAACAAATCGCATCCTGGTGACACAGTGAGATACTGCATTGATGTTGTCGCGGCCGCCAACATCTTTCAGCAATAGCTTTGAATCTTCCGTATACTTTCCCATGTTCCCCTCCTCGTTTATACTTGTTTAAACATGTGGCCCACCTAAAATATAGTCTCTTGTTTAAACATGTCAATACTAAATTTGGTTTTTTTGTGTTTTTCATCAGATGTCCGTTTTGAATGTACAAATTTCTTTAAATTATTTATACAAAAGGAATACTGGATAAATTCACTTGAACGAACTGACTAAAGAGGAATGTGACAGCGCCGTTGAAAAAGAAAAAACCTTGCACATGATGCTGCGTAAGGTCTATTTCGATAATCCAGATTGCACCATTTCTGATAATCATGTGTACTCTGGACATTTGTTTCTATTTAAACTCCATGCTGCCAGAAGTCATCTGATCTTTCTATTCATTTGCAAGCCAATCCGCTATATCTCTGATGATAATCCCCTCAACTGTATACTGTGCTTGATGCGTTCTTGCAATTATCATCTTCGGGTAGGCATCCCGAATACTCAGAAGAGGATTCATCTCACGTTCAAGTGTCTTGGGATCATCAAGATATGCAGATACCTGAATATAGACCTGTTCATTTCTCTTTGCTGCCACAAAATCCACTTCTTTTTGATACAGCTTGCCAACGTATACTTCATATCCCCTTCTAAGAAGTTCGATATATACAATGTTTTCCAGTACTCTTCCATAATCCTGTCCCTTATTGCCATTTACTGCGCTTCGAATGGATGGATCCACCAGGTAATACTTCTGCTCGCTGGATAAATACTGTTTTCCTTTGATGTCAAAACGATCTGCGCGATAGAATACATAAGCATTTGTCAGATAACCTATGAATTTCGCAATTGTATTAGGACTGCCTGCTTCTTTGTTCTGCATTAAGTACTTCGTGATACTTCTGGCAGAATACAGATTGCCGATATTATCCATTAAGAATTTTGAAAGGTTCCGAAACAGCTGAACATTTCTAATGCTGTATTTCTGAATAATATCCCGTGTAACAATCGTCTCATATACATCCTTTTCGATATAATTCAGTCTTTGTTCATCCTGCTTGTATGCATATGAACCTGCAAAACCACCAATTCTTAAGTAGTCATCAAACCCGGCATCAATCTGACTCCCAGCAACTTTGAAGTATTGCATGAATTCCCTAAATGAGAATGGATATACTTCTACTGTAAATGTTCTTCCGGTGAACAGTGTAGCGAGATCACTGCTCATCAAAAAAGCTTTTGAACCCGTCACGTAGATATCAAACAGTTCTTTCGTATGGATGCTGTTCAGTGCTTTCTCAAATCCACTGCACAGCTGTACTTCATCAATCATCAGATAGTTTTTGCTCTTCTTATTATGGTGCTTCAGGATATAGTCATGAAGAGTGTGGTATTCAAGAAGTTCTTCATTATCCTGATCCTGCAGATTGATATAAATGACATTGCTTTCAGGCTCATTCTTTTTAATCCAGTGAATAAACGAAAGCAGAAGCTTCGATTTCCCCACTCTTCTGACACCGGTGATCACCTTAATGTCCGGCGTGTTTTTGACATTTATCAATGTAGATAAATACTGTTCTCTTTCTATCAGTTTCATAGTTAAATCTCCTGATTACAGTATATCATTCTTCTCTATTCTATTGATCAATTTTGCATATATTTTATATTTGCTCAATAGAATCCAAATGTACTTTGTGTATCTTCACATTCTTTATGCATCAATTATATGAAATCAACAGTACTGTTGCTGACTAACAGAATCGGTCTTTACCCCCGTGATACTTTAAATGTTACTGGTATTCCTGTTTTTCCATTACCTGTGTGCATTAAGTAATAAAACATCAACAGACAATAGAAAAAAGCCTCACGAGATAATCCTTCGCAAGGTCTGAAAATAACAATTTGGATTTCATCGTTTTTAATAATTAGGTGTGCATTGGAACATATAATCTATTCGAACTCTATGGTGCCGGGAGGCTTTGAAGTCAAGTCATAAAGCACTCTGTTAACACCCTTTACTTCATTAATAATACGATTCATTGAGATCTGCAGTATATTCCATGGAACTTCAGCTGCTTCTGCTGTCATAAAGTCAGAGGTAATAACACCTCTCAATGCTACAGCATAGTCATAAGTACGATGATCTCCCATAACACCTACAGAGCGCATATTAGTCAGCGCCGCAAAGAACTGTCCTTTGCCCATATCTACGCCAGCCTTTTCAAGTTCCTCTCTGTATATTGCGTCAGCTTCCTGCACGATTCTTACTTTTTCTTCAGTTATCTCACCAATGATACGGATTCCTAATCCAGGTCCTGGGAATGGCTGTCTGAATACCAGATTTCTTGGTATTCCAAGTTCAAGTCCAGCCTGTCTTACTTCATCCTTGAATAAGGTACGAAGAGGCTCAACTATTTCCTTGAAGTCAACATGATCCGGCAGTCCGCCTACATTATGATGCGACTTGATCACTGCACCTTTGCCGATACCAGACTCTACGACATCCGGGTAGATCGTACCTTGGGCCAAGTAATCTACCTGTCCGATCTTCTTAGCTTCCTTCTCAAACACATTGATGAATTCAGCTCCAATGATCTTTCTCTTCTGTTCCGGATCACTGACACCCTTCAGTTTCTCATAGAAATAATCCTGTGCATTCACACGGATGAAGTTCAGTTCATAAGGCCCGTCCGGTCCGAATACTGCTTCTACTTCATCGCCTTCATTCTTTCTGAGCAGTCCGTGATCCACGAACACGCATGTCAGCTGTTTCCCAATTGCCTTTGAAAGCAGAACTGCGCACACAGAGGAATCCACTCCTCCGGAAAGAGCACACAGTACTTTTCCATTACCGATCTTCTCACGAAGCTGCTGAATGGAAGAGTCAACGAATGAATCCATCTTCCATGTTCCTTCACAGCCGCATATATCATAGATAAAGCTATGGAAGAGTTTGCTCCCCTCTTCTGTATGAACAACTTCAGGATGGAACTGTACAGCATACAGTCGCTTCTCGTCATTCTCCATACCTGCAACCGGACAGACAGGTGTATGTGCAGTTACTGTAAATCCTTCCGGTGCCTTAGCAATATAGTCAGTATGAGACATCCATGCTGTAGATGTCTTTTTCCAGTCTTTCAGCAGACATGCAGAATTGCCTTCCACTGTAACTTCAGTATGACCATATTCACTGACTGGCGCAGTCTTCACTTCACCATTCAGAAGATATGCCATCAGCTGTGCTCCATAGCAGATACCAAGTACAGGTATTCCAAGTGAGAACAGCTGCGGATCATAGGACAGAGAATCTTCTCTGTAGACACTGTCAGGTCCGCCCGTCAGTACAATTCCCTTCGGATTCAGCTCTCGGATTTTCTCTATTGGAGTTGTGTATGGAAGAATCTCACAGTAAACATGGTTTTCTCTGATTCTTCTAGCAATCAGCTGTTTATACTGTCCTCCAAAATCGAGGACGATCATCATTTCAGACATAGATACCCCTCTCTATTTTCAATCAATTGTACATGAAGATGAATGATACGTTTTACTTTTTGCAGTTTAATGCAGCCTTAACAAATCCTGCAAACAGAGGGTGTGCCTTATTTGGACGGCTCTTAAACTCAGGATGATACTGAACACCGATATAGAAATCATTAGCTGGAATCTCAACTGCCTCTACCAGCTTATGGTCAGGAGAAGTGCCGGCAATGATCATGCCATTCTTCTCATAATCTTCTCTGTATTCATTATTGAATTCATATCTGTGACGATGTCTTTCACTGATATCCTTTGTCCCATAGCAGTTTTCAAGCAGAGTGCCTTCCTTAATCGTGCAAGGATACGCGCCAAGACGCATTGTTCCGCCTTTTTCAATATCATCTGATTGGCCGGACATAAAGTCGATTACCTTGTGCTTGCTGTTAGGATCAAACTCATTGGAATTTGCATCAGCCCATCCAATTACATCTCTGGCAAACTCTATCGTAGCTATCTGCATACCAAGGCAGAGGCCAAGGTATGGAATATTATGTTCTCTTGCATACTTTGCTGAAGAAATCATTCCTTCAATTCCACGATCACCGAATCCGCCAGGGACAATGATTCCCTGTACACCTCTGAATACTGCCGGTGCAGTTTCTTCATTGACATCCTCTGATTCAACCCACTTCAGATGCACGTTTGTTCTGTAGACATATCCGCCATGCTTCAATGCTTCAACAACAGACAGATACGCATCATGCAGACGTACATATTTGCCTACTAAGGCAATTGTTACATCCTGATCTCTGTGATAGATCTGATCAAGCATTGCGTTCCATTCAGTCAAGTCAATGGAGCCTGCATCAAGGTGAAGCTCACGGCAGACAATGGAAGACAGTTTCTGCTGTTCCAGCATGATAGGAGCTTCATACAGATCCTTTACAGTTGTATTTTCAATTACACAGTCAGGTTTAACGTTGCAGAAAAGAGAGATTTTTCCCTTTACGTCTTCAGGCAGTTTTCCATCGCATCTTGTAATAATGATATTAGGTCTGACACCAAGATTTTGCAGTTCTCTTACTGAGTGCTGAGTAGGCTTTGACTTATATTCATTGGAACCGCTGATATAAGGTACCAGAGTTACATGGACAAAACATACATCTTCAGGTTTTTCAATGGAGATCTGACGGATTGCTTCAATAAAAGGCTGTGATTCCATATCGCCGACAGTACCGCCGATTTCAGTAATGACAATGTCAGCCTGCGCGCGCTCACCTACAGAATAGATGAAACGCTTGATCTCATTTGTTATATGAGGAATGATCTGTACTGTCTGACCAAGATACTCTCCTCTTCTCTCCTTCTGCAGGACATTCCAGTAAACCTTGCCTGTAGTCAGATTGGAATATTTATTCAGATTCTCATCAATAAATCTCTCATAATGTCCCAGATCAAGATCAGTCTCCGCACCGTCATCCGTAACGAAAACCTCTCCATGCTGAATCGGTGACATGGTACCCGGATCCACATTGATATACGGATCCAGTTTCTGTGAGATCACCTTGAAGCCTCTCTGCTTCAGCAGTCTTCCCAATGAAGCAGCCGTAATACCTTTCCCCAGTCCCGAAACAACACCGCCTGTAACAAATATGTATTTCATTTCTCTCTCCTCTCGAAATATACAATATATGATAGATTTTCAATAAAAAAGGGCACTAAACCTAAGCGACTCAGCGTCGTTTTTTTTTAATGCCCTATTGACGTTAGAATTATATGGTAATGTGCCAAGTTGTGCAAGACCTTTTCGGATATTTAGGATGAAAGTTGCAGGAAATAGCTGAATTACAGCTTTCTTGTAACAAATACCGCAATTTCTTTTTCAAGAAGACGATAAACATTTGCAATCAGGAAGCCATCTGCTTCCGCATGATTCATACGTACTGTCAGCGGCAGCATCCATCTTCCATTCTCTTCTCTATATTTCCCCCAGTTGATAATCGGCTGGAAATACAGATAGCCATCCGGCAGTTCTATATTCAGAGAATCATATGACAGCCATGGAATATAGGAAGCGTCAAACCAGTTTGGATGATTCTCACCATCCACTTTATAATCTCTGGTCTTCTTAGCTTCACATACATCTTTTTCTGCATCTCTGCAGAATATCTGCCAGTCATCATTATAGAGAGAGTACACTGGGGTAATGGTTTCCGTATCTTCATGAAAGATGTACTGTATCGGATTCACCTGATCATAGCAGAGCATTCGTTCATTCCTATAGTCATATACCATCTTATAGTCATCTCTGCTGTTCAATGCTCTGCATAAAAGATACAGAAAATTGATATAAAACTTTGTATCTGTCTCCTTACTGTACTTTACCAGTTCTGTTACATCCACTCTCGCAGTTATTGAGGAAGAACACTTGCAGTCCTCTGAAAAGTGCCTGAAGATATCTCTTCTATAATATGTATTCAGATCAATCTCTTTATAATTCATTTTTCTTCACCATTCAATTCCTTTATCCTGTTGAATGCAGAAAGACTCACATAGCAGTATCCGTCTGGATTCTTCTCCAGATACCTCTGATGATATTCTTCCGCATCATAGAAACATTCCGGCGGTTTTAATTCTGTATAGAAAACCGGATGTTTTTTTCTTCAGCCATGATCTTCATTAGCTGAGCACAATCTTCCTTATTATAATAAATACCTGTCTCATACTGCTCACCAATATCATTGCCCTGTCCATCCTTCTGCTCAGGATCAATGAACAGGAAGAATGCCTTCTCACTCCCCCCAGAAACATCCGCCATCAAAATACAATGTCTTTTTCATTTATACACCATCGATTCAAAAAAGTTCCTGCATATTACACGAGAAACTTTCTTAGTATCAATTCTTCCTAAGCGAAGGGAAGACTGCATTCGTCCAAGCTGTCTTTCCTTCGCTATCAGTGCACTCGATACGTACATACTGTGTATATTTCTGAAGTTTAATCTCGGCATGCTCTAAAAGTCTTTCTTCAGCATTGATACTGTTCCCGTAACCAACAGGACCTCCCATAATAAAGCTGATTTTTTTACTTGGGCTGCAGTTTATATAGCATACATCATCATGAATTCCCCAGTCATGGATCTCAGGACCTGTGGAAGAATAATAACTGCCGTCAATCAACGCCTCAGCTATCGCATTTTGGTTTAGTTCAGAAGCCATAACCGTCACCCAACCGCCGCAGGAATCTTCAAACATGCCATTATTATGATTGTCATCACTGGCAAAAGCATTAATTCTTCTTCCTCCTCTAAGCATCATATCCCAGAAAACTGTATCGGCACCAGTTGCACATTCCTGCACTGTGTCATAGTTATATATCTCTATCATAGAGACCGCATCCATATGTTCCAGATCCTCAGGTTCAACCCTGCTCCATATTGGATGATTGTATGTCACAAGACATCCATGTTCCTTAAGAGTATTTGAAAGTTTCTCAGCATAGCTATGAAATACTGTTTTATCAGATGTTACCAGCGGAGGAAGACACTCCATATTATGAAAATGCTGAACTGCTTTTTCCTTCATACTATCTGTACCCAGTATTCCATTCATATGATGAAGCTTGACAGCATGCAGTTTGCCATCTGTGAGAATAGCTGAAGCTTCCAACGCAGGAATGACTATAAAACCATCACTGTTCAGTTCCCTGCTGCAGTCTGTATATCTGTCATGTTCAGACAGGCAGAGAAAGTTCCATCCATTCTTTTTATATAATTCTGCTGATTCTTCAGGAAGAAGATGTCCATCTGAATGAACCGTATGACTGTGAAGATTTCCCTTGTATGGATGCAGATTATTCTCCCAGCCTAGAAAATTTTCAAATGATCTTTCTGTCATGCTTTATCTGCTGGAATAACAAGACAGTCTTTCCAAGGTATATTCATCCAAATCTTTTCTCCATTTTCAAACATATGGAAACTTCTGAACAATGCATCAACACTGAATATAGTTTCTTCTATCCCAACTTTGTAACGAAGAACATTTCCTCTTGGCATACTGCTCTGTACTATTCCTTGTACACTGTAACTTTCCGGTTCTTCAGTTCGTTCTCTTGTTATCGTAATGGTTTCCGGTCTTATTGCAACGATATTGTTATCTTCATTACTAACTTGATTTTCCTTGCTTATTATTCTGTTAAAAATGCATGCTGGTATCTGATTGTAGCTGCCGATAAATCCAGCTGCAAAAGCTGATACTGGTGCCGTATATACACTGACGGGCGAACCAGACTGTTCAATCCTGCCATTGTGGAAAAGTTCAATCACATCAGACATGATCATTGCTTCATCCTGATCATGCGTAACAAATACTGTTGTCAGTCCTAACTGCCTATGTATTTCGCGAATCCTTATCTGCAGTGACTTTCGAAGCTTTGCGTCAATAGCAGAAAATGGTTCATCAAGCAGCAGTACCTTAGGCTTCATAACGATTGCCCGCGCCAAAGCAACTCTCTGCTGCTGTCCACCGGATAAGCTCGATGGATACGCCTTTTCTTTTCCCTCCAGCTCTACCATAGAAACAGAATCCTTGACCATTGCATTAATATAGTTCCTATCTGCGTGTATCATTCTGAGCCCAAATCCAATATTTTCTTCAACAGTCATATTCGGAAACAGACTGTACTGCTGAAAGACCATACCAATATTACGCTGACTCGGGGAAAGATCAGTAACATCCTTTCCATCAATAATCACCTGGCCCTTATTCAGTGTTTCCAATCCAGACAGGCATCGCAGCATTGTTGATTTACCGCATCCAGACGGGCCAAGCAATGTAACAAGACTTCCTTTCTCTATTTCAAGATTGATATGATTCAAAACAGTATTATCACCAAATCTCTTCACTATATTTTTCAGTTCAATATATGTCATCTTTTTCCCTCTTTTTCAGTCTCTTTCTGCGAATGAAGAATGATCCATGAAATGATCATTACTACAGCAAATATCACTGTCACAATTGCACTGGACAGTCCACTTGATACAGACATTTTCTGATTTAGATATACCTGAATGTTCTGATAGTTATTTCCTGCAATGTTATTTGCTAACACAAAGTCTCCAAAGACAATGCTTTCCGCAAGAAGACTTGATATCATAATTCCCGGAATAATATTGGGAATAATGACCTTCAAATATGCCTTGAAAGGGCCGCATCCTAGCACAGATGCCGTTTCCATCAGCATTTCAGCATTGATTGCATTGATACTGTTCCGTATACCCTGATAGATATATGGCAGAACAAGTACTGTATAAGTGCCAAATAGCATAAACAGCCGATTCGAAAGAATTGTTCCAGTTCCTGCATATAATGAGATTACAGAAACTGAAAGTATGACACCCTGAAGTGCATATGGAATCATACAGACAACCTGCATTACCTTTCCAAGTATTTGTTTAGAACGTATAACTGCATACATTGCAAGCAAAAGAAGTACAATCGTGATAAACACCGAGCCTGCGCAAAGTATCAGTGTTCTTCCAATAGATGCCCAAAATTCAGCATCTCCAAACAGTTCTGTATAATTGCGCAGTGTAAAACCCTCAGGCAAAACAGAATTCCATTTAATGAACAATGAATAAATAACAGTTGCTATAAACGGTATGAGCAGATAAGTACCTAATACAATTAGGAATATCCTTCCGCTTAGTCTATTTTTTTTCATATCAGTTTCTTTCCATGAGATGTATGCTTTGTCAGTCTGTCATTCAGCAGTGCTGCCGCTATCATAAGAAGTATCAGTATAACAGCCAGTGCTCCACCTGTTGCTTTATCAATCATGACATCGCCTTTGTACTTGGAAGTGATCTGCAAAGCTAGAAGTGCATAATTATTCATAACGAGAGCATAGGCAGTAGCATAAGCAGCAAGTGCATTTGCAAACAGTACACTCAATGTACCAAAAACAGAAGGAAGCAAATTTGGTATTACAATATGTATCCAATATTGAAATGAATTGGCCTTCAATATCTGTGAAGCTTCTCTCCATGTAGGCTGTATCACTTTAAACGCTGGTATCATCAGCAATGATGCTAATGGAATCTGAAAATAGATATATACAAGCATCAGTCCCTGACCGCTGTACAGATTGAGATCCTGAAGAAATGGAATCCCATACTTTTGACCAATCATAGTTAATACACCTGTATTCCCCATCAATACCATGAAAGCAAACGCTAATGGAACTCCAGAAAAATTCGATGTCATATTCAGTAGCATTGTGAATCTTCGTTTTACTTTTGATGACGCATCCATACAGTATCCAGCCGCAAGAAATGCAATTATCAATCCTATTGCAGCTGATATTGCACTGACACGTATACTGTTAATAATCGACTGCTGATAAAGCGGAGTAGTAAAAACTTTAATGAAGTTTTCAATACCAAGTGTATGACTGGTTTTCCCGATTAAGCTGGACATTACCAGCTGTATGAGCGGAAGTATTTCATAACAGATTGCCACCATTGCAAATGGTATCAATGAAATCCAGCTAAAAGATTTTTTATAAAAACGGTTCCTTTTCAGAATCCGTTTCTGTCCTTCATCTATTTCTTGATCACCACTATTCAGTATCTGTTCTTCTTTGCTGTCAGCTATCGTACTCATCACTGAATCTCAGGAACAATGTTTTCCTGCCAGTAAGATATTACATCCTGACATACATCAGTCCATTTGTCATAATCAATAGTATGTACATTGTCACCATACTGTGAATCATCGATTCTCTTAGCTTTTACGTCATCTGGAAGTTCAACATCTCTGATTGGCGTTGCATATCCTCTGGCAAGATTAATCTGTCCTTCATCTGAAAGTATGTATTCTCGTGTTAGACAGGCTGCTGCTGGATCTGGTGCATTAGAATTGATAATTGAAGCATAGCCAGACTGCACGCTTCCATCAGATGGAATGTTAACTGTGAATGATGCACTTGCATCATCTTTTACGGCATTGTCACGATAGTTCAATGCGTTATAATCCCAGAGCAGACACACCTCAATTTCCCCGGATTCAATTCTTGCTACACTTGTTTCACCGACATCCAGTCTTCCCTGATCTGCCAGTTTCTTCCAGAAATCGTATGCAGGTTGTAAATTATCAATATCGCCGCCCAATGCATAAGCAGAAGCAAGTACTGCGTGCTGAGCCTGCGATGCTGTAGATACGTCACCAATAGTCACCTTATAGTCTCCATTAAGAATATCTGCAAAGCTTGTTGGCGCATCCTTTACCAAGCTATTGTTTGTGATGATAGACATTGTACCGTAGTAACACACCATCCAGTCCCCATCATCATCCTTTGCCCAATCAGGCAAATCATCCCAATAGCTTGTTTTATACTTTAATGTCACTCCTTTGCTTTCAGCAATCGGTCCCCATTGCTGACCAACATCCCCAATGTCCTTTGTAGCATCTGTTCCTTCCTCAGCGAACAATGAAATTTCTTCGGCAGAGCTCATATCCAGATCTGTATGTTCAATTCCATATTGAGAATTGATATCACCCCATGTTTCCACCCAGTTTGCCCAAGTATCAGGCATACCAACTGAATTGACCTCTCCTTCCTTTTTAGCTGCTGCTGTAAGATCCTTCAAAGACATAGAACTGTAGTCAGTTCCTGTACTCGCCGTGGATGAAGCTGAGGCTGTGCAGGCTGTCATTGACACTGCCATTGATAACACTGCTGCTTTTACTATTTTTTTCATATCCCTATTCTCCTGTTTTAAAACAACATAAGTTTATCGTTCAATAGTTTTGCAAACTATCACAGGTATGAAAAAGAAATGCTAATTATTTGTGAATCATTAGATCAATTATGAATTCCAAGTTAACAAAAAGACTCCGGATGCGTTTGCATTCGAAGTCCTTGGAAGTATATAAGTATATATTACTTAAGCTGTCTTCTTATACAGCACATTTCCAATGCCCTGTATCAGCTGCACAATAATGATCAGAATAATAGACGTTACTACAAGATAATCAATACGATACATTTGATAGCCATAACGGATTGCAATATCTCCAAGCCCGCCTCCGCCTAATGTACCAGCCATTGCAGAAGCTCCGATCATGTTAATGAATAAAAGGACAATACCATTCAGAAGACGGGGGATCGATTCCTTCATATAGACACGGAGAATAATCTTTCCGTCAGAAGCGCCGAAAGAACGTGCTGCTTCAATAACGCCTGCATCAGTTTCTCTTAGTGCATTCTCAAATACTCTTGCGATAAATGGTATGGCATAAATAGTAAGCGGAACGATTGCTGCTGTAGTGCCGATTGCCTTTCCAGCAATTGCTCTGGTCACAGGAATTACGATGACCATCAAAATCACGAACGGAAAAGAACGGAAGACGTTGACTATCACATCCAGCACTCCATATACTGCCCGGTTCGGCTTCAATCCATCATTTGCTGTAAGCGTCAGTATAATCGCAGGGATCATTCCCAGCACAACTGCCACTGCAGTTGAAACAAGGACCATGTAAAGTGTCTGCCCAGTAGCTTTCAGAATTATGTCTATCATCTCATTCATGATCGAGCACCTCCCACTTTACATTCTTCTTATCCAGATAAGCTAATACCCGATACTTATCTTCTGCTGAAATATTAATTACCAGAGAACCAAATACATTCTTTCTGAATTCCTCCAGTTTGCCCCAGCATATGCTGAAATCTATGCCAAGGTCTCTAGCCATTTCTGAAACAACTGGTTCATCTGAGCTCTCATCTGTAAAGAACAGCTGTACATTAACACCTTCGGCAGGAAGTACACTCGTTTCTTCACCAAGGAACTTTTTGATATCAGTCGAAGGATGCACAAACAGTTCCTCCGGCTTTCCTTCAGAAAGAACAACACCATGTTTCAGGAAGGCTACTCTCTCACAGATCTGTTTTACAACTTCCATCTGATGTGTAACCACAACAATAGTAATGCCCGTCTCATCATGTATTGTCTGCAAAAGTGTCAGTATTTCTCTTGTAATACGAGGATCAAGTGCTGAAGTAGCTTCGTCGCAGAGAAGGATCTTCGGATCCAGAACAAGAGCTCTTGCAATTGCCACCCTCTGTTTCTGTCCGCCTGAAAGTTCAGCAGGTCTGGCATCAGCTTTATCAGTAAGTCCGACAAGCTTCATCAGGCTTTCGATCTTCGCAGCATTTTTTTCATCTTTAGGATTCATGCCCCAGAATTTCATCGGCAGTGCAATATTCTCTCTGACTGTGCATCTGCTCAGCAGATTGAAGTTCTGGAAGATCATTCCCATTGTTTTCTGAAGCTGGCGAAGCGCCCTCTTATCCTTTACATTCACAGCCTGCCCATTCACTGTAATAGAACCGCTGTCATAGTTTTCCAGTCCATTAATACATCTGAGCAATGTAGATTTTCCCGCTCCAGACTGTCCAATGATACCGTAGATTTCTCCATCATTGATATGAATGTTGATATCTTTCAGTACTTCCAGATCACCGAAGTTTTTCCTGACGTTAACAAGATCAATCATTTATACGAGACTCCTTTCCTGAATGATGACAAATGTTCAGAGGATTCCCTCTGAACATTTTCAATGCTTTAACAAGTATATATCTCTTAGTCGGAGATTGTTGAAGGATCAATGAAGGAAGCGATAACAGATCCCTTATAGTTGTCCTCAATATATTTCTTCACTTCATCAGACTGTACTGCCTTTACAAGAGCCTTAATCTTAGCAGTGTCTTCATTGCCTTCCTTGCAGACAACGAAGTTCGTACGTGCAATCGTTGTCTTATCATCAAATGTTTCAACCTTGAGTGCAGGATAGCTGTCCGGAAGACTTGCTTCAAGAGCATAGTTTCCGTTGATTACAGCACCGTCTACATCATCCAGGAACTGCGGCAGTGAAGCTGCTTCAGCAATCTGAATATCATAGTTATGAGGGTTTGTTGTTGCATTGCCATTGAAGTCTGTATCTGTCAAATCTCCATCCTTGTTAGGATCTACCAGCAGTCCGCTGTCAACAAGGAACTGCAGTGCTCTGTCCTCATTATCCGAATCATTTGGAACAGCAATGGAAGCCCCATCCTTAATATCGGCAATATCTGTCAAAGTCTTGGAATAGAAGCCCATCGGTTCAATATGAACACCTGCAACAGCTTTCAGATGAAGATCTCTGTCCTTATTCTCACCTTCCATGTAGCCAAGAGTCTGGAAATAATTGGCATCCAGTTCACCCTCTTCTACTGCAGTATTTGGCTGAACATAATCATTGAATACTGTAACTTCAAGTGTATAGCCTTCATCCTTCAGTACATCTGCAACTACATTCTGCAGAATTTCAGCGTGCGGTACAGAAGTGGCACCAACGGTAATCGTCTTATCATCGGAAGTGCCAGATGCGGATGATGATGTTGCTGAAGATGCAGAGCATCCTGCGAGTGTCAATGCCAGTGCGGCAGTCAATGCGGTTCTGATTGTGTTTTTCATAATTCTTTCCTCCTCTTTGTTTTCGCTTCTTGAAGAGGGGCAAATAAACAAAAACTACGCCCCTTGTATAAGGGCGTAGTATATACGCTGTACCACCTTATCTTCGAAATGACCTCACAATCATCTCCTCTTCAAGTACGCTGAACTATATCAGAAATACTCTATGTCTGTAACGGGACATCCCGTCGTGATCTACATTTCGATCACGCAGCTCCGAGACCATGTTCACCATTCTTCCGTGTATTCCCTTTCCAGCTTCCGGGAACTCTCTGCATCACTTGCGATTGGCTACTCTTCTCTTCGTCGCCTGTATGTATACAGTTTAAGCCATCAAAAACGAATGTCAATACGTTTTGAAAACTTTTATGAATAAACAGTTCTCTTTCTATGAAAGATTTTCATTTCTGTGCTTTCTCAAGAATTTCATTCAAAGTATCTTCATCGCAGTATCCCGGATAATAGCCAAGGAATGTTCCATTCGGCTTTATATAATAGCTGCACGGATATCCGCTTGGCCCATACTGGTTGGTAACGGTCAGGTCACTGTCATACAGTATTTTCATGGAATATCCTGCATCCTTCATATATTTTTCAACATACTCAATGTCCCCTTCTCCATTCAATCCAGGTGCAGCAATCAGCAGAACTTCTACATCATCTCTGCTGTTTTGAATCTTCTGCAGATCCGGCAGTTCCTGATTGCACCAATAGCACCATGTTCCGAAGAAATTGATGATGACCGTTTTGCCTTTAAAATCTGTCAGGGAATAGGAAGTACCTTCCGCATCCTTCAGAGTAAAGTTCATATCATCAATTGTTGTCGTCTTTGAAGATGCAGAGGATGATGGTGATGGCGAAGAAGTCTCACTGGCTGCTGTTTCCTTCTGCGAGGAGCTCTGCAGTGTAACAGCTGTATATGCCTGATACAGCATAAAGCATCCCGTCAGCACTACCAGAATACCTGCAATAGCACCTGTATACTTCACAGCCTTTCTGTACTTCTTCAGGAAATTCAGTACAGTATCTGTAAAAAGACCAAGCAGCAGGAAAATACAGATGAATCCCAGTGCAAAGGAAGCAATATCCAGCCATCCTGCTGCCTTGCTTTCTTCTCCAGCCGCAAGCAGAATAGCCTGCGCAAGAAGCGGTCCGACACATGGTGTCCATGCGAATGAGAAGAAGAACCCAAGTGACCATGCTTTTATAAATGACATTCCAGAAGAAGCCTTTATTGGTCTCTGATAAGTTCTTTCCAGAAATGGAATACGTATCACATGCAGCGATACCAGACCCATAACGATCAGAAGAACGCCGCCGGTCACTTCAAATAACACCGTATTATTCTTTAGAAAATCATGAAGCATACCTGAACCGAGTCCAGCGATCATATAGACGACAAGAACGCCAAGTATAAATGCCAGTGTAAACAGCATTGTCTTCTTTCTTGAATATGTAACTGTACCGTCCTCTGCTGTTACACGTGCGTCCTGAGTCAAATAGCCAATATACAGGGGCACTACCGGAAGAACACATGGAGAGAAAAAAGAAAGCAGTCCTTCAAGAAAAAGACTGCCGAAAGTCAGACCTGTCATAACCAAGTTCCCCCTTTTCCTTTATCAGGCAACAGCACCTGTCAGATAAAAAATCAGAACAATGACACCAAGAATTATTCTGTATACACCGAAGATCTTGAAATCATGCTTGCGGATATACTGCATCAGCGAACGAATTGCAAGAACAGACACGAGGAATGAAACAATCATTCCAACCAGCAGAACGATGACGCTGGATGCAGTGACAGTAAACTGTGCCTTGATGATCTTCAGAAGACTTGCGCCAAACATTACCGGTATAGACATATAGAATGAGAACTCTGCAGCTGTACTGCGATTGAATCCCATCATTGTTGAGCCGAATATCGTAGCACCGCTTCTTGAAGTACCTGGTATCAATGCCAGAGCTTGGAAAAAGCCGGCAAATAATGCATGCTTTGCATCAATCTGATTTACATTCTCTATTGTATAGACACGCTGGCGATTTTCCATCCATATGAACAGAATTCCGTAGATGATCAGGGTGCAGGCAATTACAAGCGAAGAACTCATTACATTGTCAATCCAGTCATCTAGGATAACACCGGCAATACCGGCAGGTATGCATGCAATGATGATCATTACCCAAAGACGAAGAATGTCATGCTTCTTGGCAGGCTTCAGTTTTGGATTGAACGGATTCAGACGATTCCAGTAAAGAAGCACAACTGCCAGAATACTTCCAAACTGAATTACAACTTTATACATATCCCAAAATTCAATATTCGATGCAGCATCTGTAAATAAATTCAATGGCATAAACGAATTCATCAGAATTAAGTGACCCGTCGAACTGATTGGAAGCCACTCAGTAATACCCTGTACAATTCCGTAGATAATAGATTTCAGTATATTCAGCACAAGCGTCATAATATCCAGCTTTCTTTTTCTGTAGCTTAAAAATTATACCACATCAGTCTGCTGTGCCATGTTACATCTATGACATATACACATCAATAAGTTCAGCTGATAGATATTGATCAAAATGAAGATTGTTATTGCCTCTTTCCTTTTTTAGAATATTTTCAGAAAGACAGAGGACAGTATATGAGTAAAAAAGTAGGCTTTATCGGACTCGGTCATATGGGTGCACCTATGGCAGAGAATCTTTTAAAACAGGAAGAAAGCATTATTGTATACAATCGCACTGCATCAAAATGTGACCGCTTCGTAAAGGAGGGAGCTGAAGCCGCTGCCAGCATTGCAGAGATATCTGAGAAGGCAGATATTATCTTCCTTTCTCTTCCAGGCCCTATACAGGTAGAAGCAGTTGTATCAGAACTTATTGCAAACGGTAAGGAAGGACAGATCATTGTTGATACAAGCACTGTCTCTCCTAAAACAAATCTAGATGCGGTAAGAGCTGCCAAAGAAAAAAAGATCATTTATATTGATGTGCCTGTTTCTGGAGGACCGGCTGGTGCGGAAAAAGGGACACTCTCACTCATGATTGGAGCAGAAGAAACGGAAATTGAATCTCTTGGATTGAAACCATATCTTAAAGCATTCGGGAGCAAATTCTTCTACATTGGCAGAAGGGCAGGCGGCACAGCAATCAAGCTAATCAATAACTTCATGGCATTCTCTGCACAGGTCATCAATGGAGAAGCACTGGCCATGGCGGACAGTCTTGGCATTGATCAGGATACTTTCTATGACGTAACAACACAGTCTTCCGGCAATAATATGATTCTTAAAGCAAAAATGAACAAAATAAAAACAGATGATTTCCAGCCGGGATTTGCTCTTGATCTTGTAATGAAGGATCTCGAACTTGCACGTCAGCTCTGTCAGGATGAACAGATTCCAAACTATTCATTAAACATTGCTATACAGGCGTATCGTCTTGCACAGAAACAAGGAGCAGGATCGCAGGACTCCTGTGCAGTAATTCATTCAATACGCAGTCAATGCAAATAATGATCACTATGGTTTAACAGTGATATGATGCATGCAGGAGGCTTCAAATGAACAAAACAGAATTAAAAGATACAGTAGAGAAAATGATCAAAGCAGAGACCTGCTGTCAGGAGCTGAAGGATGCAGGCAATGCATACTTGAAAGCTATTGGAACATCTGACGAAAAGAGCAAAGCTGGCTCTCTTGTCAAAGAATGCAGAGAAGATATTCTTCCAATTGATGATTTGATTGCTTTTGCAGATTCAGAGAAAGCAGTTCAGATACTTGGTGCTAAAGCATCCAAAGGAATGAAAAAACATGCTTCAAAACTGAAAGCATCCGGTGCAAAGTACTGTGACTGTCCTGCATGTGCAGCTGCACAGACAGTCGTCAATAACGCTGATATCATCACAAAGTAAAACAGGATTGGAAATTTCTCCAATCCTGTTTTTCAGTCTTCATCCTTTAAATTTCTTTTCGTGCGATCAACAGCCTGATTGATGACAGGTATTCTCTTAGTAAAACCTTCAAAGTCTTTCATACGCCATTCCCAGTTAGGCGAACCGACTGTGCCTGGTGTATTCAGCCTCATCCTTTTATCACCATGCAGAAGATCGCTCATTGGAATAATAACCATGTCCGCAGCTGAATCCATTGAATAGGCAATGATGTCTGAAGTGAAACTATGTTCATGATATCCATGTGTCCAAAGATAATGACGAATTGCTCTGCGCTCTGCTTTGCTCTTTTCCTTGTACCATTGATAGATAGGCGGATTATCATGTGTTCCCGTATACACAAGAAGATGTGTATGATCATCCTCCATTCCCTTAGGATCAAAAGAGAACTGAATGACACGCATACCACGGAATGAATAATGATCTCTCAGTTCAAGAACCTGTGCTCTTAAATCTCCAAGGTCTTCTGCAATAATGCGAAGATCAGGAACCTTTTCAAACAGATCATCAAACAGTTCATAGCCAGGTGCCTCTACCCATTCACCGTCAATAGCAGTTGGGCAGGATGCTTTTATCTTCCAATATGTATCAAATGCACGGAAATGATCAACACGCACAATATCAAACAGTCTCTCTGTATAGGAAAGCCGTTCAATCCAGAAGGTAAAGTTATCTTTCTTCATATAATCCCAGTCATAAATAGGGTTTCCCCATCTCTGACCGGTACTTGAGAAATAATCTGGCGGAACACCGGCAATAAAGGTTGGCTTTCCGTCCTTGTCCAGAAGGAAGTTTTCTCTATGTGCCCATACATCTGAAGAATCAAGACCAACATAGAAAGGTACATCTCCCATGATCTCAATACCATGATCATTGGCATACTGCTTCAAATTCTTCCACTGAAGGAACAGTTCATACTGAATAAATACGTGATACAGGATCTCATCTGAATACTGTTTAAGATCAATATCATTATTAATAGGCTGATCACGCATGGCTGTATTCCATTCATTCCAGCATTTCTTTCCATTCAGATTTCTGAATGTCATAAATATCGCAAAATCCCTGACCCAGTCCTGATAGGCAAATACACTGAAACTGTGATCAGCCTTAAAGTGACTGAATGCTTCTCTAAGATACGGTTCCTTATACTTCCGTACCTTTTCATAATCTATCTTTTCACTGCGGCGGTTAAATGAAGGAACCTTGCTGTCCAGCAATCCCTGTTCCTGCAGCAGATCAAGTGACATATAAAGCGAGTCAATGGCAAAGCTTGAAAACGGCTGGTATGGAGAATTCCCATATCCAAGAGGATTCAGCGGTAGAATCTGCCAGATTGTAAATCCCGCTTTTTCTGCCAGGTCAATGAAATGGTATGCTTCATGTCCAAAAGTGCCTATACCATGTCTGCCCGGCAATGAAGCAACCGGTAATAATACACCTGCTTTTCTCATGTAATTCCTACTTTCAACGAGTGATGCTTATCGTATATTTTTTGCTGCCTGAATTTTAATTCTCTTAAGTCTATCATCATTCTCAGTTTGAATCTTAACAATTTCAATTACTGCAGCACTGCAAATGATCCTGGTCCAAGATCCAGTTTATTTCCTTCCGCCGTAACGGAGTTAATAGAAAATATTTCCTTCTTACCTGCAAGCATGTCATTGACTGTATGACAGCTTTCATCTGAAGGATTGACGGCACAGATAAGATCTCCTCTCTGATATACAAACAGACTCTTATCTGCTTCAAGTACCTTGAATGAACTGCCAGCATGCAGATCAGTATATGCATGTCTTAAAGCAATCAGCTGCTTTGTAACATTGTACAAGGAATTGCTGTCACCCATCTGCTTTTCAACAGTCGGTGCATTTTTATCGCTGTCCTGTGCTATGTACAGCCTATCCTCCTCAGCTGTAGAGAAGCCATAATTACTGCTGCTGTTCCACTGCATTGGCGATCTTGAACCTGTACGATGATAGCCGCCCTCCTTGCTTGGAACATTCACAAACTTCATGCCAATTTCATCACCATAGTAAAGAAATGGAACACCCGGCATTGTAAATATAAATGCCCAGGCAATCTTCATTTCCTCCTGACTTAAAGTAAGCGAAGCACGCGGTGTATCATGATTGCATGTAAGCATAGATATAAATCCATTCTGAAATGTAGCACCATACTTTGGAAGATAATCTGACAGAAAGCGCTGAATATCACCATTGCCATCTTTCTTGAAATAGCTGTGATCGCCATTAAAATTCCCCTCATAGTCGCGAAGAAGCGTGTTATAGCCATTTCCAAAGTGATCCAGATAGAAATCCATGTGGAATCCTGCCAGATTAATTGAGCTTTGTGGGTTTGACCATTCCGATACCAATGCGGCTTCAGGATAATCCTGATCCATCATCTTTCTGATGCCATGCCAGATCGCCGCTGTAGCATGTTTTTTATCATCATCATTCTTCACTAATGAATCCGCCATATCAACACGGAATCCATCGCAGCCATGATTCATCCAGAAACGCATAATATTCTTAAGATCCTCAACGGTTGCTAAAGCTTCAGGAGAGTCCACTGCACTCTGCCATTTTTCCGTACGTACACCCCAGCCGTAATTCAATGCGGGCTGTGATGCAAAGAAATTCAGCATATACGCACCAGGTCTCTCAGTCATACCGGAAATATATGGATGACCATCAATGCCTTCAAAAGCATTAGATGTCCACACATATCTGCCGCTATACTGATTCACTTCATTCTTTTGAGATTCCCTGAACCATTGATGCTGATCGGAGGTATGTCCAGGCACAAGATCCATCAATACTTTGATATTTCTTTTGTGTGCTTCATTAAAGAATCGGTACATGTCTTCATTTGTACCGTACCTCTCGGCAATCTTATAATAATCACGTACATCATATCCTGCATCCATGAATGGAGAGTCATATACAGGATTGATCCAGAGAGCATTGCAGCCAAGATCCTTAATATAATCCAGCTTACTGATCATTCCCTGAATATCACCTATGCCATCCCCATTGCTGTCACAGAAAGACTGCGGATAGATTTCATAGAATACTGCATCATTGAGCCATTGAACCATGAAAACTGCCTCCTTAATATTGATTCTAAACATTGTAGGAAAGAAATGGCAGATAACCTTCAGTCGGTATCTGCCATCATCTATAGATCATCAGATACTATGACTGTGAACAGAAGTGTTTCAAATACTTTTATTCGATCGTCATAGATTTTTTATCCCTTAACAGCCCCGCTCATTCCTTCAACATAATATTTCTGCATGATAACGAACAGAATTGCGATTGGGATTGATACAATAACTGCTCCTGCCGCAAAGGTCGTAAACCATTGATGGATATATTCCTGCGACAGCATATTCCATAAACCAATAGCTACCGTATACTGTCCAGCTTCAGCTCTGCATATTACTTTAGCAAAGATGAAGTCTATCCATGGGGTCATGAAAGACGTTAATACAGTATAGATAATAATTGGCTTTGACAGTGGCATCAGTATCTTTGTAAAGACCTGTGACAGTGTTGAACCGTCAATGATCGCTGCTTCATCAATAGAATGCGGTATTGTATCAAAGAATCCCTTTGCTATCTGGAAGTTCATTCCAGATGAAGCAGAATATACAATGATCAGTGCTACTCTGATCATGGATCCTTCCGTGAGTCCCAGTGATTTCAGCAGATAATACTGTGCTACCATCGACATGAATGCAGGGAATAATCCGAGGATCATTGCCAGATTCATATATGGTTTACGAAGCTTGAAACGAAGTCTTGATAAACTGTATGAAACAGACAGAACAAAGAATGTCTGAATGATACATACGAAGACTGCAATAATCATTGTATTGGCAAACATCTGCGGGAAGTCAAGAACATTGCGATCTGTAAACAGCTTAACGTAGTTTGCTATCGTATATGACTTCGGAAAGAATGTATTTACATAGGAACCTGGTTCTGCTCTGAAACTGGTCAGTATAATCCAGAATATTGGAAGCACCCATATAACTGCCAGAATCCCAAGAAATACATGAACCAATGTATTGCCGAACACTTTTTTTAAAGGTCTCTTATTCTTCTTTATCTTTGACATATCTACATTATTTGTGCTCATCAGTTAAACGCCCCCTCATCCTTATAAGACTTTGAGTTGCGGTACGTTATCAGTGTTATGACAGACAGTACAACGAATGTAATGATACCGATGACGGCACCGATGTTGTAGTACTGCTGATCAATCGTGAGCTTGTACAGCCATGTGACAAGTAGATCGGTCTGACCTGCTGTATCGCCGACCTTTGTAGGTCCGCCTCCAGTAAGAAGATAGATAATATTGAAATTGTTGATATTTCCGCAGAACTGAGCAATCAGATACGGTGTTGTTACAAACAGCATGTACGGCAGCGTTATCTTAAAGAATATCGTTACCGGACCGGCACCGTCCATCTTAGCTGCTTCATATAAATCTGAAGGTATGTTCTGCAGTATGCCTGTAACCTGAAGCATGGTATATGGAATACCAACCCAGAGGTTTACAACAATGACAGTGATACGTGCCCAGGTTGTATCTGTAAGGAATGGCAGCGGCTGAGAAATCAGTCCTGCATTCTCCAGAAGAACATTGATCGCACCCTGCGGCTGCAGCATGGTTCTCATGATCATCAGAGATACAAACTGCGGTACTGCAATAGACAGTACAAAGCAGAAACGCCAGAATGCTTTTCCATGTGTATGCTTGCGGTTGATAACCATTGCCAGCATCATACCAAGGAAATAGTTCAGGAAGGTCGCAAAGATAGCCCAGACGACTGTCCATGCAAGTACCTGCCAGAACTGCTGACCGATGTTGCCGTTGATATTCAGAACACGCTGGAACTGTGTGAGCCCATTCCAATCGAACAGAGTAAGATGCTTGCCCTCCTTGGAATAGGTTGTAAATGCCATGCAGATCATAAATACCAGCGGTACTATATTAAATACCAGTATACCTAAGCATGGCAGTGTCATGAAAGTGATATGCAGATTGCCGTCAAACAGTGACTTTATATCCTCTCTGAAGTTTGGAACATGCTTTCCATTCTCCAGCATACGCTGACACTTGTATGACTGCTTCATCTGAAGCACCCACAGCACGATGAACGCTGCTATAACAAATATGGTTACAACACCGAACAGCAGTATCAGCAGTGAATTGTCACCTGTCGTATATTCATAAACACCTTTTGCTTCATTCCAGACTTCTGTCTGTGCACTGTCACCAAGTGACGGCAGCATCGTTAATCTTCCAATACCGTCAAACAATATATAGAAGATAAATGCTATTTCCAGTACGAAGGCCATGATTCCCTTGACCTTCTGCTTGTGTCCGAATAATCCGGCACCCAGGAAAAACATAGACATTTTAGTAAAACGGTCACCATTTCTGACTGCTTTGCCTATTGAATACTCATCATCCTTTTTATTCTTTTTAGTCATTGTTTCAATCCTCTTATTTAAAGATAAGGATGCGGTGAAAGACAATCCTCACCCGCATCCTTAATGATACTTATCTATGTTAGCAATTAGTTAACAGATGAAGTGTTTACCTGTGTTTCAAGTTCTGAAGTCTTATCAGCACTGTTAGCCTTTGTTACTTCACCATTGATGATCGCATTTCCGAAGTTCTCGGCTGGTGTCCACCAGTTGCCCATTTCACTCCAGGAAGGCTGCAGAATGGAAGTCTTGTTCATAGTATCAGACTGAGCTTCTGCTAATGCATCGCCGGAAATATCAATTGAAGAATCCGTAGGGATGATGTTGCGAAGATCATAATGATCCTTCTGTGCACTTGCACCGCCAAGATAAGCTGCTAATGCAACTGCTACTTCTGGATACTTGCAGTTAGGGTTAGCTGCAACAGCCTTAGATCCAGCAAATGACATCATCTGCTCATCCTTGCCATTGATGTTTACTGTAGGAAGTGCTGCAATACCAACATTCTCTTTGCCAATAGCGTCAACAACGTTCTGATAATCCCAAGAGCCGGAGAACATAGCGGATACTGATCCATCTGCCATACCTGCAAGACCGCTTCCGTTATCATCATTGACCAGCTGTCCGGATGCCAAAGCATCAATCAGATAGTCAGTAACTGCAGAAGCATTGTCACCAAGCTTAATGCCTGCTGATTCATCCTGTCCATCATCGCCGAAGAATGTAGCTCCGTTAGCTGCGAACATGCCAGCAATATACCAGCTGTCGTTAACAGAGAATGAAACCTTTCCATCCTTCATCATTGAATCAAGACTCTTAGCATCTTCATCAGAGATGACCTTCTTGTTGTAATACAGGAACCATGTATTTCCTGTATATGGAACACCATATACATCTCCGTTATATGTAACTGTGTTAACAACTGCGTCAGAGTTGTTCTTCTTGATCTGCTTCAGTGTATCGCCGCCAAGCTTAGAAATTGCATTTGCGTCGACCAATGTACCAATCTGGTCATTTGCAAACATGTATACATCTGCTGCTGCTTCTGGATCTGCAGTAACTGTCTTGGAAGCATCAGCTTCTGAGCAGACACCATACTTGAATGTCAAATTCCAATTTGGATGTTCCTTGGCAAATGCTTCTGTTTCTTTCTTCAGCCAATTGCCGTTGTCATCAGACTGATCTTCCTGCGGTCCCCATACTGTGATGGTTGCAGTGATCTTTTCGTCTTCCGATTTTGCTGAAGCTGAAGTAGCTGTGTTAGATGAGCATCCTGCCAGCATTGAAGCTGCCAGAATAGCAGATATGCTGCCCTTTAATATACGTTTCGCGTTCATGCTTTCCTCCTGATGTTTTTGATAGTGAACTTGCGCTCTCTTGCGTTAACGTTTCCGGAAACGTTTCCACCCGATACATGAAGTATAATGTAAGCGCTTTTTTATTGCAACACTTTTTTATGACTTTTTTTGTGAAAGCTGAAACCGTGCCTTCAAAAGTGCCCATTTTCAGGCAACTGCAGCAATATATGATTTTTTATAATTATTTTCCTGACAGTTATGCTTCTAAATATGAACTGTTAAAATCGGGATTGCATTTTTCTGAAGAATAATATATATACTCTGTATAAGAGGTATAATTATGGACTTGTTAATATTTATTCTAATAGCAGCTGCAGCAACTATGTTCTTCGCACTGATCAGCAGAAAATGGGCATATCGTGTAGGAGCAGGGATGGCTAAAAAACGCATTAAGGATCTTGGGCTCACAGAAGAAGACAAAGAAGTTCACGAATAATTTCTCGTTCAGGGATTAAAAAATTTGCAGATCAGTTACGATCTGCAAATTTTATTTTGATCACTTATTATCTTCAGAGTATTCGAGGTTATTGCCGTCTTTATCAAATATGTGAGCAACCGATCCTTCAAACTTAAATCCAATCTCCTCACCGTACTTGAACTGCTTCTCACCAAGATCTATCGTCGGAACAATAATGATACCGTCCTTGCCCAGCGCATTTACATGCAGATAGATCTGAGCTCCCATCATTTCGCTGACATCAATCGTAGCCTTGATAGCGTCTGCATCATTGCTAAGCTCCATATGTTCAGGTCTTACACCAATTGTGATGTCCTGACTTTCGGTATTCTTAGCAGACAGTCTGGCACACTTCTCTTCAGACAGACTTATGACTGTTTCACCAATCTGTACTGAATAGTTCCCATTGTTACGAATTAATTTTCCTTCATAGAAATTCATCTGAGGTACACCAATGAATCCTGCAACGAAAGTATTAATTGGCGAATCATAGACCTGCTGGGGTGTACCAATCTGCTGGATTCTTCCATCCTTCATAACTACAATACGATCGCCAAGTGTCATAGCTTCTGTCTGATCATGTGTTACATAAAGGAATGTAGAATTCAGAATATGTCTCAGCTTAATGATCTCTGCTCTCATCTGGTTGCGGAGCTTCGCATCCAAATTAGATAGAGGCTCATCCATAAGAAGCACCTTAGGATCACGTACAATAGCACGTCCTATAGCAACTCTCTGTCTCTGACCACCGGAAAGTGCCTTTGGCTTACGGTCAAGATATTCAGTGATGCCAAGCTTCTCAGCTGCTTCATCGACCTTTCTCTTAATTTCATCCTTCGGGAGCTTTCTCAGTTTAAGTGGAAACTCCATGTTCTGACGAACTGTCATATGAGGATACAGTGCATAGTTCTGGAATACCATTGCAATGTCTCTGTCCTTAGGCTCGACATCGTTCATCAGTTTTCCATCAATATAGATTTCTCCTCTTGTGATGTCCTCAAGTCCAGCGACCATACGAAGAGTCGTGGATTTTCCACATCCTGAAGGGCCAACCAGTACGATGAATTCGTGATCAGCAATTGTAAGGTTGAAGTTTTCAACTGCCAGTACTCCTTCATCTGTAACTTTAAGATTGTGTTTGTGTTTTTCGCCTGTGTTCGGATAAACCTTTTCAACGTTCTTTAAAACTACTTCTGCCATATTTTTTCTCCCTGCCCCACATACTGTGGATTATGAAGCCCATCGCGATATTACTCTATGCTAGGACTTACTGGCTGTATGGTCAGGACCCTGTTCTTCAGCCTGCACAGGATCCTCGAACCCTTATTTAGTGAGATCCTTAATGGATTCTCCGGTTAATACTCTGAACGGTATCGTCACATGATGAGCCGGTCTGTTCTCATAGTTGATACGCATCAGAAGATCCTCTACGCTTTGCTTAGCCAGTTCAGAAGTATCCTGCTGAACTGTCGCAAGTCTAGGTACACAGTATCTTGAATATTCAATTCCATCATATCCAATGATAGAAATATCATCCGGAACGCTCATCTTCAAATCCCTGACTGCACGCATAGCACCAATCGCAATCACATCCGAGATACAGTAGATAGCAGTCAGTTTTTTATTTCTCTTCAGTAAAGCGGTTGCGGATTCATATCCGGAAGCGATTGAGAATCTTCCAGGTTCATACTGTTTCTCCTGATCAAACGGAAGATCATTCTTCTTTAGTACAGATATAGCGCCATGCAGACGGCGATAGCCTATCTGTCCTCTGCGCAGTGATGCAGATCCGCCAATAACACCTATCTTTCTGTGCCCCATGCGGATCAAATACTCAACGGCAGCTGCAGATGCCGCTACATCATCTGTTGCATAGGATGAAAGATTATCGAAACCAAGTCCGCTCGCTGACACTGTAACCAGTACAGATGGAACTGTTATCTGATCGAACTTCTTTTTAAAGTAACTAATGTTGCCGCCGAGAAATATAATTCCTCTTGGCTTTCTTTCAGCACACTGCTGAATAGCTGCTTCCACTTCATTGGCAGCTTCATCCAAAAATGTAACGCTGGAATCCTCACCGCTCTCAAGCAATATCTTCTGTATATCCTCAAGAATCATTTCCAGAAATACATTCATCTGTCCTTTTACAAGAATGATGACGGATGTCTTTACCTGCTGCTTCAGCAGCTTGGCATTTGAATTAGGCTGGAAGTTTTCCTGCGCAATGATCTTCTCTATCTTTTCTCTAGCAGCAGGCGAAACATCTGCATGCTGATTGATGACTCTCGATACAGTACCTATGCTGTATCCTGACAGTCTTGCAATATCCTTGATCGTTGTCATGCATTTCTTCCTTTCCATCTGCCGCAAACCTATGTAAACGTTTCCAAGTACATTTTATGCAAATGTTTAGAATACGTCAATTATGTTTTATTCTTTCTTTCCATTCAGCATTCCCCTAATTCACATATTCGCACCAAACACACAAAATGTGAAATTTGGAAACGTTTCCAAATTCCCTATGAAAAGACAAATGATTATGCTACACTGACAGCGAAAAGGTAGGTTTAAGGAGAAATAACATGGAACTGGAAAAGGAACTTGCATCATATCTGAAGCAGCCCATTAAGGACTCTTCAGATAAAGATCTGTATGAGGGTATTCTGAACCTCGTAAAGGACAGATCATCCCGTCTTCCTAAGATCAACGGTGAGAAAAAGCTGTACTACATCAGTGCAGAATTTCTGATTGGAAGACAGCTCGGAAAAAATCTGATCAACCTCGGCATTTACAATGAACTGAAAGATGTTCTTAGCAGCAATGGAAAGAACATCGAAGAAGTCGAAGAGATTGAAAAGGAACCTTCTCTCGGCAATGGCGGATTAGGCAGACTGGCTGCCTGCTTTATGGATTCTATTGCCACACTTGATATGTGCGGAGATGGTATTGGCCTGAATTATCATTTTGGTCTGTTCAGACAGGAATTTAAGGATAATAAGCAGTTCGAAGTACCTGACGAATGGCTGGATGGCAAAAACATGCTGAAGGATACAGATGTATCCTTCCCTGTTGAGCTTGCTGGCAAGACATATCATTCTCACATGTATGACATCGATATCATTGGCTACAAGGGAAACAGAAATACCCTGCATCTGTTTGACCTCGACAGTGTAGATCCTTCTATCATCACAGACTCCATTAACTTTGATAAGAAGGATATCGCAAAGAATCTGACATTGTTCCTCTACCCTGATGACTCTGATGATGACGGAAGAAAGCTCCGTATCTATCAGCAGTACTTCATGGTCAGCAATGCTGCGCAGATGATACTGAAAGAGCAGAAGGATCTTGGGCATGATCTGAACAAGCTGGATAAGTATGTTGCTATTCAGATCAACGATACACATCCATCCATGGTCATCCCTGAACTGATTCGTCTTCTGATGATGGAAGGCATTCCTATGAAGAAAAGTGCAGACATCATCTCAGGTGTATGCGGATATACAAACCATACAATTCTTGCAGAAGCACTGGAGAAATGGCCTCAGGAATACATGCTTGAGGTTGTCCCTCAGCTGATGCCTATTATCGAGGGTCTTGACTATGCTGCATCTACTGCATTCAACGGCAATCCAGATCTCGCAATTATCGATGATCAGAACCGTGTACATATGGCAAGAATGGATATGCATTTCTCTCATTCCATCAATGGTGTTGCCGCACTGCACACAGAGATCCTGAAGCATCAGGAACTGAAGCCCTTCTATGATGTATATCCTGAAAAGTTCAACAACAAAACAAACGGCATTACATTCCGCAGATGGATCATTCACTGCAATCATGAACTTGCTGCGCTGATTGATAAGACAATCGGTGAAGACTGGAAGACTGATTCCTTCCAGCTTGAAAAGCTGATGGATCATTATGATGATGAAGATGTACTGAACAGAATGGAAGGCATTAAGTTTGCCAACAAAGTTCGTTTTGCACAGATGATCAAAAAGACACAGAACATCGATATTGATCCTGATTCTGTATTCGATATTCAGATCAAGAGAATGCATGAATACAAGCGTCAGCAGATGAATGCTCTGTGGGTCATCTATGAATATATGAAGATCAAGAACGGACAGTATCCGCATCGCCCGATTACTGTAGTATTCGGCGGGAAAGCTGCTCCTGCATACTATCAGGCTAAGTGCGTCATCCATTTGATTCTATGCCTTGCTGATCTCATCAACAATGATCCTGAAGTATCCAAATACCTCAAGGTCGTCATGATAGAGAATTACAATATTTCCAAATCCGAAGTGACAATTCCTGCAGCAGATATCTCTGAGCAGATCTCTCTTGCTTCCAAGGAAGCTTCCGGAACATCCAACATGAAATTCATGCTGAATGGCGCTGTAACACTCGGAACTGCAGATGGTGCAAATGTTGAGATTCACGATCTTGTAGGAGATGATAATATATATGTGTTCGGACGTTCTTCGGATGATGTAATCAATCTCTATGCAACAAGCGGATATCACAGCAGTGAATACTATGAGAAGTCCAAAACGATCCATGAATGTGTCGATTTCATCAAGAGCGAGCTGCTCATATCCAGAGGTGATAAGAAGATGCTGACAGATCTCTGGGACAACCTGGTCCATAAGGACTGGTTCATGACACTTCTCGATTTTGAAAGCTACTGTGAAACAAAGCAGCGTGTACTGGATGATTATGAGAACCGTGAAGGCTGGATGAGAATGGCTCTTGTCAATACAGCAAAGGCAGGATTCTTCTCCAGTGACAGAACTATCAGAGATTACAACAAGGACATCTGGCATTTGAAATAAAGGAGAATATATTGCAATGGTAATTATCGAAATGGAAGACGGCGGTATCATCAAGATCGAGCTTGATGAAAAAGCAGCACCTCTTACAGCAGCCAACTTTACAAAACTAGTCAGTGAAGGATTCTATAATGGATTGACATTCCATAGAATCATCCCTGGGTTCATGATTCAGGGCGGCGACCCGGAAGGAACTGGCTGCGGCGGTTCCAAGGATACAATCAAAGGAGAGTTTGCTTCAAATGGTGTAGACAATCCTCTGAAACATTCCAGAGGTGTCATCTCAATGGCTCGTGCAACTGATCCAAACAGTGCATCTTCCCAGTTCTTCATCATGCACGCAGATGCTCCATACCTCGATGGCAACTATGCCGCTTTCGGTAAAGTAACAGAAGGTATGGATGTAGTAGACAGAATTGCTTCAGTTAAAACTGATCGCACTGATCGCCCGCATACACCTGTTGTAATGAAGAAAGTATATATTGCCTAATTCATATGATAAAAACTCATCGCATGATGAGTTTTTATTTGCTCATAAAAAAAGAAGACGAACATCAATCCGTCTTCATAAATCTTCTTACTTAACAGCGTCCTTAAATGTCTTGGATGCCTTAAACTTAGGAGCCTTAGTAGCCTTGATCTTGATCTTCTCTCCTGTTGCAGGATTCAGACCAGTTCTAGCCTTCTTGTGAACAAGTTCGAACTTTCCGAAGCCATTGATGGAAGCTTCTCCACCCTTCTTAACTGTTGTAACGATAGTATCGAATACATAGTTAACTGCTTCGTTTGCGTCCTTCTTTGTTAAACCATACTTTGCTGCAATGTCATCTGCTAATGTCTTCTTTGTGATTTCCTTTGCTGCCATATAATGGCCTCCTTTAGTATTATCAAACCACATTTGTTTGATATATCTATTTTATATTCTTTTTTAGCCATTACAATATTTAAAGTGTCATATTTTCCCTATTTTATCGCCTTTTTTATCATTTCAAGCAAGTTTTTATGCATTTTACGGGCTCTATGGCTCAAGAGCGCCTGTTCAGCGCATAATTACCATGCTGTAAGCGGTTGTTATACAAAGCATAACTATGTTCTCACGCATCATGCTAGCATGTTCCTATTAACAGTTCTTCTCACTTCAAATAAAAGACGGTCCATCGGAATTTTTTCCGTGAATCGTCTATATGAAACAGATGTAATTCAGTTAATTAAGCAGCAGCTTCTTCTGGATCTGCAGTCTGTCTATTTGAAGCTAGGACAAACGGCGTGTAGAGCAGAGTTGAAGCACCGATAATGATGACAAACTGCCATACGGCGCCCATAATCTTTCCGCCTGAAGCGAGCAGCCCGAGGATACCAACTGGTGTTGTCCATGGAGCATCTACTACCATAATTGGGCAGAGTCCAATTGCAGTCACCAGATAGCCAAGAGCTACTGTTACCAGCGGTGCTAAGAAGAATGGAATACCCAGCAATGGGTTCATTACCATTGGGATACCGAATACAATCGGCTCGTTGATATTGAAGATTCCGCAAGGGATAGCAAGCTTAGCAATAGCCTTGTAATCGTCTCTCTTAGAGAAAAGCATGATTGCGATAATCAGGCCGCCGGTGATACCAGAACCCGTGGATGAGAAGAATGTTGATGCAAATGGGTTACAGATAATTGAGTATGTGTACTTAACTCCATTGACTACTCCGGAAGCACCTACCGCCGGTGTGACACCTGCGCCGTACAGCGCATTGTTAGCAGCATAAGCTGTTGTAAGGAACGGTGTAGTAACAGCGGACATGACGTTAGGTCCATGAATACCGAACCACCATAACAGCATCATCACGAAGACGATGACCAGATATCCTGGCAGACCAGTCATGATTGACTGCAGAGGTGACATTATCCAGGTAATTACGCTGAAGAAGTCATGCCCAGTCAGGTTGAAGCAGAATCCAACGACTGAAACGATCAAGATAGTAAGTATTGATGGGAACAGTACTGCGAACGACTGAGATACGTTCGGTGGAACACTGTCTGGAAGCGTGATCTTCAGTTTTCCGGAATCGACCAGTTTCACATACATATATGTGCAGAGCAGTCCAACCAGCATGCCTACAAACAGTCCATTAGCAGATGTGTATGATGAAGCAACAGCAC
>JBFLGD010000014.1:0-60520 GCA_041859965.1 Bulleidia sp. | reverse complement strand
TCACAGGTATATCGATTAATGAGACTGACTATTTTTGATGTGTGAATTGAAACTTACACAGTTTACTTGACAATGTCTTTTTTATTGAGAATCAATATAGGATCAATTCTCAATCTCCTTAAAGCATCATAATCTCACTTCAAATACTATTTCGATGATCTGTATTTCATTTCACTCCCGCATCAGAGCAGATACGATTGATTTCATCTTCCTCAGTATCTGTTTCTGTAAACAGTGATTCTTCTATGCAGTTCAGATAGTCCTTTGCCTTCCACCAGTCACGCATTGCTTCCTCACCAAATTCAAGATGATTCGGGCGTGTCTGATGTCTGCGAAGCGTTTCTTCAAAAGGAATATCAAAATAATAAGCGTAGATATTATCTTTCCCATACAGCTGAATTGCCTGTTCAAACAGATCTCTGTACCATTTCGCATTTAGAATGCCTTCCAGTATTACCAGTGAACAATGTGAATATCCATATGCAAGCAGGTCCTGCAGAAGAGGCAGTGCCTTTGTATTGATCCCGTCATTTGCATTCAGCATTTCTCTGCGTATATTGTCCTGCGAAAGAAGCAGTATATTTCTTCCGGCCATCTTCTGCACTGCTCTTGCTACAGTTGTCTTTCCACTGCCGGAATTTCCGCGCAGTATGATCAGTTTCTTTTCCATAGCATGAAGTTCCCTTTCCATTGCAACAACTGTATATGATTCCTGTACAATTTCTGTTCCGGTCGGCACAAACTGGTTCTTCTCCCAAAATGCCTCCGGCTGGGGATTGTCCTTCACTCTTCCAAGCATTGCTCTCTTAAAACCAAGAGATGACAGATACTGCAGAGACTCTGCAATCATCTTTGACCCTTCGCCTTTTCCCTGTAATGCTCTATCCATCATAAAAAAACCAATGAAAGCAGTGTCCTTATCTGGATATCCAATAATCAGATCCATCACTGCCGCGAGATCATCTTTCTGAAAGAAACCTATATAATACTTGTCTTCTTTCGACATATGCTGAGGCAGTGCCTGCATATCTTCACGCACCGTTTCCTCACTCGGTTTCGGAGGACAGTAATGAAAGTACTGCGGGTTTCCACACATAAGCCGATATACGGATGGGATATCCTCTTCTGCTATCTTTCTGACATTGTATTTTTCTGACAGAAGCTTTATATTCATACATTTATTCTTCATAATCTTCTTATTCTCCATTCAAAATACATAGCTGTCAATATACTCTGCTATCCCATCCTCATCATTTGTCCCAATAATGCGGTCTGCCATCTTCTTTACTTCTTCCATTGCATTCCCCATTGCAATCCCCGTACCGCATGTCTGAAGCATGCCAATATCTGGAATATCATCTCCGAAAGCAGTCACTTCATCACTGTCAATGCCTAGACTTCGACAGGCAATCTTTACTGCATTCTCCTTGGTGATGCCAGGCTTAGTAAATTTGTACTAGCACTCTCCCTCAAATCTGACACTGTCATACTGAGGCACCATTGCCCGCAGTTTCTCCGCTTTTTCAGAGTCCTCAATTTCCACGCACATTTTCAATGCCGGCTGGAAAAAGTTCTGAAAGTCTGTATATGGTACCGCCCCATTCAGGATCCAGGAGTGACGGTTCTGTTCTATAGTTCCAATAATGTCCCTGCAGTATGTCCGCAGTAATTTCACAGTCACCGCATACTTTCCTTGCCAGTGTGACCAGATCAGCTGTCTCCTCGGCAGTGAACTCTGATTTAAAAATACACTCATTTCCTTTTCTGATCATTGCGCCGCCGCTTGAGATGGTCATATCAGGCTGCAGTTTGTTAATATACTTAGAAGAATTCTGTTCACTTCTAGAGGTAGATACACCGATAAGGATACCCTTATCTCTGCATTTCATAAGTGACTCATAAGTCATCTCTGAAATTTTCTTCCTGCTGTTCAAAAGTGTTTCATCCAGATCAAATAGCAGTATTCTCATACTTTTCTCCCTTTATAATAAAAAACGTCAGCTGCAGCATATCGTGCTAAACCAACGTTTATATATGGTGGAGGCAGTGGGGTTTGAACCCACGACCCCTCCCCTGTGAAGGGAATGCTCTCCCGCTGAGCTATGTCTCCGTGACTGTTTTATTATACATGATTCCTGTCATTTGTCATTTACAGGATGTGTATGTTCCTTCACTGCTCTTTGAACAGCTCAGTGCGGTTCCTGTCACATTGACCGTCTTAACAGCAGATTTCTGAGGCAGTGTAAGGGAAGCCAAACTGCTGTTTGAAGCGTCCAGTTCGGTCAGCTTTGTATTCATGCTCAGATCTAGAGAAGCAATTGGAGATCCGGAAATATTCAGATATGTCAGTTCTGTATTCTTGGAAAGATCCACGTTCTGTACACCGGTACTGCTGATGGTCAGTGACTGCAGAAGCGGAAACAGCTCAATACCCTTCAGATTTGTAATAGCAGTATCTGCAGGTATTTTCATTATGAGGGCTGAATTCAATTCATCTGCAGACAGAGAAGAGTTGCTGTCCTTGTCTATCTGCTCTTCAATATAGCTGCGAAATAGAGCATCCGGAAAGTTTGTCTCATTGACTGCTACGACCGTATCTTTATCTGCACCATCTGTTGTCTGAGAAGAGTCTGCTGTCTGCGACTGATTCTTCAGTGTCTCATTTAGGAAAAGTCCCAGCCCCGCCATACACACACCGGCAACCATCAGAATAATAACAGAACGATAAACCGTGTTGCGCTTGTGTTCATGCTTCTTCTGCAGTTTAACAACATGCATAGCCTGTGTCTCCGCAGGCTGATTTCTATCTACATGTATGATTTTAGTGTTCTCAAAGATATCACGGTCAGTAGGAGACATTGTCTCCATGGCCTTGGTAAAGTCATCTTCACTCGGCGGATCCAGTCTTTTCCTATCTGCTTCCGCTAGAATATCTTTTTCTTCACTCTGGTTTTTATTCTCTTCCATATATTCCATTCTGCTTATTTATAAAAGACTCCGGAATACCGGAGTCTCAATTGCTTTACCAGTCTGCAGCAACATCAATCTGGTTAGGATTTCCGTAAACAAATGATCCCGTATCACATACCATGGCAGTACCCAGCGAGGTCTCAATAATAGTACCTCTTGGACGTGTGCTCAAATTTGCAGCAACCATAATATAGTCGCCATACATCTTGACACCATCCGCTCTCTCCCAGTACTCATAATCATATCCGGAAGCCTTCATAATACTGACAACACCGCTCATATTCAGATTGTAGTACGTTTCCTTACCAGAAGGACCCACGACGGTACCGGCACTCCGTGTCAGCTTCTGTCCTGTCCAAAGACTTGCAGAAGATGCAGAAGCTGTATCTGTGTCTGCAGCCGCTGCTGTAACTGTTGTTACAACTGCAGGTGCTGCAGTCTGTGTCTTTGTATCACTTAACTGATCCTTGTTTACATAGTAGACAGCACCATCCATCTCAACCTGATCATACTGAGAATCGTTGGTTCCTACAATATGCACTTCATCATCGGTCTGCAGTGTAGATACAGTCGTACTGCTGTCATCCGGAAGCTTCTTCAATTCAATATCTGCCGCAGCATACATCGTTGTATCCGCATCCGTGAAGATATATTTCTGATTATCAGTCAGCTTAGATACAGAAACATAGCCAGTATTGCCGCTGGTTGTCAGAACTTTGCATAAACTTCCATCAGTGCCGATAACTTCTACTGTAGAACCCTTCGCAGCTGTTTCAACAGATGAGGAAACAGTACTTGTATCCTGAAGAACCTGTGTATCGCTCATAACATACATCGTCTGCTTCTGATCTGATACAGTCTGTTCAAATACATTGCCAGCAATGGCACTTCCTATCTTTGAAGATACGGACATATTGCTCAAGGCAGATATATCAACATTTGAAACTATTACAACAGCCAGTGCTGCCGGAACTAAACGTACTATTCTTTTAAGCATATTCGCCGCGTCTCCTTCCTTTTATAAAATGTGATTACAATACTACCAGAAACAATTTTATTTGTAAATTTGTGTGCTGTCAAAGTTTATCGAACACACTGTTCATTATCGATCTGCTGTAATGATCTCATCAAGAGATACATCCCAGGGATCCGTTTCAATACAATCTACTCTCTGTTCTATGAATGCAATCCCTGTTTTCCTAGTACAGCGGGGCAGAATAGAATCATAATAGCCTTTTCCATATCCTGTTCTGTGCCCCTCTGCATCAAAAGATGACAGCGGTACAATCATCAGATTGATCTTCTCCGGTTCAGTTCTGATACCTCTGTATGGTTCTCTGACACCATAGCATCCCTGTTTCAGTTCCTTCTCTGATTCTATTTCATAGAATCTAAGTGTATGACCTTCAGTCTTAGGAACACAGAAATGAATATGTTCGTGCAGACAGAACTGCATAATACTGTCTGTTTCCATTTCATCCTTCATTGAAACATAGCATCCAACCCAATCTGCCTTTTTCAATAATGGGATTATCTTCTGAAAGACAGCTTCACTCTGTCGATGCCTTTCCTCTATGCTGAGCAGACTTCTTGCGTGCAGTCCATATCTGCGTGCTTCTTCTTTATTCATGCATTAACTATTAAATCACAAAAAAGACCTTCCTGTTAAGGAAAGTCCTGTGAAATGATCAGCCAATAGAATCCGTCATGTCAATCTTAAGAAGCTGGTTCAGCTCGACAGCATACTCCATCGGCAGCTCTCTGGTAAATGGTTCAAGGAATCCCATCACAATCATCTCAGTTGCCTGTGATTCACTCAGTCCCCTGCTCATCAGATAGAACAGCTCGTCCTCGGAAATCTTGGAAACCTTAGCTTCATGCTCAATCGTAGAAGTACTGGAATCATTGATATTCAAAGGTATCGTATCCGATCTTGATTTTTCATCCAGAATCAAAGTATCGCATTCAATCTTTGCCTTGGAATAGTCAGCCTTCTTTGTAAAGCGGATCCAGTCACGAAAATTCGTGACACCGCCATTCCTGGCTACTGACTTAGAGATAATCGATGAAGATGTATGCGGTGCAAGATGAATCATCTTAGCACCGGTATCCTGATACTGTCCCTTCGAGCCAACGGCAATAGATACACATAGACCTCTTGCATATTCTCCAGCAAGGATACAAGCAGGATACTTCATAGAGATACGCGAACCGATGTTTCCATCAATCCACTCCATAGTTCCATGTTCATCGACCTTGGCTCTCTTTGTGACAAGGTTCAGGATATTGCCGGACCAGTTCTGTACAGAAGAATAGCGGCAGCGTGCACCCTTGCCTACGAACACTTCTACAACTGCAGCATGCATACTGTCCTTGGAATACTGCGGTGCAGTGCATCCTTCGACATAGGAGCATTCCGCCCCATCATCCACAATGATAATGGATCTTTCAAACTGTCCCATAGACTCCGAATTAATGCGGAAGTAGGACTGCAGAGGCTTTTCAAGCTTTACACCCTTAGGAACATAGATAAAGCTTCCTCCTGACCATACAGCGCCATTCAATGCTGCAAGCTTATTGTCAGATGCAGGTACGATTGTTGCAAAGTACTTTCTGAATAGATCAGGGTATTCCTTCAGTCCGGAATCAATATCTAGAAAGATAACACCCTTGGAACGCACTTCATCCAGCATGTTATGGTAAACAGCTTCTGATTCATACTGCGTTGTAACACCAGCCAGATATTTTCTTTCCGCATCCGGAATTCCCAGTTTTTCAAATGTATTCTTCACTTCTTCAGGTACATCATTCCAGTTCTTCTCAGCCTCTTTCGATACCTTCTTATAATAAGTAAAGTCCTGGAAATCAATACTGCTCAGATCCGGTCCCCATTTAGGCATGGGCATGGATTCAAACTGATGGTATGCATTGACACGATACTCTGTCATCCATTCCGGTTCATGCTTATAGTGCGAGATCTCACGTACGATCTCTTCATTCAATCCCTTGCCTGTATCAATAACAGATTTGACATTGTCATCATGGAATCCGTATTTATAGTCATCCTGCGAAGTGAGCACATCTGTGTCTTTTACTGCATCGCTCATTTCTTTTCCTCACTTTCGCCTATCATTTCATCAATAGCCTTCCAGCCGATCGTTGCACACTTAATACGGTTGGCCTGCTTATATACATTCTTCATGGCCACTGCCTCTTCCAAAAGATCCGGATCATATTCTTTAGCATTGATCATGGCATAATAATTGGCAATGATCTTCTTAGCTTCCTCTACTGTCTTGCCTTTCAGAAGATCCGTCATGATGGAAGTACTGGCTGTACTGATCGTACATGCAGTGCCATCAAAGCGGATATCATCAATTTTCCCATCGCTGATCTTTGACTGTACAGTAATGTCATCAATACAGCTGTCACTGGCCATATGAACAGACTGATAGCTCTTGTCATCTGTCAGTTTATGATGATGCGGATATTGGTAATGATCCATGATCAGTTCTCTGAGTATTTCAGGATCATTCAGCATATCGTTTTCTTTTTCCATATATACAGCATCTCCTTTCAGAAGAATATTCCCACAGCGTTCTCCAGACTGATATCCTTGGCAGCTTCTACAAAGCGATCTACTTCATCACGATTGTTATAAAACATCATAGAAGCACGGATAGTCTGATCTGTGCCAATTGTTTCATGCAGTATCTTTGCACAGTGATTTCCTGAACGCACTGCAATATTTCTTGACGCAAGATAGCCTGCGGCATCCTGTGCAAAGACGCCCTTTGCATTAAAGTCAACAGGACCGTATGCATTGTCAGGATTATAGACAGTGATGTTATCCAGCTGCAGCATCTTCTCTACAAAATACTTACGCAGTTCTCCCTCATACTCATGAATATTATCCATGCCTATTTTCATAAGATATTCTGCAGCAGCCCCTGTTCCGATCACACCTTCAATATTCGGTGTGCCAGCTTCAAACTTTACCGGTGCCTCCTTCAGAAGTACAGTTCCGTCCTTGTCAAAGCGGGCATTCATATCGCCGCCGCTCAGCTGCGGCTCCATCTTCTTCAGAAGATCATACTTTCCATACAGAATACCGACCCCACCTGGCCCGCACATCTTATGTGCAGAGAATCCATAGAAATCAACATCCAGATCGCGGACATCCACTTTTACATGCGGCACAGCCTGTGCACCGTCCACAATCATCAAGGCACCGTATTCATGTGCAATCGCTGTCAGTTCCTTAATTGGCTGCAGTGCACCGAGTACATTGGTCACTTCTGCTAATGAGACAGCTTTAATGCCTGCATGCATGGCTTTGCGGAAATCCTCCACATGGATATTTGACTGTTTATCAGTTGGTACGTATTCGATCTTTATACCCATATCCTTTTCAAGCTGAAACCATGGCAGAAGATTGGAAGCATGCTCCGACATGGAAAGCAGAACGGTATCGCCCTTCTTCAGCCAGCCTTTTGATAAGCCATAGGCAATCTGATTCATCGACTGTGAAACATTATGTGTGTAGACAACTTCATTGGGATCACAGTTGATGAATCTGCCTATGATCTCTCTTGTACCGTCATAAAGACGGTCATTCTCTGCGGCAATTGCATAATCCCCGCGATGTACATTGGAAGTATGATTGGTATAGAAATCCATTACTGCATCAATGACACACTGCGGTTTCAGAGAAGTCGCAGCATTGTCAAAATAAACAAGTTCAGGATGATTCTGAATCATTGGAAAGTCTTTGCGTATTTCTTCTACGTTCAGCATAGATCACCAATCTTCCTTTCCATTTCCATCTTCAGCCTTTCTCTCAGCTCCTCATTATCAAGAGTCTTGGTAATCGGCAGAAGATAGCCGGCTGAGATCAATGAGGTGCACTGCTGGTCGCTCAGTCCTCTTGACTGCATATAATACAGCTGATCCTCATCCACTCTGCCAATGCTCATAGCATGGCTTGCCTGTACATCATCCTCGTCGATCAGCAGCTCAGGCAGTATCTCTGAGCTCTGTCCTTCCGAAAACGACAGCGCACGCGAGGTCTGATGAGATTCAGAACGGTGTGCCCCTTTTACGATCTTACCTACAGCATCAATCAGCAGTTCCCCATGTTCCAAGACAACTGCATAGTTCTGTATATCACCATATGTATGCGGTGCAAAATTCACCACTTCCATATGGTAGTTCTTATTCTCGTTGACCAAGGAAGCCGAACTCAAAAGAGCTCTGGCACCCTCTCCACGCAGTGCAACATATGTATTTCTTCTAGTCTCGGCACCATTGCATTCACCATAAGCAACCGTCACATCTGCGTTCGACATAACCTCATGGTTCTCATCAAAGTCCGTAGGCTGCTTGCACAGATTCCAGAACAGATAGGATACCTTGGCATCTCTTCCTGCGAAGGTACGGATCCTTACATTTCCTGCATGTACAATATTGATCAGAACATCGCTCTTTCCGTATGCACGGAAAGTCAGGTCAAGATCCCGTTCTGTATCAATCTCATATTCGCTGTAACCCTCTGAAAGCAGGATGTCCTCATTTACATGAATCATCCTCATTTTTTATTCGCACTTTCTACAGCAGTTCTGACTGCACAGGAGCCAATGGAGACACGGTTGTTTTCACCTTCCTCAGCTTCGGCAGCAGGCTGTACATTGTACTGTTTGTAAATCCAGTCATAGCCTTCCTGATCGATCTTAGCCGCAAGACTTCCGTCACCTGACAGAGCAATCCTTCCATTGATCAGTACATGTGTATATTCAGGCTGAATTGCCTCATAGAATCTTTCGTAATGAGATACAACGAGCATTGCATTATGAGTTTCCTCATGCAGTGCATTCAAAGCATCTGCAACAATCTTCAGTGCATCCACATCCAGACCGGAATCAATTTCATCCAGCATAGCCAGTGACGGCTTCAGCATCTCCATCTGAACGATCTCATTTCTCTTCTTCTCACCGCCGGAAAATCCTTCATTCAGAAATCTGTGTGCAAGATCTTCCTTCATCTGCAGATCGGAGATCGTCTTCTCCATAGCTTTGATAAACTTAAAAAGAGAGATCGGTTCTTCTCTTCTGACATTCATAGCTGCTCTCAGGAAATCGCTGTTTGTTACACCGGGGATTTCCTGCGGATACTGCATAGCTAAAAATATTCCTGCTGCAGATCTTTCATTCACAGGCATGGCTAGCAGATCCTTGCCGTCATAGAGAATAGATCCCTTTGTAACTTTATATTTAGGGTTTCCCATTACAGCAGCCAGAAGTGTTGATTTTCCATTGCCGTTAGGACCCATCAGAGCATGAATTTCGTTTTCTTTGACCTTCAGGTCAGCTCCCTTCAGTATCTCCTGCTCCTCAACTGATACGTGAAGATCTTTGATTTCAAGTGTTTTCATATGATTGCTTCCTCATTCCGGTGTAGATTATAACATTTATCCTTTTCACTGTCTGTTTTGACACCTTGCATTTCCGGCTTCATATCTGCTTTTTTGTCACAATGATGTTCACACAGTGTTCAGACAGTCAAATTGCTTTTCATTTCTCCTTATCTTATAATGGTTAAGCGTTTTTCAACAGGAGGAATTATGAAAAAATTCTTTAAAAAGAACTGGTTTGTAGTGCTTATTGCTGTCGTATTTGTTGGCATCGTAAGCTATTACATCTACGACACCAATAAGGGCAAGCTGAAAGGCAAAAGTTCAAACGGTGAAGATGTTGTCTATGAAGTTGATGGCAAAGATGTTACTACTTCTTCATTCTATGACGAACTGTATAAATCAAATGGTTCGACTGATGCCGTTGCACTGTTCAAAAAAGCAGTCGCAGACGCTTCCTATTCCACTACAAGTGATATGAAGGACAATGCTGAAACTCAGGCAGAATCCATTAAATCAAATTATGAAAGTCAGTATGGTACAGACTATGAATCCGATCTTACCAGCGACCTTGCTTCAACTGGATACACAGATCTTGAAGAGTATCTGATTGAACAGCAGAAGATCAATAAGGTATCTGCTGAATATGCCAAGTCAAACTTCAAAGATCTCCAGATTCGTCAAGTATCCTATATCCTGATCAAATTCACAGACAGTGACAATCCAACCGATACACCGACTGCTGACGAACAGTCAAGAATGGACGCTGTAGATTCCTCCCTGAGCGGAGGCACCTCCTTCTCAGATACAGCTTCTTCACTGAGTGAAGATACATCCACAGCAAGTGACGGCGGCAATCTGGGTATTATTGATAAGAATTCCTCTTCGCTGGACAGCTCCTTCCTGGAAGCATCTCTTGCACTGAATGAAGGAGAAACAAGTGACTGGATCAGATCCAGTTCATATGGCTACTTCAAGATTCTCTGCACTGCTTCAACACAGGATACTCTCGAGAAGAACAATACAGACAGTGATCCATATGTCTCTCTCGTTGAGCAGTACGATACAACCTTAGAGAATGCAGCAATCTGGAAAAAGGCCAAGGAACTTGGCGTCGACTTCAAGGGCAATGATGATCTTGAAAGCACGATCAAGGAATCCTTCGGCGTAAGTGATGATGACGATGATTCCGATACAAGTGCAAGCGCATCCGCTGATGCAAGTGCTTCAGCAAGTGCCACAGCTTCCGCATCAGCTTCGGCTTCATCTACAGCGGAGGGCAACTGATATGAAAACAAGAAACTTAATATTTGCAGGTGCTCTTGCCCTGACCGTTATGAGTTCAGGATGTGCTGATGCTACGGCTAAGCTTTCCGACTCAAGTACAGTGCTGATGTCCGTTGGTTCCACAAACATTACCAAGGGTGATCTTTATTCCCTTATGAATGCAACAGCCGGTGCTTCTACTGCTGTTACTGATGCTACAAGAACTATTTCCGAACAGGAAGTTGAAATTACAGATGATATGAAGTCCAGTGCACAGAGCACTCTGGATTCCTATAAGTCTATGTATGGTGACACATTTGATTCTTATCTGAAACAGAGCGGAATGAGTGAAGATGATTATCTGAATGATTATCTGATTCCTTCCCTTCAGGCAGATGAACTTCCTACAAAGTACATTGAAGACAACTGGAAGAGCGTTATCAGTCTGTATAAGCCTGTCAAGGTAATTCTGCTTTCCTTCTCTTCACAGACAGATGCTGAAGCAGCACTTGCTTCACTGAAGGCCGGAACTGCAACAGCAGCGGATGCCGCTTCTGCGAACAATTCCGATTCAACAGGCGAAGCTCAGATATATACAATCGAAAGTGATGATGTTGATTCCATGGTAAGAACAGTTCTTACAAATGGTTCACCAGACGATGGCTGGGTCATGGTAAGTGCAAGTGACGGTTCAACATTCGTTGATGTACAGATTCAGGACAATGATCCTGACAACTTCAAGGATGACTGCATCACTGCTCTGAAGAGCGTTGATCAGGTATCCTCGGATGCTACGACATACTACTACAAAAAATACAAGTTCCATGTCTATGACATCACCATTTACAATGCCATGAAGACCTCCTATCCGGATAATCTGGTACAGGACGTCAATGATGACAGCAGTGCTGAAGCAGTTGCAGAGAGTGTAGCAAATGCACTTGATGACAGTACTGGAAGCGGAACATCCAGCAGTTCTTCCAAATAATAGAATGATCTTGAGGCAGTTCACAAAGAGCTGCCTTTTTTAGTACCAGCATACAGGGAAATGCTATAATCATAGCTATCAGGAGGAAATCGCTATGTGTATATTCTGTGATATTGCGGACCACAAGATCCCATCAAAGATCGTCTATGAAGACGATGATGTTATTGCTATTCTAGATATGTCTCAGGTAACTTACGGACATACTCTTGTAATGCCGAAGAAGCATGTAAGAAGCATACTGGAGGCGGATGAGGAAACCGTAAAGAAGTGTGCAGCAGTCGCTGCTAAACTGGCTAAACAGATTGTTGCCAATACCGGTGCCGCCGGCTGTAATATCCTCAGCAACTGCGGAGAAGCCGCAGGACAGTCTGTAGATCATATGCATTTCCATATTATTCCTCGCTATGGCAAGGAAGATCCGATCGACTTCAACCCTTTCAAGGAATCACCAAAGCAGGATCTTGATCAGGTATTGGCAAAGGTCAAGGGATAATAATATGCCAGCAGCTCTCTATTACATTCATGATCCTTTAGCACCAGAGCCTAATCGTCCTTCCCGTTTCGGTGCAGCAGCAGTGCTGTATGCCGAGGGAAAGGTTCTTCTGGAACATCGCAGGGATACATATAAATGGGGAATTGTTTCGTCCGATATCAAAGATACAGAATCCTTTAAGGACTGTGCAGTCAGAAGCATTCTTTCCGAAACTGGTATTGCAGTAGCAGCGGATGCTCTGCATGAACTGCAGCTGTTCGATGATCCAAGCAGAATCGTTTCCTTCTCTGAAGGAAACATATATCGCATTGTTCATTTTTCCTATTATGTTCTCTTTGATCGTATACCGGCAACTGTATGCGGTTCAGGAAGTCTTGAACTGAGATGGGTAGACCCGGCAGATTTAGATGATTATGATATCGTTGTAACCCATCAGGATATCCTGGAAGCATTCTTCAGAGAAAGACACATCTGTCATACAATGCATACCTATTCACAGGAAGAACAATAACAAAAGAAATGCATAGTGAGTTTTATCCCGCTATGCATTTACTTTTATATTTCTTGCCTGAATGATCAGTTCACTGAGAACAGTATATAGCTTTTCCGGTTCCACAGGTTTTGGAAGATGGGCGTTCATCCCGGAAGCGAGACTTGCGGCAACATCCTGTTCGAATGTATTGGCACTCATCGCAATAATTGGGATTGTCTTGGCATCAGGCATAGAAGATTTTCTGATCTCCCTAGCTGCTTCAAGTCCATCCATGACCGGCATGCGTATGTCCATCAGAATTGCATTATAGTATCCATGCTTTGCATTCTGATACATACTGAGACATATTCTGCCGTTCTCCGCCCATTCTGCAATACAGCCTTTTTTCTGCAGCAGTTTCTTTGTAATCTCTGCATTGATACCATTATCTTCACAGACAAGTATTCTCTGTCCTTTCAATGTAAAGTCATTTTTGGGAATTGGCAGGAGAGGAATATCCTGTACCGTCACTCTATCCATCTCTGCAATAAAGTCAGATCCCTTTCCAATTTCACTGTGTATCTGCACTGTTCCAGACATCATCTCGATCAGGCTTTTTACAAGACTGAGGCCAAGCCCTGTACCGATACGTGAGCTGAATGGATCACCAGGTTCAAACGGCTGGAACAGTTTACCAATACGTTCTTCAGAGATTCCGCAGCCCTGATCAGATACACAGCTGTAGATGTGTACTTTCCCCTGCTTGATTGCAGTATTTCTGACGGTCCACTTAATCACAGAACCTTCCTTCGAGAACTGAATCGCATTCATCAGTAAATTGGAATATATCTGACGGATACGGCGGGCATCGCCGATGATCCATGCTGGATTATCTACACCGATGAAATGGCATGACAGAGCAATTCCCTTTTCGCTGCTCTTTCTTCTGTATTCCACTTCAATCTCATGAAGAAGTGCCGGGAAGTTCATCGTCTTTTCATGGAGTACCAGTTTACCGTTTCCGATCATTGACATGTCCAGTATGTCATCAATCTGATCCAGCAGGTACTTTCCGGAATACTCAATCTTATGCAGATATTCCTGTGAACGCAATGACAGATCCGGTTCTCCTGATGCAAGCTGTTCATATCCAAGTATTGCATTCAGAGGTGTGCGCATGTCATGACTCATGCGGGAAAGAAAATCGCTCTTTGCGGCATCTGAAGCCTTTGCCTTCAGTGCCTCCTGCTCTGCTTTCCCCGCCTTTTCCTGCTGTGTCATATCCATGTAAACAACATAGTATATATTGCTTCCGTCACTCTCTGTATGATCCCATACAGAAGACATTGAAACATAGGACTTGGTTCCATTCTTATTGTTGAAATGTGCATTCAGATAAAATGGCTTTTTCAATGGAATATACTTGTGAAGAACTGCCCTTACTCTTTCCAGATCCTCTTCCGCAATCGTGTGACCGACAAGATCTCCAGCAATCCACTGGTTATATTCTTCCATTGTTCTGCCGGTGATTGCCGGAATGCCTTTGCTTGTATAAACTGTATCAATTGTATGACTGCTGTCATTGCGTACTCTGTATATTGCAAGACCGCCCTGAATATTTGAAAGAATACTGTCCAGCATCAGATCTTTCTTCTGCAGCTCCTGCATCAGTTTCCTCTTCCTGCGATCAGTAAGCACTACATACAGTCCGGCAATCAAAAGACCTGCAATTATGATGAATCCCGGAATCAGTACCTGCTGATGTTCTTGGAAAAAAGAAATTGTTTCATTTACATATTTCACATTGCCATCATAAGCATTTGAAATATCAGACTTTGATATTTTGTATTTCTTTACAATATTTTCATCGAACTCACAAACACTGCCGGCAGTAGTGACTTTATAGTCAGCAATATCCGCACCTCTGGAAAGTTCCAAAACAATCTTGGCGGCATCTGCTGCCATATCATAATAGGAGACAACAACACCGCCCAGTATGCCATCGCCAATACCAAGTTCATCCGATTTGAATACCGGTATATGCGCATTTGCTGTGATGAATTTAGCTGCCTGAGTCTGTGTATAGAGGTTTCCATCAGCATCTGTCGTCATCATCAGAAAAATCAGAATTGTATCATCACCGCAGGCAGATACGCGCTTTGCAATATCGTCTGCGCTCAATACAGAACAGTCAATTTCAGAAAATGAAATATCCGGAAAACTTGACTGTGCATTTTCATACTGCTTTGTAGATCCCTTTCCAGAGAGCGTATCATCAGTGACTGCAGCAACCTTTGTGGCGTCTGGATTGAGCTTTAAAGCCATGCGGATAGTCTCTTCCAGCGGAAATGTTTCTATGATACCGGTAGTCAATGAATCTTCAGAAGCCTTCTCTGCATATGCAACATCATTAATACCTTCGAACACAACCGGTATATCCTTGAAAAGATCGTCTCTGTATTCTTCAACAAATTGCAAAGCAGCATCGTCAGCAGCAATAACATAGTCAAACTTCTCTGACTTTGCTCTGCCGGCTATATCCTGATATACCTCGCCCTTTACATCTTCATAGCTGCGATGCTTTGTATCCATGAATACATATTCAATGTTGGCATAGTCCGAAAGCGTATCAGAAATACCAGCAAGATGCTTGGGTGTACTCTCCCACTCATAACTGTATGAACCAATGAAAAGCACATGAGGATCATCAGCCGGCAGGCTGTTATCCTCTGCATAGCATGGACATACAGCACCTAGCATCATCAGCATGCATAGGAATATGGTTATTTTTTTTAATATGCTGTTATGTTTCATTGTTTCTTTCCATTCTTTGAAATGTACTGTGCAAGTGTCTCGTACATAATCTTCGGATCAACTGGCTTGGCAAGATGTGCATTCATTCCTGCAGCCAGACTCTTCTGTACATCTTCATTGAATGCATTTGCACTCATTGCAATAATAGGCACACTGCCTGCATCCCTGCGCGGAAGAGCTCTAATCTCTCTTGACGCAGCCAGTCCATCCAAGTGAGGCATACGGATATCCATCAGTACTGCATCATAGTATCCTTCTGCAGAAACTGTGAAAGCATTGACCCCCTCCTTGCCATCATACGCATATGCAACAATACAGTTCATTTTTTCCAGCAGTCTGCCAGCTATCTGCGCATTGAGTTTATTATCCTCACAGAGCAGAATATGCCTGCCATTCAATACAGTCAGAGGCGTTCCTGCACTATTTTCAGAGACAGCGTCTGTTTCTGCATGCAGCCTGTATGAATACGGGAATATAATCGTAAATTTAGAACCTGATCCCAATGTGCTTTCTGCCGTGATATCACCGCCCATCGCATTGGCGATCTGTTTGGACAGTGCAAGTCCAAGACCGGTTCCCTGCACTGAATCGCTGTATTCATTGCGTTCCTGTGCAAATGGAGTAAATATTCTCGTCATGAATTCTTCACTCATACCGCATCCATCATCCTCTATCGTAATAACATCTACTGCATGGTGATCAGTACGTTCACGATTGTGAATGGAAATAGTAACATGACCGTCAACAGGTGTGAACTTAGCAGCATTATTCAGAAGATTCATCAGCATCCTCTTTGTCTTTAGAACATCCACACGGTATTCAATATGAGAAACTCTCCTGCCATCAGGACAGCTGAAAACAATATGCTTCTTTTCCATTTCAGGACGTATCATCTCCGTGCATGACTGAATCAATTCTGTTGGCGATGTCCACGACATGTCCAGTGTGAACTTTCCATTTTCAATTCTGCTCATATCCAGAATGTCATTGATAATGCCAAGCAGATAGCTGCTGGACTGCTTAATGTTGATCAGTCCTTCTTTCATTTCTTCATCATCTGCTTTGTCCATCATCAAATCAGTCATACCGATGATGGCATTCATCGGTGTACGTATTTCATGCGACATATTGGAAAGAAAGTCCGTCTTTGCACGGCTTGCAACTTTAGCATTATCCAAAGCTTTCCTAAGCATCTGCTTCTGTTTCTGTTCTTCTTCATAAAGATCATTGATATCTCTGCTGATGATGACAATATCCTCATGCATTTCATCCAGATAATATGCTCTGGTCTTCTTTCTTCTGATCTTTCCATTCATCTCAATACGGCTGAACAGAATCACAGCTATTTTTTCTCTTGAAAGAAGTTTGACAAGATGATCCTTATTATAGAAATATAGAACGTTCTCTTTATCCTCATCCACAATTTCATTCAGGTAAGTATCACTGCAGAACTGATCAAATGGGAATACATCATTCTGACTCAGATCGCCATTGCCATGGTTGTGCCTCATCTGCATCAGTCGTCCATTTCCAGTCACTGTACTGAGCAGTGTAATATAGTCCGTCTCTTCATCGATCACACTTCTTGTAACAGCTTCCTTCTTAACAGAATCATCGATGTTCTTGATAAACGCGTAGCAGAACAAATTGCCTGTAGACGGCTCAATGCGCAGCCGGCAGTCTGCCTGCATCCAGCAGAGAAGTCCCGCTTTAGTACGGAATCTGAAGATGACATTCATTTCCGTTGCCCCGCGCTGATACAGTTTGAACTGTTCCTTGAAGTTCAGTATTCCCTTTATGCGATCAAGATCATGCGTACTGCAAAGATGCGGCTGAATCCTCTTCAGAAATTCACCGCTGGAAATATTGGACAGATGCAGATCGCTGTTATTTGCAGGGCTCTTTGCCTCAGTAATGACGCCTGCTGTTATATCAGCCGTAATCATCAGAATGATATCCTTTTCAAGATATTTGCTCTTCTGATGTTCCTGTTCATACTTGCTTTGAATTGCCGCATTGGCAGCTTCCAGAGATTTACGGTAGTTCATGACTTCATCAAACTGTGAAAATGTACAGTATATTCTCAGCTTATTTCCAGTTTTCTCTGTTACAGTCCCAGACAGTCTCAGCCAGTGATATCTGCCATCTCCGCACAGCATTCTGAAATCCATATATGCACGCTTGGAGCCGCCTGTAAAACTGTGTATGAATTTATGAACCACAGGACTGTCTTCCGACTTTATATTGTTCAGGAATTTCTCATCATATGCGAATGCAGCATCTTTACGTTCCTTCTGTATCAATTTGAAATACTCATCATTTAAATAGAGCCATGACGGTTCTTCGCCGATGATCTCAAATACCCCGATACCCGCAGGTACTTCATTCAGAAGGATTTCATTCTGATTGCGCTTTGTATATTCTGCAGTTTCGTCATTGATATTCAGAACATACGAGTCAATTCCATTCCAGAGTATTCTCTTAGCCCGCACAACAAGGTATCTCTTCCCATGATAATGTTTTGTAAACTTTGTATATTCTCTGTCATTCAGTGAATCAATCTCATCCTGACTCATAAGGTATTCATCAACACCAAATACTTCCTCTATTGTCTTGGAAGTAAAGTCAGTCTTTTGATCAACACCGAACATATCCATAAAATATCTGTTGTAATAAATAACTCTTCTGCTTTCACATTCACCAATAAACACTCCTGCTGCAGCATTCGTAACAATGTTGCGATACATCGTTGTTTCTTCAGACGGTGTTGTGAATACGCAGTAATAAAGCGCAGTATCGTTCTCATCTCTGAGCTTAATACCCGTCATGTGAAGCCATTTGGTCTTTTTATCTTTCTGCAGATAGCGGAATGTACAGTTTATAGGGTTTTCTGTTTCATAGCATTGCTTGATCGTAGCGGACACGCCTGCTGTATCTTCCGGAGCAACAGTTTTTTCTACCCAGCTGCTGTCCTTGAATAAAGCATTCATTTCTTTCCTGCTGCGCCCTGAAAGCTTCGCAAACCCATCATTATAGTATTGACATACAGGAGGGTTGACTGCTTTGAATATGGCTACGCCGCCAGGCAGTTCATTCAGCAGGCTGTCCAGCATGACACTCTGTTCCTTCTCCTTGGAAATATCTATAATCACTCCAAGTATTCTGTTTCTCTTGCCATCGTTTCCGTAATAGAACAGTCCTACAATCCTAACCCATCGATAGCCGCCTTCTGTCAGCTGAATTCTGACTGCTGCTTCTGCTTTTCTTGCATGGCTTCTGATCTGTGCCATGAAAGCATCCATCTGCGATGCATCATCCTTATGAACAAATTCACGCATCTTATCCGCATTGAGAAGTTCCTCAAAAGGAAGAGTGCTGACTGCATATTCTGCATACTTATCAGAACAGTAAAATTTCTCCGATGTCTCATTCATTTCAAAGACAGCAGCGTTCATTTCATCAATGACCAGCTGATACCGGCTCTGCTTCAATGCAAGTTCTAGTTCCTGTACCTTCTTTTCAGTCTGATCAACAAGGATCGAAGCAACTAGATAAGTATCCGCATCCTTCTGCGGCAATACAGACATGCGTATGTTCAGCCATCTGACACTGCCGTCTCTTCTAACAAGACGGAATTCCAAATTCTGTGTTTTCAGTGTCTTTACCGCTTCTTTATATGCATGATCAAAACGTTTACGATCTTCACCTGATATCATCAGACTGTCATAAACAGCTGCATTCTCATTGTATTTATTTCTAGCAATTCCATTAATCTCATAGAATGTGTCATTGGCATATACAAGTGACTGAACCCCGTTTTTCAGAAGAACTACCGAGATGCCGCTGTCCACATTCTCGGAAACAAGCTTCAATGAAGACACATTCTCTTTTTCCAGCGTAATATCCTTTAAGAAGCAGACACTGCCTGCCTTTCCATCCACAAGAATTGCTTCTGCATCCAGCTGCACCCATATAACATTTCCATCTGGTTTTACAATTCGGTACACCATTCCTGAATGATTCTTTTTATGCTGTTCCTTAAACTGTTCTTCATAATCCTTCAGATCCTTCTGGAACATATCATTCTGTTTTTTACTGTTAATGAGCTTGTGATAGTTATCAAGTGAATATCCTGTTAGATCCGCATAGATATCATTCAGATAAAGAGGTTCCTTCTGTTCAGTAAAAACACCCGCCCCACATGGTACCGCTGAGAGTATAACCTTCAGATCCTCAAGATGATAATTATGTATACCGTCCATGTCATTTCTCTTTTCTTCAATCATTCAAAAACAGATCGTTACGACCGGATTACTTATACTTAGTTTAGCACACGAACAGTCTTTCTGTATAAGCAAAACAAAACCGTCATTATGAGGAATTCCTCATAATGACGGTTCTTTCAATAATCAAAGAAGCTTCACAGCTTTCTTCACATACTTAGCCCGATCTCCTGCTTCGCAGTTATTCAGATCGGACAGAGCACTGTATACTTTCAGTTTCTGGTTCGTACTGTACTCTTCATTCAGTTCCACAGTTACAACTGTCTTATTCAGATTCTCATGGAACTGCTCATCCTTCATCTTAACTGCATCCTGCATGTTTTCATTGAATTCATCAATGGCTTTCTGATCATGATATGCCATGTACTGCCTCCTTACAGGAAATCTTCCTGTTCCTTCTTTGGCGCTACTGTAACTTTTTCTTCGGAAGCAAGAGCCGCTTCCATCAAGGATGCATAATCAAACTTTGATTCATAAAATTCACTCTTCTTCAAAGTAGGCTTCGTTACCGGATTCTTAGGATCAAAGATCGTACAGCAGTCCTCAAATGGAAGAATCGATGTTTCATATGTTCCAATCTTTCTTGCAAGATCAATGATCTCTACCTTGTCATAGCAGACTAACGGTCTCAGTACAGGGATATCTACAACTTTATTAATAACAGCCATAGACTCCAGCGTCTGTGAAGCAACCTGTCCTACAGATTCTCCTGTTCCCAATGCAGTGCATCCATACTTTTCTGCAATGCTCTGTGCGAGTCTGAACATCATTCTGCGCATAATCGTTACTGCATATGGATCCCCAGCAGCTTTATAGATAGCCAGCTGCATATCTGTAAAGTTGATAATATGAACATCCATATGGCCCTGGTATTCAGATACCATTCCAGCCAGTGTCAGCACCTTGTTCTTAGCATTCTCGGAAGTATACGGAGGTGAAGCAAAGTGGATTGCCTCTACTTTCAATCCTCTCTTCATCAGTTCATATGCTGCAACCGGTGAATCTATACCGCCTGAAAGCATCAGCAGTACTTTGCCATTGATGCCGGCAGGATATCCTCCTGCTCCAGGAATCTTCTCAGATGTAATATATGTATCCTTTTCATGAACCTCAACTCGTATTTCAAGCTGCGGATGATGTACATCGACCATCAGCGGCGTTTTATCCAGTATTACTCTTGCACATGCGCGGTTAATATCATCTGAATGCATCGGGAATGATTTATCATGACGCTTGGTGATCATCTTGAAAGTCGTCTTATCTGTATCCTGTGCAATACGCAGTGCAGTCTTCTCGATGCTTTCGATATCGGATGGCACCTTCTCGGTAAATGAGAAAGAACTGATGCCGAATACCTTAGCAAGCTTAGTACGGATGCCTGCGGTATCTGCTGTATGATTCAGCATAATGTAAATACGGTCATGTGTCTTGATGTACTCAAGATCCGTATAGTCTCTCAGGGCATGTTTCACATTACGATACAGACACGTAATGAAATCTTTTCTGTTCTTTCCTTTTGTACTGAGCTCTCCATAGCGGATCAGTACGGTATCATATTCAACCATAGTGGGCAATAATCTCCTTCAGTGCCTTCAGGAAGAGGTCTACCTCTTCAGGCGTATTGTGACGTGATAATGAGATGCGTATGCAGGAACTGGCTCTCTTTGAAGAAAAGCCCATCGCTGTCAATACATAGCTTGGATCATCGCTTCTTGAAGCACAGGTGCTTCTTGCACTGACCATAAATCCTTTGGCATTCAATGCATTCTGCATAACTTCACTCGGGATACCTTCATAAGAAAAATTCACAGTGCTTACAACTCCGTCTTCAGGACTGTTGATCTCAACATCCGGTATTTCCAGAAGCCCTGCAACAAGGCGTTCCTTCATACTTCTGATCTGATCATGATACTTCTCACCATTCTCCATGGCAAGACGCAGTGTCTTTGCAAAAACCAAGTCTGCCGGCGCATTGGAAGTACCGCCGCGCAAACCAAATTCCTGTTCACCTCCGCTGATCAATGGTTCAAAGGGAACAAACGATCTCTTCATGAGAATACCGCTTCCCTTTAATCCTTCCAGCTTGTGCGCCGAGATGGAAACCATATCAATATTAGTCAGATCCATACGGACCTTTCCTACTGCCTGAGTCATATCAACATGCATATACGCATGGGAGTGCTTCTTTACAATTTCAGCAATCTCAGGAATTGGATTGATAGCTCCGCTCTCATTGTTAACATACATGATAGAAACAACTGCTGTATCTTCATCCAGTGCATTCTTCAGATCCTCAACATGAATTCTTCCTGTTTCGTCTACCGGCAGATAAGTAACACGATATCCAAACAGACGTTCCATCTGAGCACAGGCATTCAGTATAGAAGAATGTTCTACATTCGTTGTAATAATATGTTTATGATTCTTATAGCCAAGACATACTCCCTTAATTACTGAAGAATTAGATTCGGAAGATCCGGAAGTGAATAATATCTCATCGCTTTTGACTCCTAAAAGCCCGGCGATTGCTCCCCGGGCCTTTTCCATCATACGGTATATTTCACTGCCTTCGTCATACAGAGATTCACTGTTAACATAATATTTTTCAAGCAGTGACTCATATGATTTCAAAACTTCAGGATTAATGGCGGTAGTACTTGCATTGTCAAAATAAATTCTATTCTGCACTTTTTGCATTCTCCTTGATCATTGATTCATAGTTGCCAGGAAGAATCTTCTCGATCGTAGCAATTGCTACAGTCAGAGCCTGTGTGTACTGTCCATTGCGGAACAGGAGCTCGCTTCTTGTCAGTTCTGAATCAATATCAGCATACGTGGAACGGTATCTGTTTCCAAATACGATTGTCTTCTCCAGCATAGCTACTACACCGACAACATTGTTTACATTGTTATACAGCTTGTAGATAAAATCCAGTGCTTCCTGCAGGGTGCCGTTCAGCAGCTGCATGTTGATTGGATGATCTTCTACAAGATTTTCAAGCGTATGAATATACTCATTTGCCTTCTGCATATCATCTTCATATGTATTGGAGATTGCAGGAAGCTTGTATTTTCTGATCTTTACCTGCATCTGATTCATAACAATCTGCAGTTTGATCAGCTGCTTTCTAGCTCTGTCCTCATCACCCGAAGCAGCTTCGATCTGTTTACGGATCTTTGTGAGTGACTCATTGCATGAAGCATATTCCTCATGATACTTGCCAAGTGTTGTCAGAACTGTTGTTGCAGGGATCTGACTGTTTCTAGCCTGTTCAAGCATGGAAGGCTTCTGTTCATTCAATGTAGACAGCTGTGTCATCAGAGCTGTAATTTCATCGGATATGCCTGTCAGTCCATACTTAGCAGCATCCTTCTGATATGCAGCATTGATATAGTTTGCATTGGAAGCCGTCTTGATCGCAACTTCTTCTGTTTCACTGGCGAGCTCCTTCATTTCATCATGAGCTCCGCCTTCCTTTTTCACTTCTTCATCCAGCTGTGTCAAACGTTCTTTATATGTTGCAAGGTGTTCCTCAACGCCATCTGTTGTTCCATTCTTCAGGAGATCCAGATCATCCTTCAGAGATTTTGATACTAACTGAATGTTCTTTTCAACTTCAAGATGATTCAGATAAACACCATGGTTCCTGTAGCGCAGATAATCATGATGCAGTGTCTCTGCCATCTTAGGTATAACGCCTCTGGCATCTCTGAGCAGACTAGGCATTGTTTCTACCATCGACTCAATTTCATTCATAGACTTCTGAATCGTAACAAGCTCCATGCTTGCCTTTTCAAAATCGGAAGAATACATCCACTCTTCAAATGTAGAGAACATCTTCTCTGTATTCTTAATCTTCTGTTCAATAACATCCCAGTTGTAGGAGAGCAGAGAAGCATTTTCCTGTGCCTGAGACTTCAGAGCACGGAAACGATTCTTCAGGTTTGTTACTTCCTGTCTTTCTGCAGTTTCCTTGGCAAGGATATTGTCCAGTGTGGAATCGAGTTCCTTTACTTCCTTTGCAGTCAGTGAAAGATCCTGTTCCAGATCCGCCATCAGATCATCTGCTTTTCTCAGCTTTCCGACAAGGATTGCATCCTCGCAGGCTGCAAGATTTGCAGAGATTCTGTGAATTGCTGTCTGTGAACGGTCAAATACTTCCTTTGTTTCGTTAACCTTGACAGTTGTCTCCTGATCCACACGGGCAATCGCAGCTGCTTTGTACATCTTCATAGACAAAGGAACACTCTTTATATCTGAATATCTGTGTTCCAGACCTTCCAGTTCCTTACGGTATTTTCTAGTACGTACCTTTTCTACAACGAGCCACACAAGAAGAATCAGAACCACAACTGCAATTCCGATAACTACACGTATATCTGATATAACACTTAAGAATTGATTCATAGTTTCGACCTCTGAATTTACATGGCTATCATATCACATATAGATACATTTTTCGACACGCTTCTGCTCTTCAGCATGCGTTAAAAAGTGCCAAGTATCTGCATAAATTTATCGCTTCTATAAGTCTCATTTCATTGACTTTTATGCGGTATCTCAATATAATCTTACTTGCGTCAAATAATGGCAGCATGCAGAGTCATGCACACGGCGTTGTTAACAGATTAATTCTGCAGGCATAGTAGCTGGCTGCAATCAGTGAAATGTCACAATAGCAACACCCCGCATCGATGATCTGTACCTGTTGTTGTTTCGCCAATGTCATAAGGAGGAAATAACACATGGCACGTTACACAGGTCCTGTTTGGAAGAAGTCCAGACGCTTGAGCTTCTCCATTCTTGAAACAGGCGAAGAGCTTAAGAAGAGATCTTATGCTCCAGGACAGCATGGTCCTACAAAGCGTATCAAGCTCAGCGGTTACGGAACACAGCTTCGTGAGAAGCAGAGAGTCCGCAACATGTACGGTTTAAGCGAAAAGCAGTTTGCAAATCTGTTCGAAAAGGCATCCAAGATGGATGGCATGGCAGGTGTAAACTTCCTTGTTCTGCTCGAGAGCAGACTGGACAACCTTGTTTACCGTATGGGTTTTGCTAGAACTAGAAAGGCAGCCAGACAGTTAGTCAACCACGGACATATCGCAGTTGATGGCAAGAAGCTCAACATTCCTAGTGCAGAAGTAAAGCCAGGTCAGGTTATCTCAGTTCGTGATAATGCCAAGAGCATGGCAGTTATCAACGAATCACTGGAAGCTAACATCACAGCTCCTTCATTTGTAACAGTCGACAAGGATAACAAGAAAGGCACTTATGTGCGTTTACCTGAAAGATCTGAACTCAATCAGGAAATCACAGAGCAGCTGATCGTCGAATATTACAACAGGTAGAATTCGAGAAACTCAAAAAAGCCGCTGAAATATGCGGCTTTTTTGATGTTTGAAAACACGTTTGTATGCTACCGTGTACGCTACCGCCTTCTGCCATTAAACATTATGAGACAATCTGATCAGCACTTTTTTCAGTATTGCAGAAACCATCATGTCTTAAAAACATCCCTCGGGATGTTTTTTTGTTATCCTTTTACTGTTCAAACAATCTAACAGATTTCAGTTTGCCATCAAGTTCGTAACTGATAAGGATTCCATTCTCATCATTTGATGTGTTTAAAACTTCTGCACCTGAAAGATGTCTATAGATACGGTACTTTTCCTTCATCGCATCTGTATACCTGCTTGGGTCATCCGATGTCAGGAATACATCTGCAAGCAATGCATCCAGCATTGCCAGATCATCTTTCTGTTTCTCTGTCAGCTTAATATTATCAGTCCGCAGAAAGAATACATCCGGATCACTGCCATACGCTCGATTATTTAATTCTCTTCTGGAAACAATATTTCCGACTGCATTCTTGGTAGAGACTCTTTCTCTGTGAAAACGTCTCATATAGAATACATCATCCCAGTCCAACGAAACATCGCATCCTATACGGCAGTAATCAACATATCCAAATGCGGCAGCTGTTGGCACTCCGCATCCCAGTATCAGTTTAGTACCGCATACTTCTCTGAGGAACTTCATTGCTCTGATCATTCTGCCTGCTCTTGTTTCATGACTGCTTCCAAACATTGCCGCCGCATATAGGAAATCAAGTTTTACCAGATCATATCCCCATTCATTCAGGACTTGATTCAATGCTTTTGAAATATATGCCTGCACTTCAGATTTATCGAAATCCAATGCATAGAACCCTGACCAATTGGACCCGCAGTATACAGGCTGTCCTTTCTCCTGTACAAACCAGTCCTTATGACTGCGATACAGTTCTGATTTTTCTTCCGCAGCGAATGGCGCAAGCCATAAACCCGCACGATATCCTTTTGCATGAATACTGTCCGCCATCTTCTTCATTCCATTCGGGAACTTATCAGAATCTGCTTCCAGCCAGTCACCCACATACTTTTCCCATCCATCATCAATCTGAAACAGATCATTCTTTTGGAAGATTTCCGTACAGCCTTCCATGTCCTGCCGCATTGCTTCTTCATTGATATTCTGGTACCGATTGTACCAGGATGAATATCCATACAGTTTTGCAGAATGTCTCTGTATCTTCATCAGTGAGAACCACTCATCAAAGACATGCTGTTCACTGCCCTCTCCATAGTAGAAATCAAAGACTGTAAAGTTTCCCTCTATGTGCAGACCTGCACAGTCTCTGTCAATCGTTAGCATGCCAGCATGACTGTCATAGTGGAAGATGGTATATCCATTGTGTTCATCAATTGAAGCATACAGTCGAAATACATTTTCTTTTCTGAAATAGCACCATGTTTCTCCCTGTGTTATTCCTTTTTGATATGGATACTCTACAAAATCATAATCACCATATCGATTGAATCCGTATTTGTTAATGAGTACAGATGGAATTTCCTGCATGCCTTTAATCCTGTCAGTGCAAGAGTATTCAGGACATGCTGTCCATGTCTGATATCCATTCATGAAGATTCTTTCCTGTTCGGAAACACTGAGCAAAATCACCGCCTGTACCTTCTGCAATTCCATTGCAGGAACTGCAGTATCAATCCTGTTTTCGCCTTCGGTCACTTCACAGGATCCTTTTTTTTCGATTTTTCCAGTCTGCCCTATACCCTTAATCTCCCATTTACACAGCATTATCATCACCGTTTCTTTCCTTCAGCTGCAGATTCATTTCATCAATCTTCTGATCTGTCAGTCTGAATTTCTTTTTGAAGACAAAGTATGCAGCTGCCAAACCAATGATTGGTATTACTGTCATCATAAGGCGCAGTCCTGTGATTGTTGAAACACTCTGAAGCTCACTGTCACTGTTCAGCCCTATCAGATCAATACCAATACCAGCCATAAATACTGCCAGTCCTGATGCAAGCTTAACAACAAATGTCTGCATTGAGAAGATCACTGATTCTTCTCTTCTGCCTGACTGGATTTCACCATAGTCAACACTCGCAGAAAGATATACTGTCGTCAGTACTGTCAGGATGCCATTGCCAAGGAATACCGGTATACCGCACAGGCAGATCACTGCAATATTTGATGAAATGCAAGCAGAACATGCAAGCAGGATTAATACATATCCAGCTATTTCCATCAGAAGACAGATCTTGAAGATGGTTTCATTATTCATCTTCTTTCTCATCAAAGGATAGACAAGCATCATGCCAAGAATCTGGGCAGCACCGCCGCACATATTGAATATCATCTGAATAGATGCCCAGCTGTTCCCTCCGATATCATATTTAAAGAAATAAATCAGAAGATTGCTGGTCAGGTACAGTGCGCAGTTGATCAGAATGATTGTGATTACAACGACCATTGCCTGATCATTGGCAAACAGTGTCTTAAACATGTCACTGATCTTTCTGTGCTCATCATTCTCACTGACTGGTGTTGGTTTCTCATGAAGATTCATCACACAGATTATTTCAAATAACGCAAATACAGCTGCTGCGATCAATGCAACAAATGAGAAACCGGTCCTTTCTGCCGCATGTGTGGTCCCTCCGCCCAGCATCTGTACGCTCTTCATTGCAAAAACTGTAATCAGTGCATTGCCAATGCCTGCACAGGTCCTTCCAACAACAGAGATTTTCTCTCTATCCTTCGGCTGTTTTGTAACAGCAGGAATAATTGACCAGAATGGAATATCCATCATAGTATATGTCACGCCCCAGAGAATATACATCACTGCAAAATAAGCATTCAGTCCTGTACCCTGCAGTCCCTGCGGCACGGAGAATAATGCATACAGTACGAATGCATTCAGAATTGTCCCGGAAAGAATCCATGGCCTGAATCTTCCATACTTAGAATGTGTCTTTGCAACAATGATGCCCATGAAGGGATCATTTGCCGCATCAAAGACTCTTGCAATCATCAGGATCAGACCGACAAAGGAAGCAGATATACCAAGGACATCCTGAAAATAATACATGACATAGCCGGAGGACAGTGCATATACCATGTCCTTCCCTACTGCTCCTATTCCATAAGAAGCAGTCTGTCTTTTACTGAGTTCCATATTATAATTCCTCTCTTCCTTTAACCGTTATTTCTATAACAGCATCCTCTGTCTGCGCTGTATGAACGGTCAGCGTTCCGGTTCCTTCTTTGCCGACAGTCTTCAGATAAGTACCGCACATGCCGCCTTCCGCACTGACCATATCCGGTCCGATGATTTTCAAAGGTCCGCTTACCTTAAAACTGACAGGAAGCTGCGCATAGACAGCCGTATTGTTATATTCATCCAATACTCTGATACGGAAGGCCGCCGCATCATAGGTGCTTCCTTCATGAAGCACACAGCTGCTTGCCTTTACCTCAAGGTGCAGTTTTGTTTCAGGTGCTTTAATGACTGTTACAGCAGGTTTACTGTTTTTAATGCCAACGAACTTCCATATTGCCTGTTCCCCGCCCCAGCCTCCTACATACTTACCATACAAACTGGCACCGTCACTGTACTTCATTCCATAGCGGATCATGCACCAGCCAAGCTGCATCATGGTCTTCAAAGGCAGATGTCCATTGCCATTTCTCTGTGCTGAGAGAAGTGCATCATGTACCAGCTTTTCTTGTTTCCCATGAAGATTCTCCCTGCTCTCAAGCAGTTCGCCAATCAGGTCATCGATCTTAACTGGTCCGTGCTTCAGTCCCTTCCATCCTTGGCTGACAAAGCTCTTAACAAAATCATTGCCGCGATACAGCTTTACTTCATCGCAGTTTGTAAATGCATAGACTGTATCAAGATGGCCGCCATCGTAATCTCCGATGTCCATGGATGAACCTATTTCCAATACAGGCGCAGTCTCTGACTGCGAAGCATAGAAGGCTGCTGCCAGTTTTGGATTCCGGAAGGAATCCATTACACCGTGATAGCAGATCCTGTCCCCTGATCCAAAGTCCCGATGGGTTGGATAGTCAAACATGCACCACTGGAATACACCGGCATGTTCATGATCCTTCATTGCACTGTCCATGACACGTGCATGTCTAAGCGCGTGTTCCTGTCTTCTTTCCCAGCGGTCACAGCTCTTTGTTGGAAACATATGTCCGTTGCTTTCGGTAATCAATAGAGGTTTCTTCTCTTTGGTAACATCCTGTTTCCTGCGGCATCCCGGTGCTTTGCCATCATGTGAGAAATCATTATAGGAATAGACATCTTCCAGCAGTGAACTGTTCTCAAAATATCGAACGCCGGAAGTAGGTCTTGTTGGATCCAATGTGTGGGCAATACGGTTTGTCTCTCTGTACAGTTCATCATCATCCTGTGATTCATTAATACGCACGCCCCATAGAACAATAGAAGTGTGGTTGCGATACTGCTTTACCATATCTTCCGTATTGATCATTGCCTGCTTCTTCCAGTCACTGTCACCAATATGCTGCCAGCCCGGTATCTCGGTGAATACAAGAATTCCCAGAGAATCGCATGCATCCAGAAAATCATGTGACTGCGGATAGTGTGAAGTACGGACTGCATTCACACCCAGCTCCTCTTTCAGGATACGTGCATCCTCCTTCTGCAGAGAAGCAGGCATTGCATATCCAGCATATGGCCAGCACTGATGTCTGTTCAGTCCGCGCAGGAAGTATGGCTGTCCATTTAAGAGAATATTATTCTCATCTGTACTGATCGTTCTGAATCCAAATGTATAATTCTGCACATCCTGCTGTTTTCCAGCCAATGTGATCTCACATGTGTACAGTACAGGTGATTCCGGTGTCCAGCAGCTGACAGTTCCGCAGGGTATTTCATTTTCCCCTTCACTGCCCTCTGTCTCAGTGACTGTATTCCCTTTCTGATCAAGAACGCGTATATGCACTTTCTCACTGCCGTCAGTTCCGCTCGTCTTCAGAGAGATATGGAGTGTATGCAGATCCGGTGTATACAGAAATGCATCTTCAATGTATGCATACGGTCTTGAATCAATCTTCACATCTCTGTAGATACCTCCATATGTAAGATAGTCAATCACAAACCCAAATGGCGGTACAGAAGGATTCTCACTGGTATCCAGTTTCAATACAATCGTGTTCTTTTCTCCATACATCACCAAATCTGTTATTTCAGTACGAAAACCTGTATAGCCGCACTTATGCACCATGATCTTTTTCTCATTGAAGTATACTTCAGCAATATGTGCCGCCCCATCGAACTGCAGAAACTGTCTTCTTCCATTTTCTGAAGCATCAAACTCAACTGTCTTTCGATATCCAACCATTCCCTGATAGTCATTGGAATCTGCATCATGCAGCGGCAGTATCTTTACGGTATGCGGCAGTCTTACAGTTTCCTCGGCAGGGCCGCCATACAGAAAATCATCTGTCCATCTGGAGATATAATCCCAGTGATTATCAATGATCTTCATTGACACTGCCTCTCGCAGAAATTCCGTCCATAATGATATCCATCATTGCATTCAGCCCTTCTTCATAGGACATGCTATTCTTTTTCAGTATGTCTTCTGTCAGAAAGCTTTCTATCGTTGAAGCGACCATCTGCTTCAGTGCAGGAATGGATATTCTGCGAATAGAACCATTTTCCATACCATCACATAACAGTTCAATAACAGGTTTCCAATTATGCTCCAGATGATACTGAAGTCTCTTATATACTTCCGGATACTTTTCATTGATACTGGAAAATTGTCTGAAATCTATCAGTTTATACTCATCAGGCAGTACAATCATGATCTTTCGGATCTTCTGCCTTAAAGGAATATCTTCTTGAAGAACACTCTGTTTCCGCTTCTGTATACCCGCAAACCCATCATCCAGCATCGCAGTAAGCAGTTCCTCCTTGGAAGAATACATGGTATAAATAGTCTTTTTTGAAATATGCAGTCTCACTGCAACATCATTCATTGTGAACTTCAGACCCTGCTTCTGAAACTCCACAGCAGCGGCCTTCAGTATCTCCTTTTTCTGATTCATATTGGAAACCCCTTTTCTTCTTCTGGTTTCCAATATAGAATATTGTAACCGCTTTCGCAAGTGCTAATTCATTGAATTCAGCAAAAAGAAAAGCACAGACTTTCATCTGTACTTTCTGAAATGCTGTTTAGATATTCGCATCCATATAGCGGTGAATAATCACACGGATAATATCAGCTGCGAGCTTTGGATCATCATTGCATACTACATACTTATAGTTGCCGATCAGATCCATTTCCTTTCTTGCCTTAGCAAGTCTCTCCCTGATAATTTCTTCAGGCTCAGTTGCTCTGCCTCTGATCCTCTTTTCAAGTTCTGTCATGCTCGGCGGAACAATGAATATTGTTAAGGCATCCTTTACCTTAGTTCTAACCTGTGTGCATCCCTGTACTTCAATTTCAAGAATGACATTCTTGCCCTGACTGCGAAGCTTTTCAACTTCATTCAATGGTGTTCCGTAGTAGTTGCCGACGAACTCTGCACTTTCCAGAAGTTCTCCGTTATCTCTTGCCTTCTCAAATTCTTCTCTTGAAACAAAATGATAATTGACTCCATCCACTTCACCAGGTCTCTGCTTTCTGGTCGTCATTGATACAGAATACGCCAGCTGCAGATCCTTATCATTTATGAATTCCTTTAATACAGTGCCTTTTCCAACCCCTGACGGACCGCTCAGTACAATCAATAAACCTCTTTTTGTCATATCTGCTCCCTCTGTTTTCATAGTACTCAAATCGAGTGTTTTCGTCAATGTGCTATAATGTCGTCATTATGGCACTCGATGGAATATTGCTGCATAAAATCATACCTGCACTGCAGCCTTCACTGCCAATGCGGATACAGAAAATCTGGCAGATCTCCAATACGGAGATCCTTTTTCAGATACATGGTTCACTAGGAAAACAGCAAATGCTGATATCCTGCCATTCTGTTTACAACCGTCTTCTTTTAACTGAAAGAGATTATCCAACACCTTCAGAACCAGGAAACTTTGTTATGGTACTGAGAAAATATCTGGAGGGTGCAGTTATTGAATCCATCACCCAGGCAGGTCTTGACCGCTGGTGTACATTCATCATCAGAAGACACAATGATCTTGGGGATTTGGAATTCCTGAAGCTCTATGTAGAACTGATGGGCAAATATGCCAATGTTATACTTGTAGCTGATAATGGAAAGATCATTGATGCACTGAAGAGAATACCGCCTTTCGAAAACAGCAGAAGAACAATACAGCCAGGGGCAGCGTTTACTGAAACCCCTTCCCAGAATAAAAAAGATCCTTTTACAGAACAGGTATATGATCCTGAAGTATCACTGACAAAACAATTTGCCGGGTTCTCTCCTTTTCTAGCTGAAGAAGTAGAATACCGTATTGCACATGGGGAATCTTTTACTGGCATTATGCAGGAAATAGAACAGTCTCATTCGCTTTATATATGTGAAGAGAATGATTCGTATTTTCACTGTATCCCACTGAAGGGGAAAGGCAGATGCAGGGAATATTCTCTATTCGAGGGATTCGATGCTCTGTATTTCCATAAGGAAGAAAAAGATAGGATCAAGCAGATATCCGGAGATATCTATCACTTTGTCAGAAAAGAACTGAAGCACCAGACCCAGAAACTTCCACGTCTTCTAAAAGAATTTGATGACGCAAAGGACTGTGACAGATGGAAGACCTACGGAGAGCTTCTTTATGCCTATCAGATCACCGATACCAAGGGACAGAAAGAGATCACTCTGACATCCTATGACGATGATCAGCCTGTATGCATTCCTCTGGATCCTAGACTTGACGGTAAGGGAAATGCAGCCAAGTGCTATCAGAAATATGGAAAGCTGAAAAAAGGACAGGTCTATCTGACCGAACAGATCAATATCTGCCAGAATGAGATTTCCTACTTTACAGGGCTTCTGGAACAGCTGGATCAGGCAGACTTTGAGACTGCCTCTGAAATACGCAATGAACTGATTGCTCAGGGATATCTGAAGGAGAAAAGCAGGAAGCCTAAAAAGAAGGCAAAGAAAAAGAAGCAGGAAGAGCTTCATATCACTGATCTTGTTCTCAAGGATGGCATCGCTCTATCATTCGGTCGCAATAACCTGCAGAATGAAGCGCTGACATGGCATAAGGCAAATAAGAATGATACTTGGCTGCATGCCAAGGACTATCATGGCGCTCATGTTGTCATTCATACCTCTTCACCCAGTGAAGAAGATCTTCGCATTGCGGCAGAGATTGCTGCCTACTTCTCTGCAGGCAGGCATTCTTCGTCCGTACCTGTCAACTACTGTCCTTTGCGGAATCTAAAGAAAATCCCGGGTGCAAAACCGGGATTGGTTCAGTTAGGTTCCTATCAGACAATCTACATTGATCCTTCTGAAGATGATTTACGAGAAACCGGTGTAGAGCTGTGACTTACCATAGACAGCAGCTTCTTCACTTCAAACATCCGAAGCTTTCTGTACTGCCCCTGTCTCAGATTTCCTAGATCAAGAAAACCATAGGAGATGCGATTCAGTCTTGTTACCTCACAATGGAAATATTCCATCATACGCCTTACTTCACGATTTCTTCCTTCCTGGATCGTAATCTGAAGTATGGTTTTTTTACTCTTCTCTGATCTCTGCAGAAGAACTACCTTTGCGGGCAGTGTCCTGCCATCTTCCAGCGGTATTCCTCTTTCCAGCAGAGCACACATATCATCGCTCAGCAGACCATCCACGGATGCTTCATATGTCTTTTCGATATGAGAGCGCGGATGCATCATTGCATTGGCAAAATCACCATCATTTGTTAAAAGAAGCAGTCCAGTCGTTTCATAGTCCAGTCTGCCGACCGGAAAAATCCTTTCACTGACGTCCGGCAGACAGGTCAGAACCGTAGCTCTGTTTCTATCATCACTGACAGCACAGATCGTATTCTTAGGTTTATTGAGAAGATAATACACTTTCTCTTCACTGCCTATCTCTCTGCCATCTACTTCTACCCTGTCGTTGGGAGCTACCTGTACGCCCATTTCGCGTACAGTCTTTCCATTTACCTTTACACGTCCCTGTGCAATAATCTCTTCCGCTTTTCTGCGGGAGGCAATTCCAGCCTTCGCTATTACTTTCTGCAGTCTTTCCATATCGTCCTCTAGTGGTGATTCTTCGTATTGCCCCAGAAGCCGCTTCCGGCTCTGGAATAGTCATTCATGATTTCTACTTCTACCTTCCGAAAGGAAGGATCCTTTTCAGACAGTCTCTTCATCACTGTCAATCTCTTCCGACCGTCTACACATTCATATGCACCATTAATCCTGTTTACCTGTACAGCGATTGCCATACCGCGCTTTTGAATGCTGTCCATCAGTATTTCACCAGGCTCTTCTTCCTCAAAATGAATAGTACTGATGTCTGTTTCTGTGTTAATCATTCTTATTTCCTTCTATATACAGTACCGATGCAAATGGAAACAGTGTTTCTCTCTTCAGGAACTGTTCCGCATTCACTGTATAATCTCTTCTTCCGTATATTGCATTATAGAGATGAATCTTTCCATTCTTCTCCGCCTCATATGCAGCATAATGTGCGCCATGTGCATGCTGGTACAGAAGAATACCACATGAGGAATGCATTATACACTTCAGTGCTCTCTGGTTGCCAGGCACTGACATCTGTACAGGAAGACCCTTTTTTCTGAGCCAGAAGCAAAGAGAGCCAATCCCCTGACCCATCACTTCACCAAGGAATCCATATTTCTCCAGTTCCCGGATGCACTGTTCCATGGTCATTTCCATTCCTGCAATCTTCAGAAGGTTGTAGGCGGCGATCCAGCCGCATCCTTTTTCCATGGTATTGAACCATCCAAAAGGCACCTTCTTCATCATACCCTGATTGATAATACAGCCTTCCTCATCAAACACAAGATCATTCACAAGATAACGCGTACTTTCAATCATCTTCTGATAATCAGAACCTTTGCTCCAGCAGTCGCATGCCTGCAAAGGTTTTCTCCATGATACAGAAGGATGATGATACAGCAGTTTCACAGGATGGTACTGACGTACCATCCATGCGTTGATGAACGCAATGAAATGACGGTCAGAGAAAACATCTTCTGCTTCCGTCATAAGCAGAATATCTCCTGTTCCTGCCTCATACTTCTCTGCAAAGACAGCTGTTCTTTCAGGATCATCCATGCAGAGAGTGTGCACTGTATATTCATCGGGCAGTACATTCTCGGTATGGATTTCCTTATTCAGAAAGTGAACCATTCATCAATTCCTTCCGGTTCCTTCTTCTTCATAAACGCTACAGCATCCTTCAGTACATCAGCACTTGTGTTGTATGTCAGCAGTGCCATAGCCTGTACAAGAGAGACCCATTCCTGTTCAATCACTTCATCTTTCTGCACCTTCGGAGCGCCGCCTCTAGGATACGCAAGAAAATAGACAACTTCCTTAATAACGCCCGGATATGGACTGTACTGCACTGTCTTTCTGAAGCCCTTTTCAAAGGATACCTTCAGACCTGTCTCTTCATGTATTTCTCTGACAGCAGTCTGCTCTTCGGTCTCTTCCTCTTCCACATGACCCTTCGGGAAGCCCCAGTGTCCCTGAACCTGATGAATCACAAGAACCTGCATCTGACGATCAACGGTACGCATCACGACTGCTCCGCACGATTTCTCTTTCTTCATCCTGATCACCTCTTATTCGCGTATGCTACAAGTATACCATTTTCATCAAAGAAGAAAAAAACAGACATGACATACTGTCAACGTCTGTTCAGATTCCTTACTTGCCAAGCAGTGAAGCTGTCTTCTCAGCATCCTCCAGCACCTTTTCAAACTTATCCAGAGCTGCATTGATTGGATCAGGTGACGTCAGATCAACACCTGCATGCTTAAGCTCATCAATTGGATATTCACTGCTTCCCATATCAAGGAATTCCAGATACTTCTTAACTGCAGGTTCGCCCTGATTCAGAATGGCCTCAGAAAGCGCTGTCGCTGCAGAATAGCCTGTAGCATAGACATATACATAGAACAGGTAATAGAAATGAGGAATTCTAGCCCATTCATATTTCACTTCATCATCCATGATCAGTTCCGGTCCAAAGTATTCCTTGACCAGTCTGAAGTACAGATTGTTCAGCGTCTCAGGATCCAGTGCTTCTCCTCTTTCAGAAGCAGCGTGTGCTTCCTTCTCGAATTCAGCAAACATGGTCTGTCTGTATACAGTACCCTTGAATCCCTCCAGATACTGATTCAGGAGTGCGAGTCTTGTAGCAGGATCTTTCTCATCAGCGAGCAGCTGCTCAATCAGCAGATTCTCATTGACGGTTGAAGCAACTTCTGCAACAAACATGGAGTAATTTGCATACTGGGCAGGCTGATGGTTCTTTGTATGCCATGTATGCATAGAATGCCCCATCTCATGTGCCAGTGTGCTGACACTGTCCAGAGTGCCTGTAAAGTTTGTCAGAATAATAGGACGGGAATCATAGGAGCCAGAAGAATATGCGCCGCCTCTCTTGCCCTTGTTAGGATAAACATCGATCCAGCCTTCACTGTAAGCCTTCTTTACCTGATCTGTGTACTCCTTCCCTAACGGAGATACTGCCTTCAGTACCATTTCCTTGGCATCTTCATACGAATACTTCTTGGAAGGTCCTTCAGCTAAAGGTGCATAGACGTCATAGTAATGCAGTTCATCTACACCAAGCAGTCTCTTTCTCAGCTTTACATAGCGATACATAACATCCATTCTCTTATGAACTGTATCGATCAGCGTATCATAGACAGACTCCGGTATATTATCACCGGCCATGCTCATTGCTCTGGAAGAAGGATATCCTCTCAGGGCAGCTTCTGCAGTTGCTTTCTTTACTGTTCCTGTATAGGTCGCTGAGAATGTATTGATATGCTCAGCAAAGCTCTTGTAGTATGAACGGAATGAATTCTCACGCAGTGTACGGTCATGGTTCTGCTGCAGCAGAATGTAGTTGGACTGTGTCAGTTCATGTGTCTGGCCTTCACCGTCCTTTACAGATTCGAATTTCATATCCGCATCGCATAATGCCTCGGCTGCGTTCTCACTTGCCGCAAGTGCTTCTCCAAAGGATGCTATAACCTTCTCCTGCGGAGCACTGAGCGTATGTTCCTTCTGTCTCTGCAGATCCTTTAGATAGATACGATAGTCACTGAGCATTGGATTCTCTATGACAGCTTCCAGTTCAGCATTGCTCAGTGAAAGAATCTCAGGCTCAGCATAGGAGGAAGCAGTCTCTGCTTCTACCAATTTTCCATAAGCCTTTGAAAACATTACCTGACCCTTAGCAGCAGCAGTGTCCTCATCATGACGGCAGTTTGCGTAGACAAACAGATCCTCCATCTTTCTAGAATATGCGGTGCTCATAACAAGAAAATCATAGATGGACTTCGCATCCTTCAGAGTTCCCTCTTTTGAAGCCAGATCTTTTATATACGAATCTGCCTCAGCAAATGCTTTTTCCCATGCTTCATCATTTTCAAACAGAGATGACAGATTCCATTCATAAGCAGGATCCATCTCTTTTCTTTCCTTCAATTCTTCCATCTTGCGTTAACATCCTTTCTTTTACCGGTACATTATCGCATTATTTACTTTACTTTTCATCCTTCAGAAAAAAACAGATACTATTGCAGTATCTGTCCTATCACAATCAATGCCTGTGCTGCACTGTATGTCTGCATGACACCTTTCTGTTCCTGATGATGTATATGCTGCAGGCCGATCAATGTGTCTGATACGACAAAGCAGACTGTTCCTGACCAGCTCAGAAAAGAACCAAGTGATGCATCTGCGATCAGCGCATTGAAACTCATCCAGCTCATTGACAGCAGAAGGCATATATACACTGCGAGTCCTAATCTCTTTATACCCTTTTCATGCGGCACCAGCTGTTTTCCTATCATCATTCCAACTGCTGCATAGCATATAAGCATTGCAGCAGAAGGTATGATCGGAACAGCAGAATTTGGAACAAAACATACAATGTAGCATACATGTCCCAGCAGAAATGCACCTGTCCCAAGTTTCATTCTAAGCGATGTTTTTTCAATCAGAAATATATCTCCCGCCATACATAGAAGCAGTGCCAAGTACAGAAATATATCCTGATTCTCTGCAATCAGAAGAATAACGGCAAGACAGGGAATCAGAAAGCACTTTGCCAGTCTATTTCCATGATGCTCGCTGGCATACGCATCAATGCATGCAAGAGCAGTGTACAGTATCAGAATTGCAGCCGTCATCTTGCAAAAGGCATTCCTTTCAGAGCTGCCTCTTCCTTCCGTTTCTTCTTTACCTGATACATTGCATCATCTGCCAGACGTATGCATGCATCCAGATTCTCATTTTCAGCAGTAACCTGATATTCCCCTATACTGAGATCCAGATCATAAATACGTTTGTCTGTTTCATGATATCTGTCCAATGCTTTCTGAATGTTCTGTTTCATAGAAGTGCTTCCCATGACTAGGAATTCATCCCCTCCATATCGCATTGCAAATACATTTTCTTTGCCAACACCTTCTCTGATAATGTCAGCAGCATCCTTAATCGCACTGTCACCGTTCTCATGACCCCATCTGTCATTGATATGCTTCATATCATCAATATCTATAAAGCATATCCAAGCAGACTTATGCTGGATCATCGTCTTACGAAAGAAAAATCTTCCGAAGTGTTCCATACCGAAACGATTGTAAAGACCAGAGAGCTGATCCGTAATATACAGATCGCCAAGATGATTGTTCATCTTCTGCAGAATCCTGCTCTTGCGCAGATTTTCCATATCGGATGCCAGCAGAAGAAGGATAAGCTGTATGGTATTGTATCTGGCAGCATCGCTGATACCTTCCGTTATCAGGAACCCGATACAGCTGTTCTTACTGCCGACCGGATAAATATTGTACTGCGTACCGCCCTTTTTTTCGTATTCTGTCGGAAGGATATCCGATGTTTCCACGCTTTCATAGATATGTGTCTTTGGATGGCATTTCTTTATTTCAGGATCATTGGATGCCATCAATACTGCTGTATGAGAGTAATGATGGTTGTCCTCATCACTGTCAAAGCCATCCAGATACTGTTTATCTATCATCAGATATGCAATTCCAAGCTGCATATCCGGCATCAGTTTCTCAAAGGCATCCATCAGTTCCGGTACTGTTCTGCTCTGCATCATATCTTCATGCAGATAGTTCTGCAGAAAAAAGTATTTTTTAAAGGAAGCATCCATTTCAAAATACTTCTCTTTTTCACTATGCACATTTTCCATACCTGCATTGCATCCGCATGTGCCTTCATACTTCATTGCTGCAGGGCTGTATACTCTTTCAGGAACTTCTGCACCCTGCATCTTTTCATACAGTGTTTCGAGTGCAGTGGAAAGAACAGATGCATAATCCCTATCTACACTGGTGATCCTTGGTTCATATGCCTCTGCAACATCACGGTTATCAAATCCTGTAACAAGAATATCTTCCGGTGCATGAATACCGTTCTCTTTAAATACATCAAGAGCAGCAGCAGCTTCATCATCATTGGAACAGACAAGTGCTTCCGGCAGATTCTCTTTGCCTTCTGCAGCAATCTGTTTGGCTGCTTTTCTGCCGGATACAGGTTCCCAGTCTCCTTCAATAATACGATAATCTGAAATACCGTAATAACGGCATGTGTCCTTAAAAGCCTGCAGACGTGACAGTGCTTCATTGCTCGTCTTCAGACCCGTAATGAAATACATCCTTCTGACGCCATGAACCTGGATCAGATGAGTAATCATCTTCTTCATAGCTTCGTAATTATCGGTTCCGATATAAGTACAGTGATTCAAAGGATAGTTGACAGATACAGCAGGAATATTTCTAGCAGCACATTGGTCTGCAATCAGCTGCCTTCGTTCTACAGGCCAGGTACGGTTTGCCTGAAAGACAACGCCGTCATACCGATCCAGATCAGCAATATTAAATATTTCAAAATTATGGGGAACGGCAGTAATTTCCGTATACTTCCCCATCCCATTGAATACATAAACACTGATGTCCGGATGTGATTCAGTGAATCTCTGTACACCGCAGCTGTACTCATAGGCTACATTGTAATTCCAGTCAAATGTAAGAAATGCAATCTTCAGCATGATGTCCTCCACTTCCTTCTCATCGCTGAAACATACTCTGATTGTATTCAATCAGTCTTTCTTCTGATCAACACTCACCGGAATATGCGTATCATCATCTCTGCTCAGTTTTCCTTCAAGGAAATGCTTGCGGCATAAGGCAATATATTCGTCATTGGCGCCGAGCATCACCTGGGCTCCCTGTCTTACAATGCCATGCTCATTATAACGGGCATTGCAGATGGCTTTCTTGCCGCACCAGCATACCGTCTTGATCTCTTTAATTTCATCACATATAGCAAGCAGTCTTTCGCTGCCTTCAAAAAGATTCATCTGGAAGTCGGAGCGCAGTCCATAGCACATTACGGGTACATTGAGGTCATCCACAATATGAGCAAGGAAATCCACCTGCTCCTTCTTAGCAAACTGAATCTCATCTACGATCACAGCATCGTATGTACGGATATCGCTGTCCTTCATTGCACAGATATCACTTAACAGATAGCAATCTCTCTCCAGGCCAATACGGCTGCGTATCTTATTTTCTCCGTATCTCTTATCGAGATTCGTCTTTGCTAAAAGTACCTTCTGTCCTCTTTCACGATAGTTGTATTCCACCATCAATGCGTTTGCGGACTTGGAACTGCCCATTGCTCCGTAATAGAAATATAGTTTTGCCATGCTTTCCTTCTTCCTGATAAATTTTATTTTTTCTCTGCCGGATCAAAGAATATAGCTTCTCTGCCTGGAAGAGGTTTAGAGAAATAATACCCCTGAATATAATCGCAGCCCTGTTCAAGAAGATATTTATATTGCCATTCTTCTTCAACACCCTCTGCTATGACGACCTTGTTCAGATTATGCGCCATATGAATAATGTCACTGATAAGTTTACTGTTATTTAAATAAGTATCAATCATTGTTTTATCAATTTTAATAACATCTACTGGTATATAGCTCAAATATGACAGTGAGGAATATCCTGTACCAAAGTCATCCAGCAGTATTCTGACACCGATTCTCTTCAATTCCGCAAACATTTCCATGGCCATATGTGTGTTCTCCATGAATCTGCCTTCCGTCAGTTCAATTTCTACACACTCTGCAGGAACATCATATTTCTTCAGTCTCTGTTCAAGGAACTTCAGATATGTATGATCATACAGCTGATTCACACTGAAATTGACAGAAACTGGATGAAGCTCTCTTCCCTCATTCTTCCAGCTGGCAATCTGCTTAATCACCAGTTCTGTAGTAATTCGGCCTATCTGACTGATCAGTCCGCATTCTTCAGCAATTGGAATAAAGACCCCTGGAGATGTGCTGCAGTCACGAATACGTACAAGTGCTTCAAATCCAGACAGCTCTTTCTTATCCGTTGATACCTGCGGCTGATAGACCATGTAGAATCTTTCCTTCTCAATGGCATCCAGCAGAAGATCTCTGATATTGTTTGTTTCTTCCACGGAACTTCTCATCTCATGTTCAAAGATAATGTATCCATTCTTGCCATGATCCTTTGCATTGTACATAGCAAGATCAGCATTCTGTATTTCACGGTTGATATCACAGTGCTCTCCTCTGAACAGTGTAATGCCACAGGAAACATGCACTGTTATTACAGCATTCTTCATCTTCAAAGGTGTTCCTATGATACTCTGCAGTGCCTGTATGTGTCTGACAGCTGTATCTCTCCGTCCGGAGAACAGCATAATAAACTCATCGCCGCCATACTTTGAAACAAAACCATTATTTGCATCTGTATATGCAGACATACGTGCTGCTGTCTGCCTGATAACTTCATCTCCAACTTTATAGCCATATGTATCATTGATCTTCTTCAGATCATCAACATCCATCATGAACATGATGTATTCACCTTTATCAATGATCCATTCAAGTGCTTCTACAGTCGCATTATGGTTCAGAAGACCAGTCAGAGCATCATGATCGACTGCATACTGCAGATCCTTTTGAGAATCCTTCAGTTTCTGCAGATTCTTATGACTGATTGCATAGTCTCTGTATATCAGGATCATCAGTACAACTAAGCTCAGAAGGATAATTAATACCGGAAGAATAACACGCTTGTTCTCAGCAAAGAAAGTGAGTCTCTGATTAACAATGGACGTTCCCTGCGGAAGCAGATCCATATCCAGCCCGAACTTATTCATCAGTTCCTCATCAAAGCAATAGGTAGGACTGTTTTCTGCAGACAGTGGAAGTATACCGACAGATTCTCCATTCACCGCATGGAGTGCTCTCCTGCCTGCTTCTTCACCAGCCGCCTCAAAGTCATACTGCACCTGTCCGACAGCACCATAGCCGATACCGCCTACGTTAATCCTGTATGTCGGAATCTTTGCCTTGGCAGCTACATACTGCATACTGTCCTGTACCTGATAGGAATTTCCTTCACTGTCATTATTCGCATCCATCATGATCAGAATATAATCATCGTCATATCCGGCAACCGTATTTCCAAGTTCCTGTCTTGTCATTCCAGAAGCATTCACACCGATAAATTCATAATCAGGATAATCTGCTGCAAGTTTCTGAAAGGCAGCGTAGTCACCAATACCGGTATCCGTTGTATCATATACAGCAGCTACTTTATGAGCATTAGGCTCAAGTTTCATCGCAAGTTCAATGATCTGTTTCTGATAGCTCACTTCAACAGAACCGGTAATCATTGAATCTGCAGCAGCTCTCTCCGCATGATCCTGATCATTCACACCAAGGAATATCATAGGAATTCCTTCAAACAGATCATGCTCATGTTCTTCGCCGAAAGACAGTGCTGCATCATCACCGAGAATGACAGCTTTGTACTTATCATGCTTAGACATACGCTCTGTTAACAGCTGTGTAAAAGCATCGATACTTTCCCGATCTGGATATTCCTTCATCTTCATATACTCTACATCCACCCCAATGCCATTGCTGTACAGCACTTTGGTAATGCCTTTCAGCTGATCTGACAGAGTTATATGATTCTGAGAGTATGACGAAATAAAGAGGACTTCTGTTGTAGCAGGAATCTTCTCTTTATCTTCGGTATCATTCGATGAAAAAGTACTGAATATAGTTTCACGATTGTCAGCAACAACAAAAATCAGTGATGAAATACACAGCACTGCTAATAACAATTTAATGATTTTCAATACATGCGAGCGAATCCATCTTTTCATCTTAGCACCACACTATTCAGAAAAACGTTCCCGTTATGACTACATTTTACACTGAAACGAAGAAATAAGTAAACTGATTAGCTTTGACTACTCCCACTTGATAACCATTACACGGTCAATGTGAGGTGCATCTCTGCCGCGGAATACATAGCCGGCTGACTCAAAGCATATATAAATATATCCATCAGCATAATAGATTTCTTCCGCCATCGGCGGAATTGTAATTGTCTGCAATGCGTCATCTCCCAGTGCCTGATTGACGGCCTGATCGGATTCTTCATTCGGATTCTTGAATATTTTCAGCTTGGAATTGTTCTGCGATCCGGATGACTGAATAGTAAACAGATATTTGCCATTATCTGCAAAGCCCTGTACACCATGCTCAATATAAGTAATTCCAGCAGGGAAAGGAATCGGTTCAACACCATCTTCCTCTGGTGCAAAGTCAACTGTGTCCAATCCGCCCTTTGCGTTGATCGTGAATCTCTGTACAGTTGTCATCTTATCCTGATCTTCGGAGAAGAAACCTACATAGAGAGAATGATTTCGATAGTTCATAAAGGATGCACGCTTCTGTGTCTCAATAGGATAGGAAAGTGAATATTCAATGGGTTTATAGCCATCATCAAAGCTGTAGGCTTCCATCTCACTCAGGGAGAATGCCTTTACATATGGCTTATTCTCATTTTCATCATAGCAGCATACCCATATATTATGATATGCAGTGTCATACGCTATCGAGCCAACATGACTCATATCATCCAGTACAATCTCCTTCACAAAAGCATGCGTTGTCTTATCCAGTACATAGATGACCGAATGATGATCCTTACGATAGCAGTACGCTGAAATCAGAATATAGTTCTCACACACCGCAACGCCCTGCGGTGTCATGGAGGTACAGATACTGCTGGTACCAGGTTTATCATCACTGATGGAACGGGTAGATTTCAGTCCCGGCATAATATAGCTGTCTGCTACGATCTTGTCCGTATCCTTCAACACAAGCGAGGAATAGCTGTCCAGATAGTTCTTATACTGGGCATCTGAGTACAGTGCATCAGTATTGGTCGCAGTAGACAAAGTAAAAGGCTCATGATTTCGATGGAAATCATAAGCTATATAATTCTTTCCGCCCAAGCACCAATACCAGATACCAGCACAGCCTGAAACCAGCACTGCTGCCGTAAGCAGAACAAGAAGTATTCTCTTTTTTCTGCTGATCCCCTTTTTCATACTCCCCTGAACCTTCTAATCAATCACAGTGCAGTCTCTTCAGCATTACTTCACGTGCATTGTTTTCTATTGTGTCATCGAGCGGTGCAAGCTCCACTCCCCCATATCTCTTGCGCAATGCCCGCTTGATGATCTTGTCTGCTATCATCGGATTCTTAGGAAGCAGAGGTCCATGCATATATGTTGCCAGGACCTGATCATTCATGAATCCCTCATAGCTTGAAGCATGTTCGTTGCCCTGTCCAAACAGAACTCTTCCGAATGGAGACTCTACATGCTTTGTCTGTCCGCCATGATTCTCAAACCCTACTGCCTTGAAAGTATCGCCATCCATCTCTGTCTCAATAGCAATATTTCCAATACAGCGATGTGCACGATCAGTCGCTTCTGTATAGTAATCAAAGAACTTCAGTCCTTCTACCATATTGCCATCCTGATCACGGTAATACTGTCCGAATAATTGGTAGCCGCCGCATATCAGCAGAAATGCTGTCTTATGATCCATTGCCTGCTGAATACTGTCTCTTCTCTGCAGAAGATCATCAAAGATCAGATTCTGTTCATGATCAGCACCGCCTCCCATAAAAAACAGATCATAATCATCGATGTTTCTTTCTTCACCAATACCGCATGTGTCTACGACTGTATCAATGCCTCTTTTAGAAGCACGTACACGCAGCACCTCGGCATTTCCCTTATCGCCATAGAGATCCATCAGGTCATGATACATCCATAGTATTTTCAGATTCATGAACGATGTTCCTCCTTCCTCAGAATAGCTCTGGTTGGATGAAGTGCTGTGTATGTAGCAATGACGTAGCTGTCCATATTCAGATCGTCCAGATGCTCGATTGCTTCTCTGGAATTCTCGATAACTTCTATTCTGTCTTCCAATCCTTCATACTTCAGGCGCAGTGCCATATCATAAGCACGCAGACCAGAGCATATGATCTTCTTCACTTCAGGTACATTCAGTCTTTCAAAGTGAGCATCCCATATCCATGAGACATCATGTCCATCCTGATCATTGTCATTCAGAAATATACATACATTCTTATCACCGGGTCTTGAAAGAATATACTTCATAACTTCATTTGCACCGGTTGGATTCTTAACAAGATTGATCACACATGGCTTCTTCAGAGCAAAGACTTCATTTCTTCCTTCTTTCAGGACAAATGTAGTAAATACTCTATCTGCTGCTGCAGGATCCAGATGCAGTACCTTCATGACAGTCAGAACGCTTGCACAGTTATAGACAGCATAGATACTGTTGATGAAGTTATGATACTGCTTTCCTTCAACCGTGAAATCCTGTGCCTTGAAATCAATATCGGTTACTTCAATATCCGGATGAATCGTCCCAAAGCCATCCTCAGGACATACAAATCTTCCAATATGAGAATACTGATAATACTGATACTGCAGCGGTTTTCCGCATCTTGGGCAGAACTTTCCCTCAGATGCTTCATCAGTAGTATCTCTGGACACACTGTTCCGGTCTACAGTGAACGTATGAATCTTTGCAAGTTTTGCACTGTCAGCAATACGAAGAGTATTCGGATCGTCCCCATTCAGAATAATATCTCCTGTGAAATCAGAAGTGACATCCTGTATCTTTCGAATAATTGTCTCCATTTCTCCTGCTCTGTCGAGCTGATCACGAAAGAAATTTGTAACAACTAAATGCGTTGGATGAAGATTCCTGAACTGTCTGTACAGTGTCAGTTCATCGACTTCAATGACTGCAGCATCAGCCTGTATACAGAAATTGCTGTCACTGTTAGAAGCGAGCAGTGTTGCAATGCCAACATTCAGATTGTCTCCGCGTCTGTTATTGATCGTTTTCAGTCCCGCCTGACGCAGTGATTCAGCAATCAGATTAGATGTTGTCGTCTTGCCATTAGTACCTGTAACTAGAACAACAATCTTCGGCATTCTGAACTTTTCAATGAAATGAGGATCCATCTTCAATGCAAGAATGCCGGGAAAGGATCCGCCTCTTCCGGCTTTCTGAAGCATCTGATGTGTCAGCTGTACAAGTTTCAAACGAATATCCATTTTACTGCTCCTTAGTGCTTTCAGGTTTATAGAACTGACGGTTCTCAAGTGCAAACAGTTTATTCGTCCAGCAGCCAGGCTGTGTATCGCCCAATGCCTGCTTCAGGGTATTCAGTCTTGCGTCCAGGTTATCCAGGAGACTCAGTACTTCTGCTTCCTGAACCATTGGCATGACTGGTGAACCATACTCAAGATGGCCATGATGAGAGAGGATCATATGATGCAGAAGCACTGCTTCCTCTGTATCTTCCATATGCAGATTGGCTGCGACTTCGCTCATCCATCCATTCGCTATAGATATATGCCCTTCCAGCTTTCCCTTCACGGTGTATTCAGTTGTAACAGGACCGCTCAGTTCTGCTGTCTTTCCAACATCATGAATCAGTGCGCCGGAGATCAGTAAATCACGGTTCAGCTGTGGATAATGATTGCATACTTCCTCTGCCATCTTTGCCATAGACAGAGAGTGTTCAGACAGTCCGCCCAAAAAGTTATGATGAATCTTGGAAGCTGCCGGATAGGAATAGTACTTATCACCGACAAACTCCATCATACCGATTACAAGTTTTCTGTAATTTTCATTCTTGATAGAAGCTACCAGCTCCTCTGCATCCTTTCTGCGTGTCTCTTCAGAATAGGAGGATGCCATGACATATTCGCTCATGTCTATCGTACTCTCATCCGCCGGCATCACCATGTTGATATGAAGCTGCTTGTTCTGGTTATACTGAATGACTTCAAAAGAGCATTCAATAAACTTGCCGGACCTGCATAGATCTGCCTGTCCAGGTTTAACATCCCAGAGTTTTCCATCAATCATGCCGCTGTTGTCCTGCAGCGTCAGTGAAAGATACGGAGCTCCCTTTGAAGTTGTTCCATTCTTTACATCCTTGATCAGATAGATATCTGTCTCTCTGCTCTTAACCTGCAAATCCTTTATTTTAGTCATCATTCCACTCCATTTCATCCAGTACCGTATAGATATCTTCCATCGTGTATCCCTTCGCTGCACAGTAGCGGAACAGTCTGTTCCTTAATTCACTTCCACTGTACTTGCGTTCATAGCGACGGCGTGCTTTATAGCAGCATTTTCTTAGATTATCTATTTCATGTATTTCACACTTTGAAAAATCACTCTCAGCTGCGATACGGTCAGCTGTTCCAACACTGTATCCCTGCAGTATCAGCTTCTGTTTCAGAGCAGTTTTTGTGCCATTGACAGAATCGCCATGATGAGAATGAATCACCTTCTCAGCATATCTTCTGGCATTCTCATCTTCATCATTTTTCTGTGCACTCAGCTTCTCTTCTACCAGTTCTGCCGGCAGTCCATGTTTTGTAAGAATACGTACAATCTTGTTATGACCTGCAAGTGAGGCTTTCATACGTGTGATTTCCTCTTCACAGTATCTTTCATCATTGATATATCCCTTGTCTTCAAGACGCTCAACGATTTCATTCACTGTACGGATATCACATTCTGTATTCTGTGTCAGCCAGTCATAGATTTCCTTGCGGCTTCTGTCCTTAACAGAAAGACGATGAATGCATTTCTGATATGCAAGTGTCCCAACCTCTCTGTACTGCATTTCACTCAGAGAATGCTTCGTCATGACACCGTCCTTGCGCAGTCCCATATTGTAATAATCATCCACAGATACCTGCAGACGCAGTTCATCCTTGCTTGAAGAGATCAGATACAGCTGTACGGTGCCATCCTTGATATGAACATCGTCAATTGTGTAAAGATCGCGATAATCATCAATGACTCTCTGATATACCCGCAGTACATTCTCATAGAAGATCTCACTGTTATAAGGTTTTACCTGCAGTACACAGTCGCTGCTCATCTGCTTTTCCTTTTCAGCAGAAATGCCGGCGAATTTTATCAGAAGTTCAGAAAGATCATTTTCATCCTTAAAGAACCAGCCGGTCTTTTCGGGTATCAGAAGATCATCCAGCACTTCATCTTTTCTTGCGAACAATGGAAGACCGGCTGCCATTGCCTCTATAAAGGTCATCCCCTGTGTTTCACTCAGAGAAGCTGAAATAAACGCATCTGCACAGCGGTAGTAATCCGCAATCTCTTCAGAAGGTTTAGGTCCTGTCAATACAATGTTTTTATCCGCATGCAGATCCTTGGCAAGCTGCTTCAGATTGTCACTGTCCGGGCCGCCGCCTACGATCATCATACGGATAGCAGGATTCTTTTCAGCTGCCTTTGCAGCACCCCTGATAACAAGATCCAATGACTTCTCACTGGCAAGACGTCCTACATAGATAATGACTTTATCACTTTCACCAAAGCCGCATTCTTCTCTGATTGCCTTTGTCTTTTCAGCATTGACATGAGCAGGAGAAAACTGATCCAGCTGCAGTCCAGTTGGAATTACATTGATCTCACGGCGTATATGATATCCTTCCAGCATATCTCTGGTTTTATTGGAAGGAGCAATTACTTCCATGGAAGTATCGCCATACAGTTTCGCTACTTTAGCTACTCCGATCTTTGCATATTTCTCTACTGTTCTTGAATTGATGAAGTTGACATAATGCGTGTAGTCTTCATAAGTCGTGTGATATGTCGATACTAAAGGAATCTGCAGAGAACGGGCACAGAGACGTGCAAAGATACCTACACCGAATTCGGTCTGGGCATGAATGACATCGAGATGCAGCTTGCCTACTTCTTCCGTAGCAGCTATATGAAAAGGAGATGTCGCCACATAGCCATAAAGAGACTTCAGTGTCAATCCTGCCAACCGCAGAACATGAGGATCCTTTTCATCCCACTTATGCATACCGCTGCCGGCATAGGTAGTAACTACATATACTTCATGTCCATGTTTCTCAAGTTCACACCGCAGTATATATGTACTGTTTGCAACTCCGTTGATCTGCGGAGGATATGTATCTGAAAATAATCCAACTCTCATGCATCCTCCTCTTTCTTTTCTTCGTATATCTTCTTTACTGTTTCTTCTGTATAGGTAGCAGGTCTTCCCGGTTCAAGCGGTACATCCTTCCTCGTTCTTGCATAAAGGAATACAAAGGTTCCAACGATCAGTACCTGATAGAATGTTACCGTTCTCCAGAGAATCATGATCGAAGTTGCATCTACTTTTGAGAACAATGTTGAAAACATCAGTACAAAGGTAGCTTCTGTGCCGCCGGAACTTCCAGGCATCGGAAGGAATGCATTGACCATAGCAACAAATGAGGAAAGTGCAAGCATATCCAGATACATACTAGGATGTACCTCCAGCTGCAGGGCATACGCACACAGGAAAGGGATACTGTAATAGATGATCAGTCTTAAAAGATCCTCCACACCAAGCAGTACAATCATTTTCTTGTGTGTCTTCAGTACAACTACTTCTCTGCCAAACTGTTCAAGCTGTGTATTGAGGCTGTCCAGTGACTTCTGTCTGTCCTTTACAAGATGCAGCTTTACACCGATATTCAGACCGCTTGTTGTAAGCCATGTATAGAACTTTGGTGAAAGCGCAAGAGCCCATAGAAATACAATAATTGCCATTGCCACAGCAAATCCTAATATTACGATCAGGAAGAACTGCGAATAGTTCCGGTAGAAATGATCGAACTTCAAGAGCAGAAGTCCCAGTACAAAGATGCACATCGTAGTCTGGTATACAATAAAGTCCAGCCACAGAACACCTACACTTGTAGAAACAGGAATTCCCTGCTTTCTGAAGATATAGCCCTGGGCTATCTGTCCTCCGGAAGCACCTGGTGTAATGTTGTTGAACAGACCGGCTGTATAGGAGTTAACAAACCCCTGTTTCAATGAATACTTTGGATGTGTCAGTCTGCATTCATACATCAATCCCCATCCAAGCATCAATCGTTCCAGTACCATTAGCAAAACAATAACGATCAGCAGCGGAATACTGACTCTGCTGAGTGCGGAAATAACCTCTGCGCCGTCATCCTTTAAGGTAAAATACAGCACCAGCCCTGCCAGTGCAAAGATCATCACAATATTAAAAATCGTATTGCTGAAAAGAGCTTTTATCTTTTTCCACATAACACAATTATACCTTTTACCTGTATGTTTCTCAATGTAACGGGTCTATGGACATGACATGTTCATAGGCAGCTTTCAGCTGCTGTCCAACTGCTTCTATACTGCGCTGTTCCGCACATTCATAGCCTTTTCCTGTTGTCAGCGGAAGCTGCCGTTCTACAACTCCGGTAATCAGATTAGCAAATTCTTCGTTATCTTTTCCCTTATAGCAGTTGTTCCCGTTTACGAGCCATGGATCAAATACCGGTATATCTCTGACGATGACCGGGCACTTGGAAGCTAAAGCTTCCAATACAACAATTCCCTCTGTCTCTTCATAAGAAGGGAAAAAGAAACAGTCAGCGTCCGCATATGCGCCCTCAATAATCGGTCCTTTCACATAGCCTGGAAAAATGACATTTTCAGGATGGTTCTCTACAACTTCCGTCACCTTCGGCGGAATAATAGCCTTGGATATATTGCCGAACCAGATGAACTTATACTGAGGCAGCTTCTTGGCGACCTCTACAAAGTCAAAGAGTCCTTTTCTCTGAAACAGCAGTCCTACACCAAGAACAACCTTATCATCAGGTTTCAGAGAAAAGTACTTTCTATAGGCAAGTATTTTCTCCTGATCCTTCTGATATCTAGATAGATCGATACCGTTGGATACAGGAAAAATAGGCATCTTCAAGCCATACCCTGTCAGTATATTCTTTGAATAAGGCGTCGGTGTAATCAGAGCATCCGCCTGTGAATACAGATGAATAAGCCATTTCTTTACAAATGGAGCCAAGAAATTGGAAAAAGTAAAACTATTGCGGAAGTCTTCTTCCGTTGAATGCGCGTGATAAATAACTCTCTTGCCCTGATCTCTGGCATTCTTGATAATAGCATCAGAGTTCATATAGCAGGTATTGATATGGAGTATATCGTAATCTGTATCCCATGGATCAGTTGTGTATTCAATACCTGCAGACTTCAGTGCCTTCTGCTGGTGGTTGAATGCCCTTCCGATACCTGACTTCGATATAACATCCTGTCCTTCAAAATATAACAGTATTTTCATAATTTTGGTCCTGTCCTATTTTAGCAGAATGATCACGGGATTAACAGGTATAGAAAAAGATGCAGCACCATATACGTGGTACCGCATCTTTCAGTTATTTCAATTACTTCTCGTTCTGAATCTTGACCTTAGTCAGAAGCTTATCATAACGAGTCTGAGCGTCCTTCAGAGTCTTAGCAAACATCTTGTCTGCTTCTTCCTGACCCTTTAACTTAGGCAGGTTGAAGTAACGAGCTTCTCTCATCAGGAATGCATTGAACTTTGTCCAGTCAGGTTCCTTGGAATCAACTGTCAGAGGCTGTTCCTTACGTGGATCGTATCTGTACAGTACAGAATATCCGCACTCTACAGCTTCCTTCTCAACGATAGGAGACTTGATCAGTCCACCCTTGATACCGTGCTCTGCACATGGGCAGTATGCGATAACAATGGAAGGTCCCTTATAGGATTCAGCTTCCTTGAGAGCCTTGATTGTCTGTGTCTGGTTAGCACCCATAGATACGGAAGCAACATAAACTGTTCCATATTCCATGAAGATCTGACCCAGATCCTTCTTAGCTGTAGCCTTTCCGCCGGCAGCGAACTTAGCAATAGCAGAAGCCTGTGTAGACTTGGATGCCTGTCCGCCTGTGTTGGAATAAGTTTCAGTATCCATAACCAGAACGTTAACGTTCAGGTTGTTTGCCATGACATGATCGAGTCCGCCGTAGCCGATATCGTATGCCCAGCCATCACCGCCGATGATCCATACGGACTTATCAACGAGATCTCTTTCCATTTCAAGCAGAGGCTTAACTGCTTCTACCTTGGATGCCTTAACACCCTTAACAATGGAATCCTTAACTGCTCTCTGCTTATCACGGTCATCATTAGCATCGATGTATCCCTGGAAAGCATTCTTCAGTTCAGGTTCTACCTTATCCATGTTCTCTTCCATGATACGGAGAATACGAGCTTCCTTGGTAACCTGTGCAACAGCCATACCAAATCCGTATTCAGCGTTATCCTCGAACAGGGAGTTAGCCCAAGCAACACCTTCACCATTCTTGTCGAAGACAAATGGTGTTGAAGGAACTGCAGAGCAGTAAATCATTGTGCAGCCTGTTGCGTTAGCAACGAGCATGTCCTTGCCGAACAGCTGGGAAACCAGTCTGTAGTAAGGAGCTTCTCCGCATCCTGGGCAGGATCCGGAAACTTCGAAGTAAGGCATTTCAAGAGAGACGCCTGCTTCTGTATCAGAATTGCCATACTGCGGCTTGTACTCAGTTTCCTTGTACAGGTAGTCAGCAAGCTTATCCTGCTTGAGCTGTGTTGTAACGTCCTTAGCTGTAAGAGCCTTGACTGGGCATACTGTGATACATACACCGCATCCTACACAGTTCATAGGTGAAAGCTGAATTCTGAACTTCAGACCATCTTCCTTAGCGTTCTTATACAGAGCGGAAGGTTCCTTGGTTGTGAAGTCTACGCCTGTTTCCTTTGCAATAGATTCAGCCTTTGAAGCCTCTTCCGGTGTCATCAGGAACGGACGGATTGTTGCATGAGGACATGCAAATGCGCACTTACCGCATTCGATACACTTGTCAGCATCCCATTCAGGAACCTGAGCAGCGATGTTTCTCTTCTCACGGAAAGATACATTCTCAGGAATAGATCCATCGATAACATCTTCCTTAGTGAAGTCGGAAACCTTCATGTCATATCCTTCCAGAGCATTGATTCTCTGGACGTTGGAATCATAGTGTTCATCACCTGTCAGTTCAAACAGGGATGTCTTTGTTGCAAGCTTGGACCAAGCTGGATCAACCTTGACTTCAATGAGTCCTTCAGATCCCTTTTCAATAGCAGCAACGTTGGCATTGACAACATCGTCACCCTTACGTGCATATGTTGCACGTGCGGAATCCTTCATGAGCTTCAGAGACTTCTCATAAGGCATGATCTGCTCGTTCAGCTTGAAGAATGCGGACTGCAGGATCGTGTTTGTATGACGTCCCATATGTGTTTCCATAGCAAGCTTGTTAGCATCAATGATGTAGAACTTTGCATGCTTGTCAGCTAAACCCTTCAGCATTCTGTTAGGCAGACGGTCGCCAACCTGATCAGCAGGAATATTTGTATTGAGCAGGAATGTTCCGCCTTCCTTCAGATCACGAACCATGTCGAACTTGAATGCATAGGAATCCAGTGAGCAGGAAATGAAGTCAGCTCTGTTGATGTAATAAGGAGAATGGATTGGGGACGGACCGAATCTCAGATGAGAACGTGTGACGCCGCCGGCCTTCTTGGAGTCATATGCGAAGTAAGCCTGTGAATACAGATCAGTGTTATTACCAATGATCTTAACAGTGGACTTGTTAGCACCTACTGTACCATCAGAGCCCAGACCATAGAACAGGCAGGATGTGTAGTCGGAATCAACCTTGATTTCAACTGGATCCAGTGACAGATGAGTAACATCATCATCGATACCGATGGTGAACTCTTCCTTAGGAGCATCCTTCTTGAGTTCTTCATATACAGCATTGATATGAGACGGGTTGGTATCCTTTGAGGACAGTCCGTAACGGCCGCCAATAATTGTCAGATTATGCTTACGCAGCGCATAGCATACATCCAGGAACAGAGGTTCACGTGAACCAACTTCCTTGGAACGATCCAGAACAGCAATCTTCTTAACAGTTGCAGGAAGAACAGCTTCCAGATACTTCTGAGAGAATGGACGATACAGATAAACCTTGATCAGGCCAACCTTCTCACCCTTCTTAACAAGTGTGTTGATTGTCTCTGTAATAGTATCTGTTACAGAACCCATAGCAACAATGACTCTCTCAGCATCCTTAGCACCAACATAGACAAACGGAGCATAGTCACGTCCTGTATGTTCGGATACAGCCTTCATATACTTAGCTGCAATATCCGGAATAGCCTCAAAACGCTTATTCTGAGCTTCTTCAGCCTGGAAGAAGATATCATCATTCTGGTTTCCGCCTCTGGTTACAGGGTTTGTATGAGGGTTCAGCGCATGCTTGCGGAATGCCTCGACCTTGTCCATAGGGAGCAGGCTCTTCAGGAAGTCATAGTCCATGACCTCGACCTTGTCATACTCATGAGATGTACGGAATCCATCAAAGAAATGCATGACCGGAACAGATCCATCAATAGCGATCAGATGTGCAACACCGGCAAGATCCATACAATCCTGTACAGAATGAGAGCACATCATAACAATGCCCGTCTGACGGCAAGCATAGACATCTGAATGGTCACCGAAGATTGACAGTGTATGGGTAGCAATTGTACGTGCAGCAACGTGAATAACGCCCGGCAGTAATTCACCCTTCAGCTTGTAAATGTTCGGGATCATCAGAAGCAGACCCTGTGAAGCTGTGAATGTAGCTGCCAGAGATCCGCCCTGCAGTGCTCCGTGAATTGCACCAGCAGCGCCGCCTTCAGCCTGCATTTCAACAACCTTTACCTTATCCCCAAATACATTTGTACGTCCGGCAGTAGCCCAGTCGTCAATGTGTTCAGCCATCGGGGAAGATGGCGTAATCGGATAGATACCGGCAACTTCTGTAAACGCATACGCAGAATGAGCTGTCGCAGTATTACCATCCATAGATTCGAAAACTTTTTTGTTTTCAGTACTCATATGTCCTCCTATAATTCTCATTCATTATATTACAACCATACGTAAAATGCACAATTATTCACAAAGTATTGAAAGCTCTTTCTAATGCTTTTATAACAAGAAAAAAACCGCGTTTTTACGCGGCTTTTATCAAAGCAATCATTATTGATTCATGGACTTCATTACACTGCGGATCTGTGCTTCAGAAGGCTTTCTGCCCATCTGCATAAACATTGCTCTAACCATCTTCTCATTTATTGGAGGATGATCCTTGATCTGCTTCTGGAAATACCATCTTGTAATAAAGAATGTAATAACTGCACCGATTGCGGCTCCTAACAGAGTCCAACCAAAACTAGACCAGAATGCGCTCATATTTTCCCTACACCACCTATTCTTTTACCTAAAGTATTGTAACGAATTTAGGGGAGGCTTTCAATAGAGAAAACTTACATTCGATTGTTGCCTCAATTGAAAAAATAACGGCAATTTGTCGTAACAGTTTCAGCTAGAGTCAGATCACTGCCTGTTCCCCATACGAAGGTTGTTCGCATGGCAGATTGACACGTTCCATAAGATAAGCCTACAGTTTGTAAAAACTTATGGCCTTCGGGCTTAATATCTCAAAGCTTCATTTTGTCACAGATATACATGATTTTGGATTTTATAAATACTCTATATCTGTTAACATGCTCTAAACCTGATTTCAATCAGCAAAAATGTCTCTCATTGAATTACAATGTCTATTCATATATACACCTATCAACTATCTTTTTGAATGTGTCGTAAACGAAAAAAACTAATCACTAAGAAAGATGCAGAATAAGAAATAATGAGTACTAGAATAAAACGTTGCATATATTTAATATTCATCAAAAATTTGTTCAGCAAACTTATGACAAGAGGATGGATAATATAAACAATATCGGCGGTTTTTCGCAAATAACGCATGTGTATATTTTCAATACTACATGGCACTTTAAGAGATACGACAAAAAGCATAACAGCTGGAATCCAATTGAAAAAAGTAATATCACAAGTAGGCATATAATTATTTGAAACATGTCGTACTATGAATATCATCTCTGCTAATGAAGCACATGACGTAAGTATCGTAATGATTAATGCTTGTCTAATTTTTATTTTATTGCTTGTTTTATGCCTTTCGATGTACCGACCAATACATAGTAAAGGCAACCCCATAAAAATCGCAGATCTGGTCGAACCATATTCATCTAATATTGTACCAATTCTTGAAATTAGATGAATGTCTGTCATATGATAATATTCGTCAAAAAATGCTCCGAAAAAAAGTGTGCAAATAGCCGTAAATAAAACAATACTGTCATCTATTTTTTTGAAAGAATCATTATTAGAGAGAAAATACCAGATAAGAAGGCTAAAAAAGAGAGCACATAAATACCATAAATGTCCGTATCCGAATATAAAGTATTTTACAATTTGTTTGATTCCTTCAATATCTGGAACTGTTGAAATCGAATTAATCACGAAGGGAATGTATATAATAGTACTTACCATATATAGAACAAATACTCGTTTAATGTATTTTCTTCGCTTTTTTTTTGACATTTTACTAAAGAAAAAACCTGAAGATATAAAAAACACTGGAACACAAAACCTAAACAACCATTGCCCATAAATTAAATTAAATGTTTTGCTTGGCAAAAGTGGCAATGAATGAGAACCAACAATTAATATAGTACAGATAGTTTTTAGTATATCAACTAAAGGATACGAGAACAATTTTTTATTATTAGCAGATGTCAATTCAGACCTCCAATTTAATCATTATGCTACGTTTTACCACAATTGAACAAAACAACCATTATGGTAAAATTCAGACACTAAAATAAGGCTACAATAAAACTTTGCAAATACCAAATCATAAGTACCTGTGCGTTACTTTCTGTGAATTTTCTACCACACATTCGATTTGGACATTCTGGGCGACAAGTAATCTGCATCTGAATCAATCATATCAAATTGACCATTCATGCTTACAGATCCTCGAATACAGTTATGAGAGCCCCTCTCAGTGAATAAGATTTTCTTAATCAACAATGTTGATACTTCAGCTTCATGTCATAGGCACAAGAAGAAATGCAATTGTGTCAACCTAATTGACTTCACTGATAAAATACAATTGCAAGGACATATATAACAACATTTATTATCTGTCATCAGTCAAAAAAACACACTAATCTCTTCCAAACAGATCCCTCGTATATACTCTATCTTTCACATCATCGAGACAGCTGTCATAACGGTTAGCAATAATCGCATGTGCTCTTTGTTTGAATTCCTTTAGATCATTTACAACCTCACTGCCAAAGAAAGTACTTCCGTTTTCCAATGTTGGTTCATAAATAATCACAGTAGCTCCCTTAGCTTTAATACGCTTCATTACACCCTGAATACTGCTCTTACGGAAGTTATCAGAGTTGGATTTCATTGTCAGCCTGTATACACCAACAACAACTGATTTTTCTTTCTTAGAGTCCCAAGCATCATTCGCCTGATATGCTCCAGCAATCTCTAAAACACGTTCAGCAATAAAGTCTTTACGTGTACTATTAGATTTTACAATTGCCTCAATTAAATTTTGTGGAACATCAGCATAATTGGCAAGAAGCTGCTTTGTATCCTTTGGAAGACAGTATCCACCATATCCAAAACTAGGATTATTATAATGTGTTCTGATACGAGGATCTAAGCCTACGCCACTTATGATGTCCTTCGTGTTAAGCCCTTTAACTTCAGCATAGGTATCCAGTTCATTGAAGTAAGAAACACGAAGCGCTAAATATGTATTAGCAAATAATTTAACAGCTTCAGCTTCCGTAAAACCCATGAACAAAGTATCAATATTCTGCTTTATTGCGCCCTGCTGTAAAAGACCAGCAAATGTATGGGCGTCCTGTACCAAACGTTCATCATTCATATCTGTTTCAACAATGATGCGGCTTGGATACAGATTATCATAAAGTGCTTTGCTTTCACGTAAAAACTCTGGGGCTGAAGAGAATATTCTTGCTGCCCTTCTTTTCACGAATCTTATTTGTATAGCCAACAGGAATTGTTGACTTGATTATCATAATAGCATTTGGGTTGACCTTCATTACAAGATCAATGACAGTCTCAACTGCAGACGTATCAAAATAATTCATTTTACTGTCATAATTTGTCGGCGTAGCAATAATGACATAATCTGCATCAGCATAAGCTGATGCTCCATTAGTAACAGCAGTTAAATCCAAGTCCTTTTCAGCAAGATATTTTTCAATATATTCATCCTGAATAGGTGATTTGCTATTATTAACTAAGTCTACCTTCTCTGGAATAATATCTACTGCTGTGACCTTGTTATGCTGTGCCAGGAATGTTGCCAGAGAAAGACCTACATAGACTGTGCCTGCAACTGCAATATTCATTATTGATTATCCCCCTCTATATAAAATTCCTTATACCACTCAGCAAACCTACGAAGACCAGTTCTCAGATCAGTACTTGGCTTAAATCCAAAATCATGTTCTAATGGCTTCACATCAGCATATGTAACCGGAACATCTCCAGGCTGCATTGGAACTAACTTCTTATGAACTTCAAAATCATAATCCTTAGGGAGTACTTCAGCTCTGACTAATTCCTGCTGTAAAATGTCCACAAACTCTAATAGGTTCTCAGGATGGTTGTTGCCAATGTTATAAAGTGCATAAGGCGGAATTGGCAGCCCATCTTCTCCGCTCTTTTTTATTGGAGGCTTAGCCATGACTAAAGAAATGCCCTTCACAATATCATCAATATATGTAAAGTCACGCTGACAGTGGCCATAATTGTAAATTTGTATAGTTTCGCCATTTCTCAATTTATTAGTGAAACCAAAATATGCCATGTCCGGTCTGCCTGCAGGACCATAAACTGTAAAGAATCTTAGACCAGTACACGGTATGTTATACAGTTTTGCATAAGCATGTGCTATTAGTTCATCTGACTTCTTTGTTGCTGCATACAAAGAAACAGGATTATCTACTTTATCATCCGTAGAGTATGGAACCTTTTTATTTGAACCATATACTGATGAGGAGGAGGCATAAACAAGATGTTGCACTCCTGCTGCACCATTATCATAACTATGACGGCATGCTTCCAGAATATTATAAAAACCAATAAATTGCTTTCAATATATGCATCAGGATGAGTAATACTGTATCTTACACCAGCTTGTGCTGTCAAATTGACGACAATATCGGGTTTATACTTTTCAAAGCATTCACTGACTAAATTCTTATCCGCAATATTACCCTTTATAAATGTAAATCGTGTATTCTTCTCCAGTTTATCCAATCTAGCCTACTTAATATGAACATCATAATAATCATTCATATTGTCTATACCAATCACTTGGATGTTTTTATTATCTATATGAATTGCAAAACTTATCGCAACCTCTGAGCTGCAATGACTTATACAAACCTTCACAGCACCAGGACCTGCAATAAGATCTACAGACAGGAAACTTCAATATAATGAAGACAGTCAGTCGTCTACGGGTGGATGGCAGCGCAGGAGGAACTATCATCATGGCGAACTATACTAGATTCTCTTTAGAAGACCGCATTATGATCCAGACTCAGCTTTCTATAAACGCTTCTTTTAAAACCATTTCTATCCTGATTCACAAGAGTGCTACTTCCGTAGCCAGAGAAGTGAAGAATTATTCCGTCCCACTCGATACCTTTGGTATGGGGAACAGAACAAACCGATGCGTTCACAGGACGGATTGTAAGAAGCAGGATCTCTGCGCCGGCATGTCTTATCTGTGCAGGCATAAGATGTGTTCCAAGTGTTCAAAACAGAAGTGCGCACAAATCTGCACGGATTACCGTGAAGATCACTGTGAGAAACTGAAGCTGCCGCCTTATGTATGCAATGCCTGCTCTTCGAGATCCGGATGCCCGCTGATGAAAAAGATATATGATGCCGGAAAAGCAGAGGAAGCAGC
>JBFLGD010000013.1:0-61153 GCA_041859965.1 Bulleidia sp. | reverse complement strand
GGAAGGCCCATGCTCAGTACTGTAACTTTAACGTTTTCAGGATCTTCATCCTTGATTCTCAGAGCAGCCTCAAGGCCTGCCTTGTCATCCGGATTCATGATTGACAGCATAGCTGCACGATCAAGTGTTCCGTCTGGTTTGAACTTGACGCCTCCGGCTGTATCCGGAACCTGCTTTACACAAACTACAATTTTAAACATTTTGTCTGTCGTCCCTTCTCTTACTTCAGCAGATCGCCGGCGATAACCATACGCTGTACTTCGGAAGTACCTTCGTAGATCTCGGTAATCTTGGCGTCTCTCATCATACGTTCAACTTCATATTCTCTGATATAGCCATATCCGCCCATCAGCTGCACGCACTTTGTAGTAACGTCCATAGCTGTCTCAGCAGCAAACAGCTTAGCCTTTGCAGCTTCTACAGAGAATCTAGGCTTATTAGCCTTGGCTTCAGCAGCCTTGTATACAAGCAACTGTGCAGCTTCAACCTGTGTTGCAAGGTTAGCAAGCTGGAACTGTGTATTCTGGAACTTGGAAATAGATCTGCCGAACTGTTTTCTTTCCTTGACATAAGCAACTGTTCTGTCAAGAGCTCCTTCAGCCAGTCCTAATGCCTGAGCAGCGATACCGATACGGCCGCCATCCAGTGTATGCATAGCAAGAGGGAAACCCTTGCCTTCTGTACCGAGCAGGTTTTCTGCTGGAACATGAACATCCTGGAAAATCAGTTCATAAGTTGCGGATCCGCGGATACCCATCTTATGTTCCTTTGTTCCAAAAGTAAATCCAGGCATACCCTTTTCAACGATGAATGCTGAGAAAGTCTTCTCAACTCTTCCTGGCTTCTTCTCACGTGTACCGGTAGCAGCGATGATGACATAAACATCAGCTTCCTTGCCGTTTGTGATGAAGCACTTGGATCCATTCAGGATCCATTCCTTACCGTCTTCACTCTTTACAGCCTTTGTCTGAACACCCTGAGCATCTGTTCCTGCACCTGGCTCTGTTAAGCCGAATGCACCGAGCTTTTCGCCCTTTGCAAGAGGTACAAGATACTTCTGCTTCTGCTCTTCTGTTCCGAACTGATTGATAGGATCAGCGCAGAGTGAAGAATGTGCAGATAAAGCAACAGCTGTTGTGCCGCAGACCTTAGCCAGTTCTTCAACTGCCATAACATAAGTCAGCGGATCACAGCCCTGTCCGCCGTATTCCGTCGGAATAGCAATTCCGAGGAATCCGTTCTTTGCCATCTTTTCGACTGTTTCGCGAGGGAATCTCTCTTCTTCGTCAACATCGATTGCATGAGGCTTTACTTCTTTTTCGGCGAAATCCTTAAATAAGGATCTGGCCATGGTGTGCTTTTTATCAAGCTGGAAATCCATTTTATTCTCCTCCAAATTTCCTTTTCTATAAAATCTCGGAAAGCGCCGGAGCATTTCCGACGCTTATCCGAAGATTTCCTTTTTACTTGGCATCAACCGGTGTCTTAGTTCTGTCAGCATTGTACTTGTAGAAACCAATGCCTGTCTTGACACCTAAGTGTTTGCCTCTGACCATCTTGCGGAGCAGTGTGCATGCTCTGTACTTAGAGTCGCCTGTCTCCTTGTAAATGGTATCCATAATAGCGAGAACAATATCAAGTCCGATATAGTCGCCCAGTTCCAGAGGTCCCATCGGATGATTGCATCCAAGCTTCATAGCAGTATCAATACCTTCGATGTTGGAAGTACCTTCAGAGTAGACCTGAATGCCTTCGTTAATCATAGGAATCAGAATTCTGTTCACAACAAATCCAGGAGCTTCCTGAACTTCAACAGGAGTCTTGCCGAGTTTCTCAGCAACTGCCTTAACTTCAGCAACATCCTCATCTGTAGTATTAGCACCCTTGATTACTTCAACAAGCTTCATAACAGGAGCTGGGTTGAAGAAATGCATGCCGATGACAGGCTTCTTCAGTCCTGCACCAATCTCTGTTACTGACAGAGAAGATGTGTTGGAAGCGAAGATGCACTTGTCATTTTTGACAATGTTCTCTTCCAGATCCTTGAATGTGCTCTTCTTAATATCCATGACTTCAAGAGCTGCTTCAACGACCAGATCAGGATCAACAGCCTGTGAATTCAGACCAGTCTGAATCTTGTTCAGAATAGCATCTTCAGCAGCCTGCTCCATCTTGCCCTTGCTGACTCTCTTATCAAGGGAACCCTTGATCTTAGCTTTGCCGCCATCTGCAAATTCCTGCTTGATATCACAGAGATATACTTTTTCTACTTCACTGCTCTGAGCAAACGCCTGTGCAATGCCTCTGCCCATTGTTCCTGCACCGATAATAGCTACTTTCATATTTTCTCCTCCTATCAGTTATTGGTGAAATTCTTTTCCTTGCGCTTTTCAAGGAATGCGCCCATTCCTTCAGCCTGATCATGAGTTTCAAAGCACTCACCGAACAGTTTCTCTTCAAGAGCTACAGCATCATCCATACCAAGTTCAAGACCTTCATTGACTGCCTTCTTGCACTGACGTACAGCAATAGGTGCATTGGAAGCAATCTTTCCTGCCAGCTTTTCAGCTGTTGGCATCAGCTCTTCAGGTGCAACGACCTGATTAACCAGACCTACTCTCAGAGCCTCATCAGCCTTGATGTTTCTTGCGGCATAGATCATATACTTTGCCATGCCAGGGCCAATCAGTCTGGCAAGTCTCTGGGTTCCGCCAAAGCCTGGAGTAATTCCCAGACCTGCTTCAGGCTGTCCAAAGACAGCATTCTCAGAAGCAATTCTGAAATCGCAGCACATTGACAGTTCATTTCCGCCGCCAAGAGCATATCCGTTTACTGCCGCAATAACAGGAAGCGGGAATGTCTCAATCTTACGGAATACATCATTGCCCTTCTTGCCAAAAGCAGTACCTTCTGTCTTTGTGAGCTTGGACATTTCACCAATATCCGCACCGGCAACAAATGACTTGTCTCCTGCACCGGTAATGATCAGTACTCTGACTGCTTTCTGATCAACACCGTCAATAACAGCATTCAGATCATCCAGCACTTCGGAGTTCAGTGCATTCAGAGCCTTAGGTCTGTTGATTGTAATTTCACCAACAAGGCCCTTTACTTCATAGTCAACGTATCCCATTATACTCAGTCTCTTTCAACGATGGTAGCACATCCCATGCCGCCGCCGATGCAAAGTGTAGCAAGACCTCTCTTAGCATTCTTCTGCTGCATTGCATAAAGCAGTGTAACCAGAATTCTGCATCCGGAAGCTCCAACTGGATGGCCAAGTGCAATAGCACCGCCATTTACATTCAGCTTCTCAGGATCAAGTCCGAGTTCCTTCTGAACTGCAACAGACTGTGTTGCGAAAGCCTCGTTAGCTTCATACAGATCAAGATCCTTAACGGACATGCCTGTCTTAGCAAGAACCTTCTTTGTTGCAGCAATAGGACCGATACCCATGATAGCTGGATCAACACCAGCCAGGCATCCAGCAACCCAAGTAGCCATCGGCTTAATACCGAGTTCCTTTGCCTTTTCTTCAGACATAACAACGATAGCTGCAGCGCCATCATTGATTCCTGAAGCATTGCCTGCTGTAACAACACCGCCATCCTTGAAGCAAGGCTTCAGCTTAGCAAGTGTCTCAGGTGTAGAACCTTCACGAGGTCCTTCATCAGTATCAACAACCGTAACAGCACCATGCTTGCCCTTAACTTCAACAGGAACGATCTCATCCTTGAATTTGCCATCCTTGATAGCAGCACAAGCCTTGTTCTGAGACTTAGCAGAGAAGACATCCAGCTCTTCACGAGTCAGACCATACTTTTCAGCAACATTCTCAGCTGTAACGCCCATATGATAATCATTGAATGCATCCCACAGAGCATCTGTGATCATGCAGTCAACCATGCTTCCCTTAGGAGCATTCATTCTGTATCCAAAACGTGCCTTAGGCAGTGCATATGGAGCCTGTGACATACTCTCCATTCCACCGGCAACAACGATATCAGCATCGCCTGCTTCAATCATCTGTGCAGCCATGTTTACACAGTTCAGACCTGAACCGCATACAACATTGATGGAAACTGCTGGAACCTCAACCGGCAGACCAGCCTTGATAGAAGCCTGTCTTGCAGGGTTCTGTCCAAGTCCTGCCTGAATAACATTTCCCATGTAAACCTGATCGACCTGTTCAGGCTTAACACCGGCTCTCTTCAGAGCCTCCTTGATAACAACGGCACCCATTTCAACTGCAGGTACGCTGCTGAGCTCTCCGCCCATCTTTCCGATGGCTGTACGGCATGCACCAGCTAATACAATCTTCTTTGCCATGTAATTTCCTCCTATAGTTTTTTATATGACTTAGATTGAATCTATTTATTCGGCCACGTATTCCTTGGCCTCTTCCTCTCCGTTCAAAACACGGAGAGCACCCTGTGCAAGAGCAATCATTTCTCTCTCACCCGGGATGACAATGACAGGTGCAATCCATCCAACATAAGCTGTGATAGCATCTGTAACGTCCTTACCATGAGCTATGCCGCCCGTAAGGATGATTGCATCAACCTTGCCATGAGCAGCTGTAGCCAAAGCTCCGATATCCTTAGAATGCTGATAGACAAACGCATCCTTGATAAGCTTAGCGTGCTTATCTCCGTTAGCAATCATCTGGTCAACTTCTCTCATATCCGCAGTACCCAGATAAGCAGCAATTCCTGCATCACCAACAGCACGCTTCATCATTTCATCAACTGTCTTGTACTTACCGGAATAGCATAGACGAATCAGATCGCCTACCGGAACAGCACCGGATCTTGTTGGAGCGAATGCTCCATCACCATCAAGACCATTGAACATATCGATCATCTTGCCATGTGCAAGCAGACCAGTCGTGCATCCGCCGCCCATATGAGCAACGATAAGATTCAGATCTTCAAAATGTCTGTTAATAGACTTTGCGTATTCTCTGGATACAGCACGCATATTCAGTGCATGGATTTTGGAAACACGCTTAATCTCAGGCATACCTGAGATTCTTGCAATATCCTGCAGTTCATCTACAGCCGTTGGATCAACAATATAGCTTGGAATGCCCAGCGGATCAGCAATCTTACGGGCAAGCAGTCCGCCAAGATTGGCAGCGTGATCGCCATTCAGTGCAATCTCCAGATCGTGTGACACAGCATCATTAACAGTATATGTACCTGCTGTAATTGGATGCAGATATCCGCCTCTGCCTACACAGGCATCCAGCAGGTTGATATCAAAGTTGATTTCCTTAAGGTAGTTCATGATAACGCCATAGCGGAAATCAAGCTGTGAGAAAGTTGTCGGGAACTTGCTCATTTCTGAAACCGGGTGATCCAGTCCTACTTCGTTGACACATTCTTCATCATAGAAGATTGCAATCTTAGTAGAAGTGGATCCCGGATTGATAACCAGTATTCTCTTATGTGCCATTATTTCTCCTTATCCGTTAACTTTCTTCATATGAGAAGAAAGTACTGCAGCAAGAGCTATTGAGTTGACCTTAACATCCTTTGAATCCGATCTGGATGCAAGGATAACCGGAGCAGATGTTCCCGTCAGCATTGCACCGATCTGAATTCCTGGAACCATGTGAGCCAGAGCCTTGTAAGTAATATTTCCAGCATGGATATCCGGGAACAGAAGGATATCAGCCTTGCCTGCGCAAGGTCTGTCCTGAGCACCCTTTTCCTTAGCTGCTGCGTCATACAGTGCAATGTCAAATGACAGAGGACCATCGACCACACAGCCTGTCAGTTCACCGTTTTCATTTGCTTTTCTAAGTCCATCAGCCTCAACAGTTACAGGCATCTTCGGATTGACAACTTCAACAGCTGCTAACGGAGCTACCTTTGGCGTCTCAACACCGCATGCCTTAGCAACATCTACAGTATATCTGATTATCTGCTTCTTATCCTCAAGAGTCGGATACGGCAGGAATGCTACGTCGCTCAGGAACAGCAGTCTGTCAATCGAAGGAACCTTTACAACAGCTACATGTGAAAGTGTCTTTCCAGTTCTTAAACCAACTTCTTTATTCAGTACACTCTTCAGGAAGTCCTTTGTCGGAACAATTCCCTTCATATACATGTCAGCTTCGCCATCATGTACCAGCTTTACAGCTGCAAGTGTAGCTTCGACCTTGTCTTCAACATTGATAATGCGATATTCATCCGCATTCATGCCAATAGTACCGGCAATTTTTCTGATTTCTGCTTCATTGCCTACAAGAACAGCATCTACAATGCCAAGATTGTGGGCCTCATTCACAGCTTCCAATACTGCAACGTCCTGTGCAACTGCTACAGACAGAACCTTTTTTTCGCCAGCTTTTGCCTGGGCGATCAGACCACTGAAATCTTTGCTCATATTACCTCATTCTCCTTTTACCACTAAACATGTTAACCTATTCACAATTTGTTTTCAATGTATTTCAGACATCTTTCATGCATTGTCCACGACTATGTGAAAAGCGCTTTCCAAAGCACAATATTAAGCGCTTTCATTGCTGATTTACTTTACATGAATTCCTAATTCGTTTTATCATTTCTATACAGAAATGAGGAAAGTATGAAAGCTTGTTACCCTGGAACATTCGACCCAATCACATTGGGGCATCTGGATATTATAGAAAGAGCAGCGAAGATCTACGATGAGATTGACGTACTTATCATGTCAAATCCGAGAAAACAGTGCGTTTTTTCAGAAGCAGAGAGAAAAGATATGATTGAGAGAGCAATTGCCTCCCTTCCATGCCGAAACAGGATCAAGGTGATGGTTGGTGAAGGACTGACCGTAAATCTTGCCGAGAGACTTGGTGCTTCAGTAATTATACGAGGCATCCGTGCTGTTTCAGATTATGAATATGAATTAACACAGGCAACCGCAAATATGATCCTGAATCATGAGATTGAAACGGTTCTGATGATCGCAAGACCTGAGTATTCTTTTCTTTCATCTTCAGCCGTGAAGGAAATTGCTGAATATAACGGCGATATTTCCAAACTGATGCCGGCAGAGCTTATCCAGGAAGTTATGGACAGAATGAAGAAAAAGTGAAACAGGATTCCAGCAGAAATCTGTTTTTCATTTCAAAATAAAACACGGCATGCTGCCGTGTTTTAATATAATGTTCAGCGAACCTGATCTTTCAGACTCTTAGAAGCCTTGAATCCAGGAACCTTAGTTGCTGGAATGCTGATGGCTTCCTTTGTCTGTGGGTTGATACCTGTACGGGCAGCTCTTGTCTTAACTTCGAACTTTCCGAAACCTGTAATGTCAACCTTAGCGCCATCCTTTAATGCATTTGTGATTGCGTCAAATACAGCGTCGACAACCTCAGCGGCCATCTTCTTTGTCATGTTCTCTTTTTCTGCTACTGTTTCTGCTAAAACCTTCTTGTTTACTGAATCCATATCAATTTTACCTCCTGTATGGCTAAGACATTCTATCATGATATTCATGCATTTCAATACTTGACAAGTAAAGAAAATATGTTGTTATTCTGCGGCTGTCTGAAGCAGTTTCAAAATATCGATCAGATCATTTTCGGTAAGATTTTTAACGCCGCAGGCATTTTTATGTCCGCCGCCATTGTACTTCTCTGCTATAGCATTAATGCTTGAAGTCTTTGAGCGCAGTGAGCCATCATACAGAAGCTTTCCATCCATGTGCTTTTCAGTAAAAATACACCAGACCTGATAAATGTTCACATGACCAAGTTCCTCAACAAAGGAGCGTGTCCTTGAAGGAGTCATGGCATACTCATTCATCATTTGCTCGCTCACTGTGCAGTAAGCAAGATGCTCCCCTGCTTTCTTTACGTGTGTACGGATATAGCCTGAGAAACGGAATTCCGCTTCCGTCTTATCAAATAGTTCTCTCCCGATTGCCGGTATATCAATGCCAAAACCGGCAAGATAAGCCCCCGCTTGAAGCGTTTCCGCAGTTGTATTTGACGTCGAATAGTTCAGAGTATCTGTCAGCAATCCCCTATACAGAAAGTCTGCAGTCTTCTCTGACATTTTATACTGGCTGCAGCTGCGGAAGAAATCCGCAAGTATCTCGCATGTAGCAGCTGCCTTAACATTGACGTACATCTGATCACCGAATTTATCCACTTCCGGATGATGGTCGATCTTTATCGTTTCTTCAGCAGTCAGAAAGCGCTGATCATCCACACGCGGTGTATTTGCTGTATCCAGAATGATTGCCAGCGATCTCTTGACCGTCGCATCATCCACGCTGTCACTGGAAGGCCACTCAGCCTGATAGCATTTATCATTTCCTACTGCACAGATTTTCTTATCAGGAAAATTCTCACGCAGCCAGTTAACAAGTCCAAATTGCGAGCCAACTGCATCGCAGTCAGGATTCTCATGACGGAATACTGCAATCACATCATGCTTAATTATTTCATTACACAGTTTCTTCCAGTCCATAGTTCAATTCCTTTTCTAATCAGACTTATTTAAGCTTCAGAAGTCTGACAGTGTCTCTAGCAATAATAACTTCTTCATTTGTAGGAATAACGTATACAGCAAGACGTGAACCGTCTCTTGATATCTTTGCTTCCTTACCATGAGTCTTGGCATTCATCTCGTAGTCAATATTCAACCCCATAGATTCTTCACACTTACGCAGAATTCTCTCTCTCATCTTAGAGTCATTCTCACCAAGACCAGCCGTAAAGACCATCGCATCCACTCTGCCCAGCTGTGTATAGTAGCCGCCAATCACATTGATAATACGGTTTACGTAGAGCTGAACTGTCATAATAGCTCTTGTATTGCCAGCATCTACTGCTTCCTGGATGTCACGTGCATCAGAGGATATACCTGATACGCCAAGCATACCTGAGCGCTTATTCAGAAATACATCCATTTCATCGGAAGTAGCATGCAGTTTCTTCTGCATATAGAAAACAACTGTCGGATCGATATCTCCGGATCTAGTACCCATCATAACGCCGCCAAGCGGGGTCAGTCCCATTGATGTATTGACGGAATTGCCATTTTCAATAGCAGTTATAGATGCTCCATTGCCAAGATGGCATGTAATCATATTCAGATCACGGATATCACGTCCCATCAGTGCAGCAGCTCTTCTGGATACGTAATAATGCGATGTGCCATGGGCACCATATCTTCTGATTTTATACTGCGTATACCAGTCATAAGGAACCGGAAATAGATAGCTCTCCGGCGGCATAGTCTGATGAAAAGCCGTATCAAAGACAAATACATGACCAATCTTAGGCAGTGCTTTCTTAAAAGCTTCATAGCAAGTCAGATTGGCCGGATTATGCAGAGGAGCCAATTCGCTCAGTTCATCAACTTTGTCCACAACATCATCTGTAACAACAACAGATTCTCTGAAATAGGGACCGCCCTGCACAATACGATGTCCAGCCCCTTCAATCTCATCCAGAGAGTTCAGAATGTGCTCGTCAATCAGTTCCTTCATGAGCAGATCCACGGCTGCCTGATGATTCGGAAGCTTTACTCTGGTTGATTTCTTCTCCCCGTTTACAGAAATTGTAAACAGACTTGTCTCCTGACCGATCCTCTCCGCCTGACCGGATGTAATTACCTTTTCGCTTGGCATGTCATAGAGCTGAAATTTCAATGATGATGAGCCTGAATTTACTGCTATAACCTTACTCATAACTTCCTCCTTCCGTCTCTGTATCAATACACTTATCAACAAGAATCTCAACCTGTTCATCCTTGGATAAGTCCTTGATTTTACGGTAATACTGCATGCGCTTCTGAGATGTATGCTGAATCTGAAGTACATCTTCATAATGTTTCAGATCATCCCTGCATCTTTTTATCGTATCATAGACTGCCGCTCGGGATATTTTCTCGATTTCAGCGATTTCCTGACAGGAAAGATCATCTCGATAATAATAACGGCAGATCTCCTGCTGTTTTGGAGTCAGAAGCCCGCCGTAGTGATCCAGAAGAAGGTTTACACCGATCTTATTCTCCATGATCGAGACCTTCAGAAATACTGTATAGATAAGAATCCAGATCAAACCTGCGCAGGTCTTCTGGATGTTCCCCAAGTCCGATATACATGACCGGAAGATGAAGCTGATGTTTGATAGCTAAGACAATGCCGCCCTTTGCAGTACCGTCCATCTTAGTCAGTATAATACCAGTCAGTTTTGTGCTCTCGGAGAACACCTGTGCCTGAGCCAGTCCATTCTGTCCTGTTGTTGCGTCCAGCACAAGCCATGTATCATGCGGTGCACCTTCTATCTCTCGTGCGCTGACACGATTCATCTTTTCAAGTTCATGCATCAGATTCGCCTTATTCTGCAGTCTGCCTGCTGTATCGCAAATCAGTATGTCTGCACCTTTTTCCTTTGCAAAACGACATCCGTCGACAATTGCAGCACTTGGGTCACCGTTCTCTCTGCCCTTGACAGTAGGTACGACAAGTCTGTCGCCCCATTCCGCCAGCTGGTCTATAGCACCCGCACGAAAAGTATCAGCTGCACAGAAAGCAACCTTCTTTCCCTGAGATACCCACATGCTGGCAAGCTTCGCAGCTGTTGTTGTCTTTCCAGAACCGTTGACTCCTTCAAGAAGGATTACCGTCGGACCATTATTATTAAAGAATGGTTCTGTATCTGGGAATTCTTCATAAATATCCTTCATTGTTTCAATGAGAAAGTTCATTGCCCAGTGGAACGTAACAGATGGGTATTCCTCACACTTCTTCTTCAATCTATCACAGATCAGATCAGCGGTCTGAATGCCGACATCGCTTTCAAGAAGAATGATCGTCAGCTGTTCCAGAAATTCATCATCAACGCCATGAAACGAATACTGCATCTTACTGAGCTGATCACCAAATGTCTGCTTAGACTTGCTGAAGCCAGAGAGATACTGTGCCTTATCCTCCTTGCCAGAGAACCTGTCCTTCAATTTGCTTAGAAAGCTCATGACTGTGCCTCCTCTGAAGACTGTTCAGAAAGCTTGATAGCATCCTTAAGCTCAACCTTCAGCATCTGTGAAACACCCTGTTTCTGCATTGTTACACCATACAGCACGTCTGCATTTTCCATTGTTCCAACACGATGCGTTGCAACAATGAACTGTGTACGGTCCGTAAAATTATGCAGATACTGTGCAAATCTCTCAACATTGCTAGGATCAAGCGCTGCTTCAACCTCATCTAGAAGTACAAGCGGCACTTCCTTAACCTTCAGAATTGCAAACAGTACGCAGAGCGCAATCAGGGATTTCTCACCTCCTGAGAACAGCATATTATTCTGTACTGCTTTTCCTGGAGGCTGTGCATCAATATCAATACCTGTATTCAGAAGATCCGTAGGATCCTCAAGAACAAGCTGTGCCTTTCCGCCTCCATACAGAGCACGGAATATGTCATTGAATTCAGCGTTGATCTTGTCGAACATATCCTTGAACTGTCTTTTCATTGTGGTATCCATTTCATCAATGGCTGCCAATATCTTATCTCTTGAAGAAGTCAGTTCCTCGATCTGTCCTTTCAGTGTTTCATATCTATCATTCACTTCGGAGTATTCCTCCGGTGCATTCATATTCACATTGCCAAGATGCTCAATATCCGCACGCAGTTGAGCAACTTCCTCCTTGGCGTGTTCCACTGGTTCCCCGCTGATCTTTGTCTTTGCGAATTCGTATGTCAGCTGATATTCAGAAGCCAGTCTCTGCAGATCATTCTCCATCTTCGTTTCAAGTCTGGACTGGTCAATCTGGATAGCATTGCTGGAAGCCTCGGCAGTGCTCAGATCCTTGCGCATCTGCTTCAGCTGAGCTTCCTTGCGTTCTATATCCTGATTCATCTGCACTCTGGAATCACGTTTGCTCTTAATGTCATTTGTAATGGAATCACGCTTTGAGTAAGCTTCATTCAGTTTAACAACCAGTTCATCCGCATGTGACTCTGCATTTTCATCATCAATACTGATATGAGGATCAATTAATGAAAGATCATTCTTCAGTTTCTCATACTTGGCCTTCTTAGCTTCTACAACAGGTTCAAGAGCTGCACTGGCATATCTCTTCTCCTGCAGATTTCTAGCGGCTTCTTCCTTAGCGGTGGATGCTTCTTCGAATGCCTTGTCAGCAATTTTTACACGTGCCTGCTCAGCATCAAGAGACGACGCAATATGCTCAGCCTCTTTCTTAATTGTAACAAGGTTTGTATTGTGCTGTGTCTTGCCGCCAGTCATGGAGCCGCCGCGATGAATAACTTCACCGTCCAATGTAACGATTTTATAGGATCGGTTGGTCATAGCAGAAAGATTATTGCCATCTTCCATAGACTCAGCAACTAATACATTTCTAAGCAAAGATTCAACAACAGGCTGGAATATCTGATCGCAGCTTACAAAGTCAGCTGCAGTACCAAGATAGCCCTTCGTATTCTGTGATACGATTTCATCCTCTCTGCGTACAGTTCTAGGCTTGCATACAGTTAAAGGAAGGAAGGTAGCTCGTCCGCTGAGATTCTTTGTAAGGAACCTGATTGCATCTCTGGCGGCCTGCTCATCGCTTGTAACAATATTGTTCATACTTCCGCCAAGTGCTGTGGATACTGCTTCTTCATAACCAGAATCCACCTTTAATACCTGTCCTATAACGCCAAGTATTCCAGTCAGTGCATTCTTGTTATCCATAACAGAGCGGATACCCTGCTGATTATTGAATGGATTTCTCATCAGCTGATCAAGAACATTCTTTCTGTTTTCCAAAGATCTTTCGCGTGCATGTGCCTGATCACGTTCAGTAGTTCTGTCTACGATATTCTGAGCAGCCTGATTCAGTTTCTCTGAAAACAGCTGAATCTCTCTGTTCAGTTCATGGAATCTGTTTCTCCTGTCCTCATATTCAATCTGAGCATCCTTCAGCTGATTCTTCAGTTCTTCAGCTTTTGCCTTCTGATCACCCGTTTCTACAATATACTTGGAGCGTTCATCCAGTTCAGTCTTACGCGCTTCAAGAGCCTGCACATCATTAAAGTTGCGCATCAATTGATCCTGTAAGGCACTGATCTGTGCATCGAGAGCATTGATCTGCTTTCTTTCTTCCTGAATCTTTGTTTCACTGACCTGAATGTCTGTATTGAATATTGCTGTTTTCGTTTCAATATCAAACAATGTCTTTTTTGCTGTATCTATTTCGTCATTGATCGCATCTACATCCTGAACAAGAACAGTAATCTCAATTTCTTCAAGTCTGCTCTTCTTCTCTCTGTAAATTTCCGCCTTATGTGCCTGTCTCTTCAGTGGAGATACCTGTTTCTCAAGTTCATTCAGAATATCCTGTGAACGATCCAGGTTCTCTTTCGTGCGTTCTAACTTGGACAATGATTCCAGTTTTCTCTTCTTATACTTGGCAACTCCAGCTGCTTCCTCAAAAATACCGCGGCGGTCCTGCGGTTTTGCTTCAGCAAATGATACGACATTGCCCTGTGAAATAATACTCAATGAATCTCTGCCCAAACCAGTATCCAGAAACAGATCTACAACATCCTTCAAGCGTACATTATTGCGATTGATCAGATATTCTGCATCGCCAGAATCCCTGTACAGTCTTCTGGTAACTTCAATTTCTTCCCTGTCGTCATTTAAAATATGCTTGGAATTATCAAAGACAAGAGTGACTTCTGCCATGTTCAAACGGCGTCTGTCAGCACTCCCAGAGAAAATGACATCATTCATCTTCTCACCGCGCATACTTTTAGCACTCTGCTCTCCAAGTACCCATCTTACTGCATCTGATATATTTGATTTTCCACATCCATTCGGTCCTACAATTCCGGTAATTGGATCTGTAAAGCGAATGATGGTCTTATCCGCAAAGGATTTAAATCCCTGCATTTCTATTCTTTTCAGGAACATTGCTTTCTCCTTGAATCCATGTCAGATTATAACAAAAACAAGCACTATATAAAAGTTCACAGCAATAAGAAACTGTTTATCTATACAGTGTGTATACAGTGCTGAACAGTCGGAACTCAGCCATTCTTTTCCTTAAGAATACTGACAATTTCTTCAAGAGCTGCCGCTTCCTCACTTTTAACGGGAACTGTTTCTTCAAGAGTCTTTGGCTTATGAAAATGATTGATTTCCTTAACAATCAGAAAAAGCACCAGAGCTGTCAAAAAGAAATTGATGATTGTCGAAATAAATGCACCCAGTTTCAAGGAAGTACTTCCCATCTTTATAACCCATTGGCTGAAATCGACCTGTACGATCAGACCAAGAATCGGATTTAGGATGTTTTCCATAAAGGAGTCAACGATAGCCTTGAAAGCAGCGCCTATAATAACGCCAACGGCCATGTCCATTACATTTCCATGCAGAGCAAAATCCCTAAACTCATCGATAAAGTTCTTCATAAGCCTCCTTCATAATGCCCTTCTTATCCTCTGTATCTTTTCTAAGTATAACTGCACTGCCATAGCAGCAGGCATTTTCCCTGTGTACACAATCTGCTTCCAGAATTTCCGTAATGCCGCCCTTCTGTCGAAGCGGATAGTAATTGCCATGAAGATCTTCCAATGTCCTTGTATTCAGATCTTTCAAGAATGTGTCCTTTATATACATTACCGTACGTTTTCCGTATACAAGCTGATACAGATAAGGTCTGAAACCATATCTTTTTTCAAATGCATTGCTCATATCACGAATTTCTTCTTCATTCATTTCCGAACTCAGAATTATCGACGCAATACCTTTAGACAGCAGATAAGCCGCCGCATAAGAATTGGCTGCATTCATTGTCATGCCGGCAACAGTACCGTTCTGTTTTCCATATAAATTCCCAGCGGATGACAGGATGCATTCTGTATAGTCTGTTTTTTCTTCAAGATTCTCATCTACAGCAGGAACATAATGGTAGGTTCCATATCCCGGTGTATATAGAGCAGTATGAGCCGGCACTTCTACATCATCCTCTTCTGAAAGAACTAAAAGTCTGTATGCCGGTTCTTCCGGTTTCTGAAGCTGCAGTGAATATGGCAGAGCATTTTTTCTTGTATAACGCACTGCTCTTTTTCTGTTCAGCATTTCAAGAGCTCTGCGTCTTGTATCATTCATGACAGATACCGGCAGAAAAATGTTTTCTGCATGCCCTTGAATATTGATTACAGTGTATGGATCTTCCCCTGTCTTTTGAATTGACTGCTGTATTCTTATATCATCAACAGCAGCATTTCTTGCCTTTTCACAGACCTGCTCCGATTCTGCTTCACCAATCAGACCGTTTTCATCCTTGAAAATTATCTTGAATGCTTTTCCTTCTGCTGCAGTATATTCAGCAGCAATCGGTTTCTTCATTCCTTTCGCAATTGCATCATCAATCTTTTTCAGCAGTTTAGTATCAGATGTTTTATGCAGAGAATCACCTCTCTTAGGAAGTACTTCTCCATGACAGCTGAGTTTAACTGTTTCTCCTTCACCAGCCTTGTTTACAAGTCTGCCGTTCTTCTCAATCTTAACAGCAGTCAGTCCTATATCCTCAGGATTATGAATAATACGCAGACCGTCATGCTGGTAAAGAGGTGCAGACAGTTTCACTGTTACACTTCCAAGTTCTACTTCAAGAACCCTGCCTATTTCAACACCCTGGTGATTCGGTCTGAACTGACTCATACGGTGTTCAGCATCCGCATGGAACAAATGTCCTTCCGAAAAACCGCGATTGAACATCATAAGAAGTTCTCTCTGTCTCTGTTTAGAAACATGATATTCTTCATGCCTGTAATACGCATCGATTGCTTCGCGGTATGTCTTCGTTACAAGATAAACATATTCAGGTCTCTTCATTCTTCCTTCGATTTTCAATGATGCCGTGCCGGCAGATATAATCTCAGGCAGTCTTTCAATTACATTGAGATCTTTTGGAGAAAGAATATAATCTCCTTCCTTAAAATGCTGTGCCTGCTTTGGATAGTACTTCAGTCGGCAGCACTGTGCACACATACCTCTGTTTGCTGAACGGTTTTTAGCAGCTGCACTCATCAGGCACTGTCCGCTGTATGAAATACAGATTGCTCCGTAGACAAACACTTCAATGTCCATTCCTGTATCAGCTGCCTGCTTTACAAGTTCAATAGGTGTTTCTCTCGCCATAACAACACGGGAAGCACCTTCATCTTTCATATATTTCACACCCGCAAGGTTATGAATGTGCATCTGCGTACTGCAGTGAACAGGGAAATCAGGATAGCATGTTCTCACATAATGGAACAGACCGAGATCCTGTATAAGTACTCCATCACAGTCATGATGATACAGAAAATCAATTTCCTTTTTAGCATTTTCTATTTCTTTTTCGAACAGCATTGTATTGATTGTCACATAGATACTGATACCCCTGACATGGCAGTATTGAATAGCCTCAGAAAATTCTTCATGCGAAAAGTTCCCTGCAAAAGCTCTAGCAGAGAATGAAGTAAGTCCTAGATATACAGCATCGCATCCTGCGGCTGCAGCAGCTTTCAAAGCATCCATACTGCCCGCAGGTGATAACAGTTCAATTTTTTTCATATATTCTCTCCACAATGATCTGATATGATTTTACAAGATCATCCAGTCTCATACGCGCATTGGCAGCGCTTGTACTTGGCAGTGAAATATGCTCGCATGTATCACTGTACTGATACTTTTCATACAGATCAGATGCTTTTGTCCCAGTAGTAAACACTGTGTGAATCTTTGTCTGCTCAATCAGTTCCTTAATTTCATTGAATTTAACATTGCCTATAGAAGCATCGCTGCTTCCATGTATGGAGCACGACTTGATCACATCCCAAAGCCCAACTCCATTTTTCAGACAGAATATTCTTCTGCTTTCAGAATCATCCCCTATTTCCTGTCCAAACAGTACGCCCATCACTTTCCAGAAACGGTTTGTCTTATTGGCATAATAAAATGACTGTTCTCGGCTCACCACAGATGGAAACGATCCAAGTATAAGCACTTTTGATTCAGGGCTGCTGATAGGAGGGAACGGATGAATAATAATCTCTTCCCTCTTTTTATCTGCGGGCATTTACACCATCCGATCTTTCTGCATATTTCAGCAGAAAATGCTCAAAGCTGTCCTTAGACACAAGAATTCCCTGTTTAATTCCTTGGTCTATACTTGCAAGCTCATTAATAAACTCCAGTATACGTTCAGAAGAAAGACCATAAGAGTCTTTCAGCACATGCCAAACATATCCTCTGACCGCATGCATGCGTGCTGCAATCTGATCTTCATCAAGTCCTTGCTCATAAAGCAAACGCATGCAGTAAATCGTGCGAAGTCTCTTTGCAAGCATTGAAATCAGGACCGTGTAATCATATCCTGCTGTCAGCATTTCCTGTACCGCTTCTAATGAACCTTCCAGATTTCCTGCTGTAAAACAGGATGTCAGTTTGAATACATCAACATCAGGATTGATTGATACAAGATGCTGAACATCATTAAGTTTTAAATCATGTTCTCCATAAAGAACCATCTTTTCAACTGCATTATGCAGAAGCAGCGTATCAAGAGATACTCGGGTCAGAAGTTCCTCAAATGCATCTCTTGATAGTTTCAGATCATTCTTCTTCAATTGCTCCTTTGCATAATTCCTAAATGCTTCATCATCCATCTTTTTAAAGTAGACAGTCTCTGCTCCATACTTGGTAAGCATCTTATATATTTTCTTTCTGCTGTCAGCGTTGAATGTATGGCAATAGAAAACAAGCAGTGTATTACTGTTAGGATTCTTCATATACTGTTCAAGAAGCGCCAGGTTTCTGTCTTCCGGCTCTTCCTTCTTTTTCTTGGATACAGCCCTACGTGCATTCTTCTTAGTACTGGCACTCAGAAAGAAAGGTTCCTTCAGAATCACCGCTTTGCGATTTTCATCAAACAGAGAAAAAGAATCGCATTCCATCAGTGCACTTTCAATGCGAAACGTCTTCTGACTCGAAGCATCCATCATTACGGTATGCTCCTGATCAATTCCATTCTTTTTTAAAAGAGAAGCTAAGGCAGTTTCCTGTCTGTACACGTCCTCCCCAGAATAAATATATGTACTCATTTTTTATCTTTTCCTACGAGTGCTATTTTAACACTTGAAGTGCAAAAGATGTTGCAGAACAGAAAGCACTGGAATGCTCAGCCGGCAATTCTTCTCTTTCCGCTCTTTACCAGTGCATTTCTATCCTTCAGATGCATAAAAAGAACATCACGGATATATTCAGGATAATAGATGCAGTCATCACCATTCACTTTCAGCATCGTATATCCAGTTCCTCTCTGCATATAGTCATCAGATACCGTTTGATATATCTGTTCAGGATCAATTTCTTTACCATCCAACAGTACAGTAAATGGTGCTCTCCTAACTTCTACATTATAGGAAAAAGACAGTGTGCCTATAACCGTTCCTCTAAAACCTGGACCCATACCGTCTTTCTTGCAGAATGATGGATCCAGCGAAGCTTTAGCAGCATCCAGTATCTGCCTGCCGGACCATGGAACAACTGTAGGATTCAGCGGGCTAGGTGCTGCCAGCAGAAGCGACATTGCACTTACATCCCTCTGAATTCCTGTATTAAGAATGCCGTTGTGCATCATGGCAAAGTCACAGTCATAGTTCTTATACATGATGTCGCAAAGCACATCCATAGCCTCACACTCATGAAGTGGGTCAAAGCTCAGCGAATGGTCAATGCTGTACAGCGTTTCACCAAATTTCTTTTCAGCCCTTTCCGTTTCAATTTGAAGCAGTGTTTCAAAATCTTCATCTTTTTTATCCGGCCGTATCATTAGTTGTGAAGACAGAGATTCAAAATGATTCTGATCGTCAAAAACACAGGATATCTTTGTATAGTAGTCACCATAGCATCCACTTTGAATAATACTTGTATTATGAATAATCTCTCTTTCCTTCATGACAGTATGAGAATGTCCTCCGCATATTAGGTCAATTCCGTCTACCCTTTCGGCAATCAGTCTGTCCCACTTTATACCGGCATGGCTTAGAACAATTGCCATGTCATACTTGTCTTTATTTTTCTTAAGCTCATTTCTGATAGGCTCATATGGTTCACTCATACTCAAATTCATCATCTTTGCAAAAACACCATTGCGATGAAGTTTTCCATTCTCATCTACAAAGTCTCGGAAAATTGGCGATATACCAATAACAAGAAGACGTACACCATTTCTTTTGAAAATCATAGAATGTTTCAGATCAGCTATCTGCCCGCCATTGCCATAAAATAAATTGCATGAAAGCATAGGAAGTCCACTGCCAATCATCTTCTGCAATGCTCCTTCAGGCCCGAAAAATTCATTGTTTCCTATTGCCATACAGTCAGTTTCTGTATCCTGCAGAAGCTTCATAGAGCCTAAACCATCTGTAGCAGAAACCAGTACAGATTTAAAATCATGAAAATCTCCGCTGTCAACGATCAGATCATTGTCCCTGCTGGCATTTTTTAACACTGAAGCAATAGCCGCATAGTTTTCGAAATTGCTGTGAATATCATTTGTTGCATAAATATTAACTGTTTTCGTCATATGTGTATTCTACTACATGACCATACTTCATTTGCAGCCAATCCTCTTTCATTATTCAATGATTGAAATACTGCCATTTGAACTAAAGAAAACATTGCCGAACGGAAGGCAGAGAATGCACATATCCCCCTCCTCCTTTGTGTCAAAATACGGAATATGTCTTTGTAGCAGTTTTTGTATCGTTTCTTTAGATGGATGATGGTATATAGAATAAGAACCTGAAGAGATAATGCCAATGCCAGGCTGGACTGTATTCAGAAACATATCACTGCTTCCAGTCTTAGATCCATGATGAGAAAGCTTCAGCACATCCGCTTTCAATTCAGCGTATTTCTCCGCAATCTCATTTTCTGCAGCCTGATCATCATCGCCCATCAGCAGGATCTTCATTCCATTGAGTGCAAAGTAGTTTGTAATAGAAGCCGTATTTTCATCTTCTGCATTCACCCTTTCATTCAGATCATATACAATCAGCGAATTAAATTCTGACTTCTGCTGATGCGTGTCAATATATTTTTTTACATTGTAATCTCTTCGAATGCTTTCCGCATTTCCTGAATGATCATTGTCTCCATGCGTAATAATAAGGCCGTCAAGATGCTGTATACCAAGTCCATCCAGCATGGACTGCACAGCTGAGTACTGTGACGGCTTACCTGTGTCAATCAATATGTTCTCACTGTTCATAGGCATCCTGACAAGAATACTGTCTCCTTGTCCCACATTGATAAATATAATTTCAGCAAAGGGATGAAAGAGACCGCACATCTGAAATAGCAGCAGTGCTGACAGTGCCAGTTTTGAAAAGTTCTTTGATCTTCGCATGGAAAATACGATCATCAAAAAGAACAGTGTACCGCTTCCAAGAACTGAACCGCTCAAATCAAGCGTATCAATCAAAGCAGATGCCTGATCAATCAGCAATGGAATGGATGGATTGCTTCCGCATAGCAGAACAGCTAAGAAATATAAATACAGCAGCCCGTAAAATTTCTGAAGAAATGGATACAGAAGATTCTGTACTGGATTCATTGATTGAAAAAGAACACTTTGAATTATCAGAACAGCTGTAAATGTACACGCTTTATCCCTTGGACTAATGCAGCCGCATATACGATAAACAGCTGGTATCAAAAAAGTTACCGAAAAAATCTGTGAAGGATACAGCAGCATTGCTCCCGCAAGTCCAAGACCCGTCACTTCAAAGCGGTCCATATTCTTCAGCTTCAGTATTCTGAACATCAGACTTTCTGCAAGCAGCAGTGGAAATCCATATAGAAGATTCATAACCAAACAAATCCCCGCCATCACATAGCTTCTTTTATTCCTATCCATAAACTGACGGAGTATTATTTCAATCATTCCTAGAACACCAGCATAGGAAAATCCATTGCTGTAGAACCATCTGTCCGCATTGTCTTTTGAAGGGCTGATGTTCAGCAGTATCTTTTCCATTAGTTCCACCGTTTCAGTATCAGTACGTCTTTCTATTTGGTCCTGCAGTAACCCTCTGAAAGACACAGTATCTCTGATTATTGAAATCTGATCACTGCCGACTGTATATTTCACTCCCTGAGATGCAGCCCATTCTGCATAGTCAAAGCGGAAGAAACCATTCTCCCGTTTTATTTTTTGTTTTTTACCGATTATTCTATATACAGAATCATAATGAAGAGGTTCATCAGTATATACAATGATCCTTTCAAATTTATTTTGAAGTATCGAATAGGATGAAGATACTTTGACTGCCATACCCTCTTCCATTTTCGGATATGCATAGGAACTGCGAGGTATGTACATGAACAGCAGTGCACATGCCAAAAGCATCCATGATCTGTCTCTGGTTCTCAAAATCCATAGAGCCATGCACAGCACAAAAGACATGAGCATAAATCTTTGATAGAAGAGAATGAAAAGAAACAAAATCATGCAGAAAAGAAGAGGATTGCTTCGGAAAGATTTCATAACGAAAGACTGTCCTTCATCTTCGCAAACTTAGCCTCACCGATTCCCTTTACATTCATGACATCTTCAATATTCTGGAACAGCCCGATATTCATTCGATAGTCGATAATACGCTGGGCTGTTCCAGGTCCAATACCCGGCAATGTACAAAGCTGTTCAAGAGTTCCCGTATTAAGCGAAATTTTTGCAGGAGCAGATTCCCCTTCACTTTTTTCCGGAATATTTACATAGTCCTTATCCTTCAGTATCTGCTGCGGATTGACTGCAGATGTGTCTGCCTCCTCGCTTACGCCAGCCCGCTCAAGGGCAGACTGCATCGTTGCATATAAAGGCAGTTCATATGCTCCAGGATGATCAACTGCACCTGCTACTGTTACGGTTATGTGATCTGTACGAATTTCTTCAAGATCCACCTGATGAAGATCAATTGCACAGGAAAGAACAATCAATAATAAAAGGATAAGCAGCTGTTTCATAAGAAACCTCCTGCTTATCCTTTACCTGACAAATTGTAATATCCTCAGTCAATCGCAATGATTTTAACCTGATAAGGCTTGGCAATCTCAACGTCTCTGACATCGCCGACTCTAGCATCCATAATTGCACCTGCAAGAGGTGTTTCATTGGAAAGCTTTCCATTCAGAGGATCAGCTTCGTTAGAGCCAAGAATCGTATAAGTTGCCTTCTCCTTAGTATCCATGAACTCCAGTGTTACTGTAGTTCCAATTCGGACAGTCTTCTTACCGCCCTTCTTTGTGTTGATAATCTCATAATGTCCCTGCTGAAGCATATCCTCCAGTTCAACAATACGGGATTCAACTTCTGACTGTCTGTCTCTTGCGGCATCATAGTCAGCATTCTCAGAAAGATCTCCGAGTGAACGAGCCTCAGCCAGTTCAGCCTTTACTTCTTCACGGACAACATGGACAAGGTTGTCATATTCATCCTGCAGTTTCTTAAGACCTTCTTCGGTCACATAAATTTTACTATCTTCAGACATAGTTATTACTCCTTTATTCACGTGTGTTTATTCTATCACATCGTACGATGTATGATACTGCTGATTTTTGTGTTAAGCAAATCGATTGCCACCTTATTGGAACCGCCTTCAGGGATGATAATATCCGCATAGCGCTTGCTTGGCTCTATGAATGATTCATGCATAGGACGAACCGTGCTGCGATACTGATTGATCACAGAATCCATTGTGCGCCCTCTCTCATTGACATCACGGATCAGTCTTCTGATAAAGCGAATATCCGCATCCGTCTGGACATATACTTTAATATCAAGAAGGTTTCTGATATCTTCATCATAAAGAACAAACAGTCCCTCAAGGATCAGTACATCACATGGGTAGCATGTTTCAGTGATATCGCTTCTCGTATGGTGGACAAAGTCATAAGTAGGCTTCTCAATCTGTATTCCTGCGATCAGATCTTTGATCTGCGATACAAGAAGATCGTTATCAAATGCGGAAGGATGATCATAATTCGTCTTCACCCTTTCCTCCATAGGCTTATCAGACTGATCTTTGTAATAGTCATCCTGACGGATAATCAGTACAGAAGTCACATCTGCATACATCTCTTTAATGTGTCTCGAAATAGATGTTTTGCCGGATGCGGATCCTCCGGCTATTCCTATAATCAATGGTTTGCTCATTCTTCCTCGGCCTCCTTCTCCTCTGCTGACAGCAGAGTATTATTCAGATCATACCTCAGCAGCAGTGTAAACGGTCTGCTGTCTCCATTCAATATTTTCTTCAGAAATATGCGATCGCCTTCCCACAGTGAGAGATCAAATATCTTATCCCTATCTATCCATGCCAGCATTCCTTCATTGCATTTTATTTCCACACCGGAAAATTCTTCTGCTGTATACAGCCAAATCTTTTCAGCATCAATGCTTCCAAGATCAAAATAAACAGTCCCTCTGTATACCGGATTCTTCAGATCATATCCTGTTTCTTCCTTTACTTCTCTGATTGCACATGCGCGAATTGTTTCACCTAGTTCTCGCTTTCCGCCCACGCCGATCCATTTATTATGATTCTCATCATTGCTTTTGCAATTGCGATAGAGCATCAGCACCTGATCATCCCTGAGCAGATAAACACATGTTGACTCTCTCATTTGTTCAGATACTTTGCAACATTGGCTTCATGCTCTTCATACGTCTTTGCATAGTAGATAGTTCCATCTCCATACACATCAGCCATGAAGTAATAATAATCATTATCAGCTGGATTGATTGCTGCTTCAATAGCGGTTTCTCCAGCATTCTCAATCGGTCCAGGAGGAAGCCCCTTATTCTTGTAAGTATTGTAAGGAGAATCATAATCAGAATTCACTTCACATGCCTGCCAGTTATCAGACTGTTTGTCAAAATCAATTGCATAGCATACTGTGACCGAGGACTGCAGCGGCATATCCGCTGCCAGACGGTTGTAGAACACTCCTGCAACATTCTTCAGATCATCAGCAGAAGAGCCTGCTTCATACTGTATAATAGATGCCATTGTATAGATATCGGCAATTGATCTGCCGCTTGCTGTTATCTGATCCGCATATTTCTGATATACAGCCAAAGACTGATCCAATATTTTTTCTGTGACAGCCTCAGCTGTCGTATCAGAATCAAAATAATATGTGTTAGGAGCCAGATATCCCTCCATATAGATACGCACACCATCCTTGAACATATCTTCTGTCAAAAATGGATACTTCGTCATTTCGGATTCAATCCATTCCTTATTACTCCATAGAGCAATAAGATCATCTGAAGTTACGTTTGTTACTTTGGCAATCTTGGCAGCTGCATCCTTTGCCCAGTCGCCCTCCACAATAGTAACAGATGCCGATTCAGCATTCGCTTTATCGGCATCGCTTAAGGTTGTAAATATCCTGTCCAGTGTCCAGCTTTTATCCAAAGAGAACTGTCCATATATAACCTTGTCATATTTTTTATATCTAGCATAAACATATGCAACTTCTGCATTGCGGATAATACCCTGATCCTGCAGATTCTGCGTAATTGTCTTCATTGTTTCACCGCTGCTTACAGTAAAGGAAACAGTTTCTGATTCTGTCTGCTCAGGCTGAAATCCCTGATAAACATTCCATCCGCCGAATAAAAGCAGGGCAACAAATACAGCGAGTATAATAGCAATAACTTTCTGTTTCATAGGTGTTTTGCGATTGGCAATCAGCTGTGCAACAGTATCATTGTCAGCATCATGCGGTTCGCTTTCCTCCTTGATATCCTCAAACAGAGGTGCTGTTCCAGAAGTCTGCTGAGTTGCGCCAGCATTTGCTGACTTTGCAGGCTTTTCCAGTTTTTCTTCCTTCGGACTGTCAGTCTTCAATACCTGTGTTTCCTGATTTTCTTCTTCCTTCTGATACACGTCAGAAAGCTCATCTTTAACGCCTGGATCATCGTCAGTAAGAGACTCAGGGATTTCATCTTCATTGCTGAGAGCATGCTTCATTGTATTGCTCTGAGTATCTTCAGAAACTTCTTCCTGTTCTCTAGGCTGTTCAACAATTTCATCTGCTCTTTTCATTGCATCAAGATGTGCCTGTTCCCTGCTTAAGTGAGGAACCGAGGAAGAAGTATCTTCCTTTATAGGTGCCGGCTCTGCAGATGTATGAGCAGTTATCTCGGCAGGCTCTTCCACCTTTTCTTCTGTCTGTTCTCCAGTATCCTCATCTGTCTGCTGCTGAGGGTTAACACCTTTTTCGTGCATGACCTTCATGACACGTGTGTTTTCGCCCATGACAACATCAGGCATTTCATCGAGCTCATCAAAGTCGATTGGATCATCTTTTCGGCTGTCGTCATTCGGCATCGCTGTCACCTTCTTCATCATCGTCTTCTTCAGAAAATGCTCCAAGGACTTCCTGGCACATAGCCCATTCCTTTTCGTCAGTCACTTCGTTCAGATTTCCATCGTCATCATATGTATATGCGTAAACACTCCCGTCGGGATCGTTCTTGTCTGTAAAAAGGACATAGTTTTTTTTCTTCTTATCATCAGTGAAAGTAAGCAGAATATCTACTTCTCTTTCCTGTCCGCTCTCATCTGTAATAATCATCCGACTGTCTGTTTCCGTCATATCATTCTCCTTTATTCGTTCTGACATAACAAAGGCGATACTCAGCCTTTATCTGTCTGATTTCCGTCCAGATAACGCTGCAGAATCGCCACTGCCGCTAACTGATCAATCTTTTTCTTCCTATGTTTTCTTGATACATCTGCTTCCAGCAGAATGGATTCGGATTCCTGTGTAGTATTTCTTTCATCCTGAAGTTTCACTGGAATACCGCTTTCCTTCTCCAGCTGCTTTCCAAAGATCATGCAGATCTGTGCTCGTTCTGCCGCATCTCCGTTTTCAAGCAGCGGAAGTCCCAGAACAATCACATCCGGTTTCTTCTCTGCACATACTGCAAGGATTCTGTCCAGACATGTATCATAATCATCCGGATGAAACCGGACCGTATACATTCTCGAAGCAATTCTTCCGGTCTCACTCCAGCTCAGGCCGCACGTCACACTGCCAAGATCCAGTCCGAGATATTTTGACACTACTTGTTTTCCTCAAGATAAAAGCGAACAAGCTCCTCAATGATTTCATATCTTTCAACCGACTGAATCATGTTACGTGCATTGTTGTGACTGGAAATGTATGCCGGATCATTTGTGATCAGGTAGCCTGCCATCTGATTGATCGCGTTATAACCTCTTTCATTCAGAGACTTTTCAACGTGCTTCAGCACTTCCTTAATGTTCTCCTTTTTGATGTCTTCCGAGTTATAGCTAACGGTTTCAGTAATTTCATGATTTTCAGACATAAACTCACCTCCTGTCATAGATATTTTATGCTAAAAGCACCAAAATGTATAGTTCACAGCTCATTATACACAATGTTCTGAAAAAAAAGAGACAGCAGTTTAAACACTGTCTGTCTCCTAAATGCCTTACTGTACTGAAGCCATCTTTCTTGCTTCAGCAATTGCCTGATCAATAGCGGAAGTATCCTTGCCGCCAGCCTGTGCCATATCCGGTCTGCCGCCGCCGTTTCCACCGCAGAGAGAAGCAGCCTTTTTAACAATATCTCCAGCCTTAACTCCTTTGCCTACAGCTGTCTTTGAACAGGCACACACAAAGGTCACCTTGCCGTCTCCCTCGTCAGCAACAAATACGAGTCCATTATCAAGCTTATCACGCAGCGTTTCTGCGTAAGACTTGAGTTCCTTGCTGTCATAGTCTTTCAGTCTGATGAACAGGCAGTTCAGATCACCGATTTTCTCAGCCTGATTCAGCTGTGAATCAGCATTTGCTGCCATAGCCTTCTGTTCAGCTTCATTGACCTTCTTCTGCAAAGATGCATTTTCTTCCAGAAGTTTCTGTATTCTTTCCTGAAGTCCATCCCAGTTTTTCATCTTCAGAAGTGAAGCAATATTATTCAGATAAACTTCTTCGTTCTTAAACGATGTATAGGATTCCATCTTTGTCTCGCATGTAATTCTCCTGACACCGGATCCTACAGACTCTTCTGATACAATACGGAACGATCCAAGATCTCCTGTATTGGCAGCATGTGTTCCGCCGCAGAACTCCTTGGAAACATCTCCCATGGAAACAACTCTGACAAATTCTCCATACTTCTCATCAAACAGTGCGGTAGCGCCTGTCTTCTTTGCTTCAGCAATAGGCATGACTTCTGTGCTGACAGTCAGATCTTCATTGATCCATGTATTGACAATACGTTCAACTTTCTTCAGCTGTTCATCGCTTGGCTTTTCAAAATGAGTAAAATCAAAGCGCCCGTATTCAGGACAGTTGTAAGAACCTGCCTGTGCGATATGATCGCCCAGTACTTGCTTCAGAGCTGCCTGCAGCAGATGCAGTGAGGAATGATTTGCTCTTGTTCTCTGACGTTTTGCATAATCATATGCACCGTCAACTGTATCGCCTATGTGAAGTGTTCCTTCAACATTGACAATATGATGCATCGGCTGCTTATGCGGTGCCTTCTGCACATCGCTGACATCCGCTTTGAAAACATCATTCCATAGTTTTCCAGTATCAGCTGTCTGTCCTCCGCTTTCAGCATAGAAGCATGTTTCAGAAAGGATGACATCGCCCTCATTTTCCAATTCATCAGTCCTAACACCGTCCTTGAACAGACCAATGACTTTTCCATGGCAGGACTTCTTATCGTAGCCAGTAAAAACAGAATTCTCCGTGAAATCCATCAGATCTTTGGACTGACCATGCATAGACTGCAGATTTCCTCTTGCAGCTCTTGCGCGTTCCTTCTGTGCCTTCATTTCTTTTTCAAAACCTTCGTCATCTACAGTGTAGCCATGATCCATAGCTATTTCTGCAGTCAGTTCTCTTGGATATCCATACGTATCATAAAGCTTGAATACCACTTCTCCAGGAAGCTTCTTTGTATCGCTGTGGTCCTTCAATGCTTCATTCAGAAGCTCTTCTCCATTGCGCAGTGTCTTATGAAAAGATTCTTCCTCATTGCGTACAAGCTGAGAAATCAAAGTAACCTTCTCCTCTACATAAGGATAGAAGTCCCTCATATTGTCAGCGACAACCTGTACAAGCCTGTACATGAATGCATCTTCAATACCAAGTGACAGCCCAAAACGTACGGCTCTGCGCAGTACTCTTCTTAATACATAGCCTCTGCCTTCATTTGAGAACATTGCACCGTCCGCAATCGCAAATGTAACAGTACGGATATGATCAGCGATAACACGGTACGCCATCTTGTATTCCTTTTCATCATAAGTATGCTTAGCATACTTTTCTGCTTCATGGATGATAGGAAGGAATAGGTCAGTATCAAAGTTTGTCTCTCCATCCTGAATAAAGCAGACAAGTCTTTCAAGTCCCATACCTGTATCAATATTCTTCTGTGGAAGTTCCTTGTACTGTGTACGCGGCATTTCACCAGGTCTGCAGTCATACTGTGAGAAGACGATATTCCACAGCTCTACATAACGGTCATTTTCAGTATCGTCGAAGAACAGCTTCTCTCCAATATGATCCGGATCATATTTTTCTCCTCGGTCATAGTAGATCTCGGTGTCCGGTCCGCCCGGGCCTCTGCCGATTTCCCAGAAGTTATCATCAGATTTGCGGATATGGGATTCAATCATACCTGCAGCAACCCAGAGATCATACGCTTCATGATCATCCGGATAAACCGTTACATACAGTCTCTGCGGATCAAAACCGATCCATTCAGGAGAAGTCAGAAATTCCCATCCCCAAGCGATTGCTTCCTTTTTGAAGTAATCACCAATCGAGAAGTTTCCGAGCATTTCAAAGAATGTATGATGTCTGGCTGTCTTTCCAACATTCTCAATGTCATTGGTACGAATTGCCTTCTGTGAGTTGCAAATTCTGTTGCATGCCGGTTTTTCGCTGCCGTCAAAATACTTTTTCAGTGCTGATACACCAGCATTGATCCACAGCAATGTTGGATCATCATGCGGGATCAGTGAAGCACCTGGTTCGACCATACAGCCCTTGGATTTAAAGAAATCCAGGAACATCTGTCTGATCTGATTCCCTGTTAACTGTTTCTGCATATCATTTCTCCTTCTGCAAATAAAAACGTTCCCTGATTCAGGAACGTTCATCACGCGGTACCATCCTGTTTCACACATAAAGTGTGCACCTTAGTTCATCCTTAACGCGGAATACGATGCTTTTTAAGCATTCTCCGAAGCAGCTTCACTGCAGCAGTATAGGAAATTTTCACCAAACATTTCCTCTCTTGATGTACCGCAAGCAGCTACTCGTCTTCATCAGCAAGATGACACAATATTACCACTGAACCGAAAAAATGAAAAGATGTGCGAAAGCATTGACTCTTTGTGACAACCCGTCGTAAAATGTAACATATTACAAATGAAAGAAAACGTGGGCAATGTTTATGAAACTTATTTCAAAAGTCGCAATCAGTATGCTGGCATGCCTGTCAATGGCAGGCTGTACAGTCGGCGGAACTGCAGCAGCCACTTCAAATTCATCATCCGCTTCTGCCGGTGACGGTTCCTATACGGTCGGTATCCTTCAGCTTGTTCAGCATCCTGCATTGGATGCCGCAACAAAGGGATTCCGTGACGCGCTGACTGATGCATATGGTGAAGCTTCCAGTGCCGGTGAAAAAGGCGTCTACTTCGATGAGCAGAACGCAGCCGGCGATGCCGCTACAGCATCCACAATTGCAAATACTCTGGTCTCTGAAAATGTTGACCTGATTCTTGCAAACGCTACTGCTTCATTGCAGGCAGCCTCTGCAGCCACAAGTTCAATTCCGATCCTCGGCACAGCTGTAACAGAATACGGCACCGCCTTAGATATAGACAACTTTAACGGAACGGTAGGAAAAAACATTTCCGGTACATCTGATCTTGCACCTCTGGATCAGCAGGCAGCAATGTTTCAGGAACTTCTGCCTGACGCAAAGAAGATCGGCATACTCTACTGTTCTGCCGAGCCTAACTCTGTATACCAGGTAAAGGTCGTAAAAGAAGCACTCGAAAAAGAAGGTATGACCGTTACAGAATATGCATTCGCAGACTCCAATGATGTTGCTTCAGTCACTAAAAGTGCATGTGATGGAAGCGATGCACTGTATATCCCAACCGATAATACAGCTGCTTCCTGCACAGAAGCTATCGATAACGTAGCAAGACCTGCCGGAGTTCCAATCATCGCCGGTGAAGAAGGCATCTGCACAGGATGCGGGATCGCTACCCTTTCCATTGATTACTATGAACTTGGTAAGAAGACTGGTGAAATGGCAGTCAAGATTCTCAATGGCGAAAAAGACATTTCCAAGATGGCTGTCGAATACTACGATGATCCAGTCAAAGAATATGATGCCGATCGCTGCAAAGAGCTTGGCATTACTGTTCCTGATGATTACACAGCAATTGAAACAGATAACTGATTGCTGTCGAATGCGAGTTTAAACAACAGGGGCTGAAGCCCCTGTTTACATGTTTCAGCTTTATAGGAGGAATAACATTATGAATATTGTTTTTGCATCCAGCCTGAGCTTTGGCGACCTGCTAAGTTCCATGCCTGCGGGTGCTGCGCAGGGAATTATCTGGGGCATCATGGCGCTTGGCGTCTACATCACATTCAGAATGCTGGACATAGCCGATATGTCTGTTGATGGTACATTCACGACCGGCGGTGCTGTAACCGTCATGCTTATCGTAGGCGGATGGAACCCATGGGCAGCTATGGCAGTGGCATTTGCTGCCGGAACACTTGCCGGCATGTGTACAGGTTTTCTTCACACAAAATTAGGTATACCTGCCATTCTAGCTGGCATACTCACACAGTTCGCATTGTATTCAATCAACCTTGCCATTATGGGATTTTCTGCAAACAAGGCTGTCAGTGTTGAGAAGTATGCGCTTGCTCTGTCCTCCCGCAGTATTTCCTATTCACTGATCATTGGACTGATAATTGCTGTGATTGCAATTATTCTAATGTACTGGTATTTCGGTACTGAACACGGTTCCGCAATGCGTGCAACAGGTTCCAATCCTGATATGGCAAAAGCACAGGGAATTAATATCTCCGCTATGAAAGTATTTGGTCTTGCCCTCTCCAACGGCATTGTTGCATTTGCTGGCGGACTGATGGCACAGTTTCAGGGATTTGCTGACATCAATATGGGAAGAGGATCCATCGTCATTGGCTTGGCAGCCATTATTATCGGCGAGGTTCTTGGTGAAGCATTATTCAAAAAACATCTCTCTTTTGGAGGAAGGCTGGCCTTCATAGTCATTGGTGGCGTCATTTACTACCTCGTTATTGTACTGGTGCTCTGGCTCAAGTTAAACTCCAACCTGCTGAAGCTTTTTACAGCAATCGTTGTAGCGATATTCCTAGCTGTACCATATATGAAGAATCAGTCTAAAGCTTCATTTAAAAAAGCCGGAAAGAATTCACTGAAGGAGGGCAGAAAACATGAGTGAGGATATGCTTACACTGAAAAACATCTGTAAGACCTTCAATAAGGGAACAATCAACGAAAAAAGTGCTCTGACCAATGTATCGCTTCATATGGCACCTGGCGACTTTGTTACTGTCATAGGCGGCAACGGTGCGGGTAAGAGTACTATGCTAAATGCCATTGCCGGTGTATGGCCGATCGATGACGGCTCGATTATCATAAATAATACAGATGTTACTGGTCTTCCTGATTATAAGCGTGCCTATCTGATTGGCAGAGTATTCCAGGATCCAATGCTCGGATCTGCTGCAGATATGCAGATAGATGAGAACCTTGCTCTCGCTGCAAGAAGAGGCAAACGAAGAGGTCTCAGCTGGGAAGTAACTGCTAAAGAAAAAGAAGATTACAAAGTACGTCTCAGTGAATTGGGGCTTGGTCTTGAAGACAGACTGACACAGAAGGTAAAGCTTCTCTCCGGCGGACAGAGACAGGCGCTGACATTGCTTATGGCCTCTCTGCAGAAACCAAAACTTCTGCTACTGGATGAACACACAGCTGCACTTGATCCTAAGACTGCCAAAAAGGTTCTCGAGCTCACCCGTACGATTGTTGCTAGAGATCATCTCACTGCATTGATGGTCACTCACAATATGCGTGATGCAATTCAGACAGGCAATCGTCTGATTATGATGAATGAAGGAAAAATCATCTTTGAAGTAGGCGGCGAAGAAAAGAAGAAGCTGACTGTTGATGATCTGATGCAGAAATTCGAAGAAGCTTCCGGTGAAGAATTTGCTGATGATCAGTCTCTTTTAAGCAAATAATAAAACAGATCCACAATGGCTGCCGCATATCAGTCATCAAATGGATCTGTTTTTTCTTTATACTGTCTGATACGTGATGACAGTGTTGTTTCTCTTGGGTGTCTTTCTAAAGATGCAATCCCTTTGCGGAATACATTTCTATCGCCCAGCATTACGAGTGCCTTTCTGGCTCTGGTAACACCTGTATAGATCAGTTTTCTCTGCAGCATAATACTATGCTGAGGTGTAAATGGAATAATAACAATCGGATATTCACTGCCCTGAGACTTATGGACACTGATACAGTATGCAAGTGTTATATGATCCCATGTCTCTGATCTGTACTCCACGATCACTCCCTGAAAGTCAACAACAATTACAGTTTTATGGTCTTCGCTTTCCTTCGCATCCACGATTTCTACAAGGGTGCCAATATCTCCATTGAATACATTTTCATCCGGCTGATTCTTCAGCTGCAGTATCTTATCATTCTCACGGAATGTCATATACCCAAACTTCACTTCTCGTTTGCCATCTTCATGTGGATTGAAAGCTGTCTGCAGAGCATTGTTAAGTACATCAATCCCGCCGCTTCCAGCATACATAGGAGAAAGCACCTGAATATCTTCCATGGTATATCCCTTATCCAGTGCTGACTGTACAAGAGAAAGAACACCTGATTTTATCCGAGAAGGCTCACAGTCATAAAATGCAGCATTTCCAGTAAAATCATCAAAACTGACTTCACCCTTTCGTATTTGATGAGCCAGCATGATTACATCGCTGCCAGATTCCTGACGATATATGTGGTTCAATCTGACAAGCGGGAACTGCTGTGATTCAATCAGATCTTTCAGTACGGATCCAGGTCCCACAGAAGGAAGCTGATCTTCATCTCCGATGATACATATCTTTCTAATATTTTTTGATGCCTTCAGCAGATTGGCAAACAGATAGCTGTCTACCATGGAGAACTCATCTATAACAAGCAGATCCCCTGTAATAGGATCGTCTCCATTCTTGCCGAACGTATTGGATTCAAGATCCCATTTCAAAAGTGAATGAATTGTTGTTGAGGAAGCGCCTGTCAGCTCAGCCAATCGCTTAGCAGCCCTTCCGGTTGGAGCTGCGCACACAATTTCAGAACTTGGATACATCATTCTGAATAAAGTAGTCAGTGCACGTACAACTGTAGTCTTGCCTGTTCCAGGACCGCCTGTAATGATCATTATTGGATTATGGAAGAAAAGATCTATTGCCTCTACTTGGCTCTCGTCATATGCAATGCTTAAATCCTTTTCCAGTGACTGCAGATATGCATGCATGAGCTTATCATCACTTGGATCAAGTTCAGCGTACGGGAACCCAGCAAGATACGACGCGATCTCACGTTCGGATTCATACTGTGAAACGGGATAGACCCTGTTTTCCTCCTGTACAAGAGAACGGTTCATAACTGCCTGTGAAAGAAGATCTTCAAAATCACAGTCAATGCCTTTCACACACTGCATAAAATTGCTTTCAAGCGACTCAAGACGTACATAGCTGTCGCCCTGTGCCATGCACATGTCCATGACCATGGAAACAAGATATGCATAGATACGTCTTGGATCGTCTTTGCCGAAGCCCATAGACATGCCCAGTTTATCGGCCGTCTTAAAGCCAAAGCCGTCGCAGTCTTCAATGACTTTATAAGGATTGTCTTTTATTTTACTGAGTGCTTCACTGCCGTATGCCTGATTCAGTCTGACAAGATTGCGAATGCCAATACCGTGTACATTCAGAAACTGCACCAGCTGTTCCATACCTTCGTCTTCCTGCTGAATGCCATTCTTAATTGAAGCAACGGTCTTCGCCGATACTCCTTCTACTTCATTCAGCACTTCAGGATCTTCCTTGATCCGATTCAGACAGTCACAGCCAAGGGCAGCCACTATTTTCTCAGCCGTCTTTTTGCCAACACCTGGAAACTGGACAGACGAAAGATAACGTACGATTCCCTCTTCTTCACTTGGAAGCGGCTTCTCATAAGTGTCCACTTTAAACTGCATACCGTATTTTGGATGCTCCGTATAATGTCCATGAATGTTATAAAGTACATCTGTTTCTATTTCAGGAAGAACACCTGTAATGATGATAGTATGTTCATTTTCATCATTCACTTCGAATCGTGCCACAGTATAAAAATTGCTCTTATTATGAAAGAGTATATATGTGATCTTTCCATTTAATGTGACGGATGATGTTTCTTCCATTTGTTCTCCTATATAAGAAGCAGGATGACGCCCAGCAGATTGTACAGACTGTGCGCCAGCATTGAAGTAATTACAGATCCTGATCTTTCATACGGTACACAGAGCAGGAAACCGCATAGACCATAGACAATGATGTAGATCAGATTGATAAAGTCACCGCTGAATAAGGAAGCCATCACATGCAGGAGTCCGAATACCACTCCTGAGGCAATTGCTCCGATCAGAAACCCCTTCTTGATTCTTACCGTTCTGAAGATACATGCTCTGAAAACCAATTCCTCGGCAATCGGCGCAAGTATGACAGAACTGATAATAAAGCATACAGGTGCAAGCTCTAGATATGCATTATTGTTTGCCTGATTTTCAGCAGCCGCTAAATGCAATGGGGTCTCGATCAATACACTGAACAGTATATTTGCAATAAAGATCAGAAATACTGCTGATACAGCAACGGACACATTTGCTAAAGTATTTTTTTCAAAAGCGGATATCTGCTCCTGCAGCCATGGGAACACCGAAGCAATCATGGTCAGGCACATACATGCAGTAATGATAACGTCGCATATAAAATACCCAGTCCTGCCAATTGCCTGATAAATCACGCCGCTCAGAAAATCCTGATAAATAAGAAGGTAGCCGGCAAAGTAAAATATCAGAAGAAACAGTATCTTTTTCTTTGAGAGCTCATTTGTCGTCATGTACTTCTCTGTCGATGCTTTCCATCAGATCCCCGCCGCCCTGAAAAACCTTTTCTATCTTCCCGCCGCAGATCAATGTGTCTCCATCGTAGAAAACAGCTTCCTGCCCAGGCGTTACAGAGCGTATCGTTTCAGGGTATCTGGCTGTAATACTGCCATTCTCATTCTTGAATATTTCAACATCATTGTCTGCCTGACGATAGCGGAATTTCGCATGACACTGCAGAGGAAGATCTCTATCAGCCAGCCAGTTCACGCCTGTCACAAGACAGGAATCCGAATACAGATAAGATTGATGTTCATCATCTGTTACATACAGTTCGTTCTTCTTAACATCCTTACCGATTACATAGAATGGTCCAATACCGCCAATATCCAATCCCTTTCTCTGCCCAACCGTATAGTAAAGAACGCCCTGATGTTCCCCAACAGTTTTATGACTGGATATATCTATAATCTTTCCTGGCTTCATCGGAAGATAATTGCTTAGAAACTCTCTGAAATGCCGTTCTCCAATAAAGCAGATACCAGTACTGTCTTTCTTTTCAGCAATAGTGAGATTCAGTTTCTCGGCAATGCGTCTAACTTCCGGTTTATCAATTTCTCCTAATGGGAACAGGATATGTTCCAGTACACTGCGGTTAATCTCGGTCAGAAAATAGGACTGGTCCTTGTTCCTGTCATCTGCTTTGCAAAGAACAGCATGTCCATTCTCTGAGCCCATCTTTGCATAGTGCCCTGTTGCTACAGTATCAAATCCCTTTTCGTTTGCAAACTTTATAAAGGAATCAAATTTAATATAGCGATTGCATAAAATATCCGGATTCGGTGTTCTCCCCTTTTTATATTCACTCAGGAATGTTGCAAATACATCGTCCCAGTACTCCTTAATAAAATCCACTCTCAGAAGCGGCAGTGAAAGACTGTCTGCTACCGATTGTGCGTCCTTCCAGTCCGCCTCCTGCGGGCACACTGGATCATTGATTGTAGGATTCCCGCTGAAATCATCATTTGCCATAGAATCCCAGTTTCTCATAAAAGCACAGGTAACATCATATCCCTGTTCCTTCAGAAGATATGCTGCTACTGCACTGTCGACTCCGCCTGATAAACCAACCAATACTTTTCTGCTCATGTGTTCTATTATACCAAAAAGAAGCCGTTAGGCCTCTTTCCTTTCTGTATGTTTCTTTGGATTATGAACTTCTCCGCACAATTTAAAGTTCGGGCAGTTCTCATCGCAGGAATGTTCAGCAAGATTTCTCAGTTCCTGAGGAACAAATACACCAATTTCCTCTTCATCATAGCCCACCTGGAAATTTTTCTCATCAAGAATAATCGGTCTTTTCAGAACAGATGGATTTTCCTTAATGAAGTCGATCAGCTGATTAGTAGTCATAGATTCAATATCCACACCGCTTTCCTGAATGATCTTAGAGCGTTTTGATATCAGATCATCAGAACCATTTTCACTTCTCTCCAGAAGATATTTGATTTCCGTAGTATTGAGAAGTGCTTTGAAGATATTTTTCTCAATGTATGGAAGGTTTCTATCCTTCAGCCACTGCTTTACTTTGCGGCATGAAGCACATCCGGGGCTGGTATACAATACGATCATAGTTAGCACCTCCTAACAATACAAATTATAGCATTTGCGTCAACTGTCTCTATATACACAAAAGTAAATTTGTACTAGAATACGAATATCATAACAGGTGCAGAAATTCTTTGTCTACCTTTAGAGAGGCAGTGGCTGCTGAAAGCTGCCGGTATATAGGAAATTTCATTGGAATCTGGGATTATGTGATCCGTGAAACGGTTATCTTCATAGAGTGATTCTCATTTGTATGAGAATAAGTCGGGTGGTACCGCGCATTATGCTTATATATGCGTCCCTTCAAGTATGAAGAGACGCTTTTTATTTGATTGGAGGAATACTGCATGAAAAGAATGCTATCGGGAATCAAGCCTACTGGGCAGCTTCATCTGGGCAATTATATCGGTGCCCTGCATCACTTCGTTGAATATCAGGATCAGTATGAGATGTTCGCCTTCATTGCCAATCTTCACTGCATTACCGTACCTCAGGATCCAAAAACTCTGCAGAAAAATCTGAAGGACTGCGTAGCACTCTATCTTGCCTGCGGACTCGATCCCAAAAAATCAACAATCTTCCTGCAGACTGATGTTATGCAGCACGCACAGCTTGGCTATATCATGTGCTGCCACACATATATGGGCGAGCTGAATCGGATGACACAGTTCAAAGACAAACAGGCCAAGGGTGAAAAAAATCTCTCAGGAGGTCTTTATACATACCCAGCTCTGATGGCTGCTGATATTCTGCTCTATTCTCCAGACTATGTTCCAGTTGGAGATGATCAGAAACAGCATGTCGAGCTTACCAGAGATGTCGCCGAGAGAATGAATCATCGCTATGGAGATCTGTTCAAGATTCCTGAGCCTCTGGTCGCTAAGGTCGGTGCAAGAATCATGTCTCTGTCAGATCCTTCTAAGAAGATGTCCAAATCAGATGAGACAAATAAAGGATGTATCTATCTTCTCGATGACTTAAAGACAGCGCGCAAAAAGGTAATGGGTGCTGTGACTGATTCACTGAACTGTGTTCATTACGATCCTGAGAATCAGCCTGGTGTTACCAATCTGATTCAGATCTACTCATCCTTGAATAATGACAGATCTTACAATGAGATTGAGAAAGAATTTGAAGGAAAGGGATACGGCGATTTCAAGCGTGCAGTAGCAGACAGCGTATGTGAAACGCTGGAAAAAATTCAGACAAGATACAATGAGATCATCAATTCAGATCTGATCGAATCTGTACTGAAGGAAGGTGCAGAAAGAGCTTCAAAGATTGCAGCTCCTGAACTTGAAAAAGTACAGAAAGCAATCGGTATGGAAATTATCGAAAAGTAAAATGTCGGAATTGATTTTCCGACTTTTCTTTATATATGAAGTATACTGCTGGCAATTGTAAAGTAGATCAGAAGCGAAAGTGCATCAATGATCGTTGTCAGCATAGGAGATGCTACTACAGCGGGATCGAAGCCCGTCTTGCTGACAAGCATTACAAGTGTAGATGCAATCATCTTTGAGAAGAATACCGCACACACAACAGTTGCACAGACTACAAAAGCAATGTTCATTGCAATGCCGTCAAAGAATATGCACTTCAGGAAAATAGCTGAAGCCAGAGTTACACCGCACAGCAGCCCAACTCTGCATTCCTTCCAAAGTATCTTGAAGAAATCGCTGAAGTGAATGCTTTCAAGTGAAAGCCCTCGAACTACCTCTACAGAAGCCTGGGATCCTGCATTTCCTCCGGTATCCATCAGCATAGGAATATAGGCAGTCAAGACAACCACTTTAGAAAGTGCGCTTTCAAATCCGGTAATGATCTTGCCGGTGAATGTTGCAGAAATCATCAGCAGAAGGAGCCACGGGATTCTCTTCTTCCATGTTGCTATAACACCAGTTTTCAGATAAGGCTTATCATTCGGAATGATAGCATTCATCTTATCGATATCTTCGGTTGCTTCTTCTTCCATGATGTCCATGACATCATCGACTGTAATGATACCGACCATCCTATTTTCTTTATCAACAACAGGCATTGCTGTAAAGTCATACTTCTGGAATACCTGTGCTACATGCTCCTGATCATCAGTTGTCTCGCAGGAAATAACATCATTATGCATGATATCACCAATCAGTCTGCTGCTGTCATTCAGGATCAGATAGCGCAATGCGCATGTACCGAGAAGAAGACGCTTGCTGTTTAGAACATAGCAGATATTTACTGTTTCAGTGTCATAGCCAATATCACGTATTCTTTCTATAGCATCTGCGACTGTCATATCTTCACGCAGATCCACAAACTCTACTGTCATAATAGATCCAGCTGAATCTTCCTTATACTGCAGAAGATGATTGATATCTTTGCGAGTATCCGGTCTTGCATGAATAAGCAGTTTCTTAACGACATTTGCAGGCATTTCTTCAAGCAGGTCTGCCGCATCATCAGAATACAGGTTGTCAATGACAACTCCCGCTTCTTTCTCACTCAAAGAAGTAATAATGTATTGCTGTGAATCATCTTCCAGCTGTGCAAAAACATCAGCAGCCAGTTCTTTAGGAAAAAGACGGAAGATTTTGAGCATATCCTCATCTTCCATTTCCTCCATAACTTCGGCAAGGTCACTGACATTCATGTCCTGTGCCATTCCGCGAAGTGCAGTTAGTTTCTTTTCTTTCAGAAGACTTCTGAAAGTCTCCACATCAGCGTGTGTATTCTTATCCATACGCAGTTATCCTCCAGACTATGGTTTTGTGTTGCATGTTCTGTACTTGTACCGGCTGTGCTTCGCAAAGGAATACCGTCACAGTTCATTCAAAACCACCCCCTTTCAGACTGCTTTCTGTACTGCTATTTTACCGCCTGACAGTTTATCTGTCATTGATATTTTCTTTATTCTATGGGCTTTTGATAATAATTTCCTACAACTCTTTCGACATGTGAAATACTGATAAATGCCTTTGGATCTACTGTCTTGATTGTCCTTATCACATCATTCAGCTGATAAGAGTTGATATCCATCATCAGCAATGAATGGTCCTTATGAGAGAACTCTCCTTCAGCTTTCAGCTTGGTAATACCATGTCTGACATTCTCAAAAACTGCATGAGAAACTTCCTCGCCATGGTCAGTTACAACTTCAAGATGAGATATCTTAAACCTTTGATGCAGTGTATTCACAGCTTCCTTTGAAACGTATTGAAAGATAATAGAATACAATGCCTGATTCCATCCATATGTCAGACCAGCAATCACAAGTACTACTGCATTCGCCGCAAACAGGTAGTTCCATGTCGGACGGTTCAATCTGATTGAAAGATCAATTGCAATAAAGTCAGTCCCGCCGCTTGAAGCATTTGACTTCAAAGCAAGTCCTATAGCCGCGCCATTGACCAGGCCTCCGAATATAGCAATCAAAAGAGGATCGGATGTAATCTCCGGCATCTTTAGAATGCCTGTAAAAAAGGAAGTCAATGAGAACCATATAAAAGAATACAGAATGAACTTATGGCCTACCCTTTTCCATACAAATGCCATTGTAATGACATTCAGCACCCAATATATTGCGCTGAATGATATAACAAAAGGAAATACCGTATCAGAGAGCAATGAAAGCAATCTTGCAATACCAGCGTATCCTCCAGGGAACAGATTTCCTGATTTTACAAAAGTATTCATCCCGAATGAATACACAAATGAAGATACTAAAATTCCGCATAAATACAGAATGTCACGCCTGCTGAAACAGATTATTTTCTTTTTATTCATTTCACTTCTCATCCCCTGCATTAAAAAAGGCATGACAATCATAGCATGCCTAACTTAATAATTCACTCTTCCATTTCAAATTCCATAATCTTATTGATGAACAGATCGCATCGATTCACTTGGCTTTTCACTACATGGCTCGAAACAGATACCGTTCTGTCTGTTCTGTCTGTAAAGAGTATTCTGGAATATCCATTTTCTGCAGATACAACTTTTACTACCGGATTATACAGAATCCAAATACAGTCCCTATTCTTCATCGAAAGAGTCGGCATATAGATTTCGTTGGTAGCATTGGATACAAGCACGCATGCTTTCTGAAGAGTTGCAGTAATCTCCTTGAAAGCATCAATTCTTCCTTCAAGAGTAGAGCCGCAATTCAGGCAGAGCGTCCGGATATAGGAAATCGGCGATTCTTTTATATGATCCATTCTGCCATTTCTATGATGCAGAATAGACCCGCCATTTCCATCAGGTTCTATAATCAGAGGAAGTTTTTTCATTCGCAGGTACACCCGCCTTCGCCGCACTCGCTCTCCTTGCAGCAGATCACCTCAAGTGCTCTAGTATCTACTGCGAAAGCCTCTATCTCGACAAGAGCTCCCATAGCAAGTTCGTTGACCCCAGCAGCGCATCTAGCTGGATAAGGTTCCTTGAAATACTGTGCATATACCTTATTCATTGCCGCAAAGTCGCTCATATGCGCCAAATATACATTTGTCTTAACAACGTTGCACATTTCAATGCCGGCCTGATTCAAGAGAGCCTTCATGTTCTTCAGACACTGATGTGTCTGTTCTTCAATGCCGCCATCTACAATCTTCCCTGTTTCAGGATCGACAGGAAGCTGTCCTGAAAGATAGATAAAATCTTCAATTTTCAAAGCAGGTGAATATGGGCCGACAGCCTTAGGTGCTTTACTGGATTGAATAGTTTCCTGAATCATATCGTTCTCCTTTTATTCATAATACGGTCCTTCCGTATCATCATTTCCTTCTTCTTCGCTCATTCCCTCTAGCAGAGAGTAGTATTCTTCCTCGTGCCGTTTCACTTTTTCTGCATGTCTTGCATTGGAAATCAAAAACAGCAGACGGAAGCCTCCAAAGATAAGCATCGCAAGAACGCCGAGAGACATATAATCATTCATTGATTCCAGCATTCTTCACCTGCTTTCTTTTCAAATGATAATTGGCATTCTCATTTCTGTCTATGATTATGCACCTCTTCAAGAAAATCAGCGCCCTTCTGTACTTCTGTTAAGCTCAGGCCAGGGAATCCAAGTCTCTCAATCACCTTATATGAAACAATAGCAACACAATTGGAGAGATTCAGTGTTCTGGCATCTGGGACCATTGGTATGCGCATACAGCGATCCAGATTCTCATAAAGCAGTTCCTTAGGAATACCTGTACTCTCCTTACCAAACACAAGATAAATATCTTTCCCCTCTTTGACATCTTCGGCATAGTCAAAATCACATGGTGCTTTATTGCCATAGCGTGTCACGTAATACATGGAACCGGTATTCTTTTTCGCAAATTCCGACCAGTCATGATACAGAATATAATCAATATGCTCTCTATAATCCATGCCAGCTCTTCTGAGATGTGCCTCATCCATATAAAATCCTAACGGTTCAATAAGATGCAGTTTCATATTGAATGCCGCACATGTGCGCATGATATTGCCAGTGTTGGCAGGTATCTCAGGTTCATAAAGTACAATATTAAGCATGTTTGAATATCCTCTTCCAAGGCAAATACAGAACAGCTGAAGCCGTTGCCAAAATTCCTCCAAACCAAAGTATGATACGTATCACTAGATCAAAGAAGAAAGTATCCGGAAACATGTTAATCATAATCGATGTATTAGGATCAAGGAAAAACAGGGTATTGTCAAAAAAAACATAATGAAATTGGATCCAGAAATCATCAAAGTCAGCGACAGCCCATATTACGATAAACGTCACAAAAACTGCTATCATACTGAAGCCAAGTTTAAATCCATAGCGTACTGCTTCCAGACGGTGATTCTTTTCCTTCCATAAAAGCAGAGCAAGAAGCACTGCACCGCTAACTGCCATAATATTTCTTGCCGTAAGTGCATTCTGGTACAGCTGTTTTACATCCTGCATATGAAGTGTTTCTCTTTCATTAAATACTTCTCTTTCACTTCCTGACACCTCTGCTTTTACAACAATGCTGTCTCTTTTATCCTGCAGATAATCAAGCAGTGTATCCGTAGCCTTCATCAGATCATTTTCGGACATGCCCGTAATTTCTGCATTGCCGCCCTTCTGATACTCCATTTCATAAAAGCTGCGATTGAAACACAGCACATCCACAATACTCAGAAGAAGACTCACCATCAGAAGTATGCCGCTGATCACAGCGATTACTTTAGATATCTTTTTCATTCTTCAGCCATTCTTCCATTTTCCTAACAGCTTTTCCGCGATGCGAAATACCATTTTTCTCTTCCTTTGTCATCTGTGCCATTGTTTTATGATATGGCTCATAGTACATGATTGGATCATAGCCGAATCCATTATCTCCGGCAGGTTTATCTGCAATCCTGCATTCAACGCTGTCCTCAAATACTATCGGTTCTCTGTTGTTTCTTGTTATAGCAATCGCACATACATACCTGCACGATCTGTTCTTATGTTCCTTCATAAGATCGAGTACCTTGGCATTCTTTACATCATACGGTGTATCATGACCAAGCCATCTTGCACTGTACACACCAGGTTTCCCATCCAGTGCGTCTATTTCAAGCCCGGAATCATCTGAAACAGCCATGATACCATAACGGTCAGTGACTGCCTGCGCCTTGATAACTGCATTGTCATGGAATGTTTTTCCATTTTCCTCGGTTTCAGGCATTTCTGGATAATCTGCCAATGTTTTAACAGTATAGCCTTCCGGTTCCAGCATCTCTCTGAATTCTCTTATCTTCCCCTGATTTCCTGAAGCAATAACTATTTCCTTCATATCAATATGTATCTCCTCTCAGCCATTCTTCCTCATAAGATTCTTTCAGAAATTCCTCCGCTTCAATACGGAATGATTCTGATATATCAAAAACTCTTCCTCTGTCTCTGACAAGCGGATTGATCCATCTCTTCTTTGCATTAACACAGATAGACCCATCTTCATGCCTGCATGATTCCTGCACAGAAGAAAGAGAGCAGAACTGTTTCCATTCGCCGCCTAAAGAGCTGTCTTTCAGTATTGCAGCAGTATATTCCTCATCATGATACAGATCGGACTGTTTCAGAATATTCTTCTGTACCGCTTTTTTCAACAGTTCGGCCAGTCTCTCCATACCATATCTGTCTTCCTTCGAAGAATACACTCTGCCGCACTTCAATGCTGTCTCTGCAAACAGAACTGCTTTTTCAGTATTTTCAAAGCCAAGTTCAGGATTCCCTTCTTCATCTGAAAGAACATGTATATCTGCAAACATTGACGCAATCTGCTCATGGCTGCAGAAACGATATTCTATTGCGTCACCGCATGTGTATTCAAGTCTGTCAGCGGATAGATGCGGTGAGCAGTTATCTGCAACAGAATAGCGATGATAATCCGCCACTTCGTCCAGCAGTATTCCATCTGCGCTAAGCAGATCCATGATTTCATCGGAAGCAGAGATAGAATGTGCAGTATTATCCTCAGTGCTTTCCTGTTTTACATGATCTCCATTCATGAAATCCACAACATGTGAGAATGCAGGCGTTGCAATATCATGAAAGAGTCCTGCAAGGCACTGCTTTCGGTCATTTGTGAAATGCCATACGATCAATGCCGTTCCTAGTGAATGCGAATATCTTGAATATGGATCCATTTTAAGAAAAAGCGGGAATGAAGTGTAATTCATTCCGCAGTTCATATCTATTCCTTTCAATCTCTGCATCATTCCTGCAAGCATGTACGGCCGCAGAAATGACGGTATTTCGTCATGATAGATACGATTCAGATCAATCATATTTTTCTCCTTCACCATACAGCTGTCTGAAAAGATAGACAGCACCATACTTTCTGGAATCATTGTGGAAACACACATCCGTAATCTCTGGTTTGAAGATATTTCTGAATGGCGCACTATCGTATTTTCTATCGAAGCCGTCCCTTATCATCTTGAGCAATGCAGGTTCATCAATCAAACTGCCTCCCAGAACAAATCTCTGCGCATCCACAACACACTGAATGTTATACATATAGGAGGCCAGTCTGTCGCAGTAAGTAGTTACGCCTTTGATCACCTGATCATCTCCGCTGTTAACACCAGCCATAATTTTAATCATATTCATCTTATCTCGGCCGGTTGATTTCATGACACACTGATTCAGTCCATTCAATGACATAGCTGTTGTAAACAGATCATTTCCGTTTTCTCTGTTCTTATAATCGCCCATCATATAGGAGAACTCTCCAGCCGCGAAGTGAGCACCGTTCATAAGTTTTCCGTCATTGATGACAGCGCCCCCAATACCAGACCCAAGTATCATAAGCAGGACACCATTCTGTACTTTCTTCAAAGAACCGTATCCCATTTCAGCATACGCTGCTGCCTTTGCATCATTGGCGATAGCCACTCTCATATCAGTTCTTTTTTCAAGTTCTTCCTGATAGTGAAAGTCATGAACCCACTTATAAACACCGCCGCTGTATGCAATGCCATGCACAGAATCAATTACGCCAGGCAATGTAACCGACATACCTTCCGTCTGATCCTTATATTTCAGAGCAATGCCCGTAATAATATCAAGCAATCTGTCTTTATCATCTATAACAGAATATTCGCTCCCATAGTCAAGAACATCAAGCTCATCTGTAACAACTGCATAGCGAACTTTTGCAGCATCTATATCAATGGTCAGATATTTGTTCATAGTATCTTCCTTTTTCTCATTTAATTATAGACTATTTATTCCGATGACAGCTAAGCGTTCAAATACAAAATTAAAGGACACAGAATATAATCTGTGTCCCTATAGGCTGGGATAGAGAGATTCGAACTCCCGAATGACTGGTTCAGAGCCAGTTGCCTTACCGCTTGGCTATATCCCAACAGCAGTTATCATTATATCCGTTTCGTCATTCATTGCAATAGTTTTATTGAAGCATTTTTCAAGACTGTGTATTTGAAATGCTTTGGAAAAGCGTATTTTACTGGCTTTTTTGAATTGTATTCAGGTTATGAAAATAGTAAAATAGGAACGCAAAGGAAGGAAGTATTGAAATGCCAATCAGAACTAGATTTGCGCCAAGTCCTACTGGATATATGCATATCGGCAATCTTCGCACTGCCCTTTATGCGTATCTGGTGGCCAAGAAGGATCCAAATGGAGTCTTTATTCTCCGTATAGAGGATACTGATCAGGGACGTCTTGTTGAAGGTGCAACCGATATTATCTACAAAACACTGGAAGCTTGTCACCTGAAACATGATGAGGGACCGGATGTAGGCGGTGCCTACGGTTCCTATGTACAGTCAGAAAGAGTAAAGTCAGGTCTTTACATCAAATATGCAAAAGAGCTGATTGCTAAAGGCGGTGCTCATTACTGTTTCTGTGATGAGGAAATGATCAATGCGCAGCGCGAACTGCAGGAAGCACGCGGTGAATCATTCAAGTATGACGATCCATGTAAGAAGCTGACGATTGAAGAAGCTGAAGCAAGAATTGCCGCAGGAGAACAATACGTTATCAGACAGACTGTTCCATCCACTGGTACAACTTCATTCAATGATGAAGTATTCGGTAAGATCACAGTCGAGAATGAGACTCTTGATGAACAGATTCTTATCAAGAGCGACGGATTCCCTACTTATAACTTTGCCAATGTTATTGATGACCACATGATGGGAATCACGGATGTAGTCAGAGGAATGGAATATTTATCATCTACACCTAAGTACAATCTTATCTATGATGCATTTGACTGGGATATTCCGCGTTACATTCATTGCCCGCCAGTCATGAAGGATGAACACAACAAGCTCTCCAAAAGAAACGGAGACGCTTCCTTCCAGGATCTGGTCGCAAAGGGATATCTTCCTGATGCTATCCTGAATTACATAGCCCTGCTTGGCTGGTCTCCAAGTGAAGACCGTGAGATCTTTACTCTTGATGAACTGGTTCAGGCATTTGATGTAAAGCATATCGGCACTTCCGGTGCTATCTTCGATCCTGAAAAACTGAAGTGGATCAACGGCATGTGGCTGAGAAATATGGATCTTGATTCATACTATGCGCTGATTAAGCCATATATCGATCAGGCTGTTAAGGAAAATCTTGACAAGAAAGCAATTGCAGCAGTAGTACAGCAGAGAGCTGATACACTGAATGACATTGCTCCTATGCTGGACTTCTTTGATACATTCCCCGCCTACAGCAATGATCTGTATATCAATAAGAAAATGAAGACAAATCCAGAAGTAGCACTGACATCACTTAAGGAATGCCGCAAAGCTCTTGAAACACAGAAAGACTGGTCTGAAGATGCGCTGCATGAAACACTGCTTGCCCTTCCTAAGACACTGGGTGTCAAGAACGGAATCATTCTGTTCCCTATGCGCCTCGCAATTACAGGAAAGCAGTTTACCCCAGGCGGTGCTATTGAAATTGCACATATCCTTGGGCGTGATGAAACGCTCAGAAGACTGGACCTGTCCATTGCCCAGCTCGAAAAATAATGCAGTACTGACAGAGGTTCCCGTAATGGGAACCTTTTCATATGCCCATAAAGAAAAGAGGCAGTTATGCCTCTAACACTCAAAATGAAAAGTGACCGTTCTCAGCCTTCAATGATCTGGACATCAGTTCCTTGATAGCTGTCTTTGGATTCTTATTATTATATAGCACCTGATATACCTGTTCAGTGATAGGCATTTCTATTTTTTGGCGGATTGCTTCCTCATGAACGACCTTGCAAGCAAGAATTCCTTCCACTGTCTTAGTATTTTCTTTCATGAATTTTTCAGCAGTTCCATCTTTCCCAATCTGCATACCAGCCATGAAGTTGCGGGAATGGATGGATGTACATGTAACAATCAGATCACCGACACCATCCAATCCGATATACGTTTCAGGCCTGCCGCCCTGAGCAATACCATATCGCGTCATTTCAGCAAGTCCACGTGTCATCAGCGCAGCTCGTGCATTATCTCCCTGTCCAATGCCTTCAAGGATACCTGAAGCAATGGCCAGTACATTCTTCACAGCCACACCCACTTCAGCGCCTATAACGTCCGTATTTCTATAAACACGGAAGTAGTCATTAGAGAACAGATTCTGAATAATCTCAGCAGCTTCTTCATCTTCAGACACTGCATTGACACATGTCAGCATTCTGATAATGACTTCCTCAGCATGACTCGGACCAATCAGATCCACAACAGCTCTTCTCTTTTCTGCAGGGACAATACGTTCCAGCAGCTGAGACATTCTTTCATGAGTTACAGGATGAAATCCCTTCGCTACATTGATTAGAATAACCGGCTTCTGAATCAGTCCGCAGACTTCATCCAAGACTGTTTCCATTGCTTTAACCGGTACAGCCGCAAGAATGACGTCTGCATCGCTGACACAGCTGATATCAGCTGCTGCGTGAACATTCGGATTGACCGGTGCTTCAAAGTATCTTGTGTTGTGATGGTTCTTCTCAATATCATTGACTTCTTCTTTAGAGATACCCCACATAACAACATCATTGCCATTGTCTGCTAGAACCTGTGCAAGTGCGGTTCCCCAGCTTCCTGTTCCCAATACACGGATCTTCATTCGGATACCTTCTTTCTTGCAATAATATGAATCGGTGTTCCCTCAAAATCGAATGCATGTCTCAGAGTGTTTTCAATGAATCTCTGATATGTGAAATGCATCAGTTTTGGATCATTGCATGACAGTACAAATGTAGGCGGCTGAATAGACACCTGTGTGCAGTAGTAAATACGGAAACGCTTTCCGTTCCTTGCCGGAGCAGGTGTTGTAATCTGGGAATCTTCTATAACATCATTCAGCAGATTAGTAGGCACTCTTCTTGCGGCATTCTCCATAATTCTGTCAATTTCAGGAATCAGTGTATCAACCCTCTGTCTTGTCTTAGCACTGATATACAGTATTGGTGCATAAGACAGATAAGCAAATTCCTTGCGGATATTTTCTGAGAATGAATTCATTGTATGTTCATCCTTGGCCACAGCATCCCACTTATTAACAACGATAACCATTGGCTTGCCTGCTTCGTACGCATAGCCTGCAACATGCTTATCCTGTTCACGGATACCCTTTTCACCATCAATCAGGAACAGAACAGCGTCGCATCTTTCAATAGCAGCCATAGCTCTAAGAACAGAATACTTCTCAATATTCTCGTAAACTTTTCCCTTTTTGCGTATACCGGCTGTATCGACAATCACATAAGGTTTTCCATTATATCGGAATGGTGTATCTACAGCATCTCTGGTTGTTCCTTCAATACTTGAAACAATTGTTCTGTCTTCATGAAGGATTGCATTGACCAGCGATGATTTTCCTACATTCGGCTCTCCGATAACAGCTATATGTGTTCCTTCATGATCCGGTCCGCCTGGATTCTTGGGCATTGCCGCAAGACATGCGTCCAGCATATCTCCAATGCCAAGTCCATGAATGCCGCTGACCGCTAAAGGATCTCCCAATCCAAGCGCATAGAACTCATATATATTTACAATCTTAACCTGATCATCAATCTGATTGACCGCCAGCACTACCGGCTTCTTTGATCTCTTCAGCATATCAGCAATAAACTGATCATCATCCGTCAGTCCCGCTTTTCCATTGCATATAAACAGAATGACATCTGCTTCTTCTACAGCGATATCGACCTGTGCCCTGATTTCTTCCTGAAATGGCTGATTTTCAAGCTGTATGCCGCCCGTATCTATAATCTGAAAATGATGTCCTGTCCATTCAGCTGATGTGTAAATTCTGTCCCTCGTTACACCTGGTGTATCTTCTACAATTGAAACCCTTGATCCCGCAATGCGGTTAAAAATCGTAGACTTTCCTACATTTGGTCTGCCTACGATTGCTATCGTTCCATTCTTCATATCAAACCTCCCTGTCAAGATACGGCTTAGCGTATTGATAGATGGCATCCACTGTCTGATCAATCGTAAGTGACGATGTATCAAGTTCCACTGCATCATCTGCTTTTCTCAGAGGAGAAGCCTCACGATGTGTGTCCTGATAGTCACGCTGACGTATTTTTTCAGCAATCGATGCAACATCTCCAGTCTCTATACCAGCTGCCTTGTCCTGCAGATATCTTCTTTCAGCACGTGCTTCCGGTGTAGCAGTCATAAATATCTTCAATTCTGCATCTTTCAGCACTACTGTGCCAATATCTCTGCCATCCATAATAAAACCTTTGGAGGAAGCCATCTCCTGCTGCTGCTTGACAAGCATCTTTCTGACTTCAGGATGCCTTGAGACAGAGCTGGCAGCCAGACTGATCTTTTCAGTACGTATCTCCTGTGATACATTCCTGCCATCCAGCCATACACTTCCATCCGGCTTTAAAGCTATATTTTCAATTTCCTTTTCATCTATATTGGCAGTTACATAAACATTATCTTCATCTGCTTTAAAGCTATATCTGTCTGTTTCAGCATTGCGCATACAGCATCGCTGTCATCCAGACTGATTTTCTTATTCACTGCCTTCAATGCGACAGCACGATACATCGCACCGGTATCCAGATGTATGTATCCAAGCTTCTTAGTCAGAAGTTTGGATATTGTGCTTTTACCGGCTGCACTAGGACCGTCTATTGCAATATTAATCTTCATATCTCATCCCTTTGAAAGTACTACCCAATAAATCACAACAGCCAGTATAACAATCAACGCAATAATCAGTACAATCAGTACAATATTTAATACCTGATTGGTATGACGCATCTTGTCACTGACCTCACTTAGATTGTCTTGATAGTCATCCAGCTGTGCACGCATCTGTGTCGTCTCGTTAAGAAGCTGCTGTCTGGTTGTTTTCTCGCTCCAAGCCTTCTGATTGAATGTATCTGTTCCCATCGTTTCTTCGAGTTTCTGATCGCCGGAAACAAATGGAGATGGAGAAGAAGACTTTTGATCTGCAGAAGGCTGAGAAGCAGCCGTGTTCTGATTTCCATTCACCAGATTCTGCACTTCAGCCATAATATCTTCCCTTGTCATGTTCTGGGTAGGCTGTTCATCTTCGGCCGGCTGTGTTTGAATTGGTGCCTGTTTTGGTACCGTTCTGACTGGCGGCTGATGTTCCTCGGATCTGCTGTTCTGAGCTGTCGGTGTAATGAATGGAATCTGTGCGGTACTGTTCATATCACTTCTGCTCTGTCTTGATGCTCTTGGATACGGCCTGTCCGGTACAGATTCAGGTGACTGATTCCGCTGAATCTGTGAAAGAATATTGACTGATGTATTCTCTGAATCCGCATTGCCCTGATCAACGTTATACTGTTTCACTTCACGAATATACTTATCCAGATAATCATTGTCAAAGTTTGCTGTATCGTTTTCTTCAGGAGTATCAAATAGAGATCCGAACTCCTGTTCCTTAGCAGACTGCGACCTTCTCAGCGGTTCAGGCTTGATAACTGTATTGCGTGAGTGCTCTCCGCTGTAGTCCGCATCCTTGTAGTCTGCAGGAGCTTCAAAATTATTGGAATCAATCTGGTTCAGACGGCTTTCGAACTCAGACAGATCCTTCGTTGCAAGAGTATCGCTGCCTGTATCGTTCTGCAGTCTCTCACGAAGATCCTTATATTTTTGTGTGCGTGAATAATTCGTCATAATAGTACCCCTGTATAATCGTTAACATTATAGCCTAAATATCCTGCAGGAAAAAGGGCAAAAGCAAGCTGAAGTGTCTTCAGAATGGTATGAACAGCTATCCTAGTACTGCATACCACACCCTAAAAAGGCAGTCAGACCTAAGTCTGACTGCTGACAGAGATTCATGCTTTGTGCAGAATTGGTGAAACATGCTTGTATGCTGCAAATGTAATTGCTGATACGATAATGCCTTTTACAAGATTGAAAGGAATTACAGCAAATATGACAAATGTCCATATGTCATGAATCAGCGGAATGATTGCCGTTCCCATGGCTATCAAAGTATCCATAGGCATTCCATAGAGAACGGAATACATAGGAAGCAGTACGGCAGCATTCAGTGCGGATCCTACAATTGCCATGCACAGCGTTCCCACCAGCATTCCGATCAGTGCATTCTTGCGGCTCTTATAATGTTTATAGATAAAGGCTGCAGGTACAACAAATGCACATCCCATTGCAAAATTGGCAAGTTCTCCTACGTAGGCAGTTGTGCTCCCCTGAAAAAGAACATTCAGTACGATCTTCAGTGCTTCAATAATTACTCCAGCTGCGGGTCCTAAGGCAAATCCGCCCATAAGAACTGCAACCTCTGAAAAATCAAGTTTGTAGAATGCAGGTGCAAACGGCAGCGGAAATTCAAAGAACATCAGAACAAATGCAATTGCTGAGAGAACGGCGATCTTTGCGATCAGTGCGGTAGTCAGATATTTCTTTCTGCCGGCGGTTTGGTTGGTCTTTGCTTCTGTCATAGGTTTTCTCCTTCTGCCTCCTTCCAAATAAAAAACGGAGGTATAAAAGATAAACCTCCGGGTACATCAAATATGGATACTGCTACTCTTCCATCCAGACTTTACTGTCGCCACTGGAATTTCACCAGTTCATGCATTTCTGCTTGCGGGGTTTACCGCCGGTCGGGAATCACACCCAGCCCTGAGTTTTATCGTTTACATTATATATTCATACAATGATATTGCAACAGTGATGCATTGCCATTTCATCATGAATGGAAAATTTTATTCAGCTTTGGCTGAGTAGCCTCATCAGCCATTGCAAGCAGATCATCTCCTGCATGTATGACCGTATCTCCCTTTGTGATCATATTATCTTGACCGCGCATAAGTGAAATGATAATAGCGTTATCCGGGATGCTCAGATCCTTGATCTTCTTCCCATTTACAGAAGAAGTCTCACTGACATGGATCTGAATGATTGATGCATTTCCTCTTTCGAGTTTCAGAAGTGTTGTCATATCATACATATCAATGCCTTCAAGAATAATATGACCCATCAGATCCGCCTGATTGATTGAAACATCTACGCCCATGCCTGTATTGAACATCCATGCATTGTGAGGATTGTTCACTCTGGCAATAACGCGCGGAACATCGAACTCAAACTTACCTATGGTTGAAGCAACCAGATTTGTTTCATCTTCGCCAGTTGCGCATACCAGAACATCCGCAGTGTTAATGCCTGCGTTCTCCATCATTTTAGGATCGGTGCCCGATCCTTCAAAGATACAGTCCTTAGGAAGTTCTTCGTTCAGTTTTTCAAGTACACTTCTGCGGCTTTCCATCACTTTCACACGGCAATGATTGGCCAGCAGAAGATTGGCAACATAAACCCCTGTTTTACCGCCGCCTACAATAATAATATTCATATCATTATCCTCCTCAGTCCATACCGAGCAATGTCTTCAGATGATCCGTAGAAGTGCAAAGCACAGATATATACAGCACATCATTCTTTTCAATCGGCGTTCCACTGTTAGGAATAAAGATCTGATTGCCACGGCTGATAGCAATGACATTCATCTCTCCATATACACACAGTTCATTGACTGTTCTTCCTTCCAGCAGTTCCGGTGCTTCTGTACGGACGATTTCAGCCTGACTGTCTCCCAGCATCAGAACACAGTCAAGCGAATTATAGCTGAGCATATCCATAGCTCTCTGAACGCCCCATGAAGTTGTGGAAATTGTTTCAATGCCAAAGCTTCTGTAAATAGCTGCTCTTCTAGGATCATATAATCTGCATATGATCCTTGGAACACTGTATGCATCTCTTGCCAGCTTTCCTATTAGTGCATTTGTTTCATCCTTTTTACTGCATGCAACAATAGCATCGCTTCTTGTAATGCCGGCCTGCTCAAGTACGTCACGATCAAATCCAACGCCAGCAATCTTTGTTCCGCCGAACTTTTTATCCAGCAGTTCAAATGCCTCAGGATCACTGTCAATAATTGTCACATCATCGCCCTTCTTATCGAGTTTCACTGCAAGACCAGATCCAAACTTTCCGCATCCAATTATGATTACTTTCATCTTGTTTCTCCTTTTTTATTGCGCATATTTCTGCGAACAATCAGTTTTCTTATTTCATCAAGGCTAATGATTAGAATCGGACACATGATCAGATATATCCATTCTACTCCGCCAATCGGAGCAGTCTGCAGGAATTCATTCATAAATGGTACATACATGAATGAGAGAATAAGAAGAAGCTCAAATGCAATTCCCAGCAGAATTGTTCTATTCTTGAAAATAGAATTCTTAAATACAGAAGCAGTCTCGGTTCTTGCACAAAGTACAACACCAATCTGACAGAAAACAATTGATGCAAGTGCCATTGTTGTAGCTTCATGATACACCATGCCAGAAGAAGCCAAAGTCCCGACTGATGGCCATCCATGTACGATATTCGCTAGGAAGTAGCCGCCTAAAGACAGCAGCGATTCCATCATTCCATACCATAGATATGCAAGCATGATTAATCTGCGGTTCAGCAGACGTTCACCGCGTCTGCGCGGCGGTACATCCATGATTCCATCTTCTGGAAGTTCGGCGCCTAAGCCTAATGCCGGCATCATATCCGTTCCAAGATCGATTGAAAGTATCTGCATAACTGTCAATGGCAGAGGAATCATTCCTCCGGATAACAGGAAAGCTGCCGAAGGAACAGCTTCCGGTGTGTTTGAATTGAATATATACAGCAGGAACTTGCGAATATTGCGATAGACCGCACGGCCCTCACGAATAGCCTTTACTATCGAAGCAAAGTTATCATCTGTAAGAATCATTTCAGCAGCTTCCTTTGCAACATCAGTACCTGTAATTCCCATTGCAACACCGATATCTGCTTTCTTCAATGCAGGTGCATCATTGACACCATCGCCTGTAACAGCTACGATCTCGCCATTTTCCTGTAATGCACTGACAACACGGTATTTCTGTTCCGGTGCCATGCGCGCAAATATTACTTCATTCTTCAATACTTTCTTTAATTCATCATCAGAAAGATCTTTAAGCTGTGTTCCGGTAATAATTGTTGGATGTTCAGATTCAACAATGCCAATTTTCTTGGCAATTGACTCAGCTGTCAGTCCATAATCTCCAGTAATCATAATAATTCTGATACTTGCTTTATGACATTGTTCAACTGCTGCAGCAACCTCTGGGCGAGGCGGATCCATCATTGCAACAAGTCCAACAAAGGTCAGGTTTCTTTCAATCATCTCCGGTGTATAGTCACGCAGAGCCTTTGGAAGATCATCATCTGTGCCAAGACGTCTTACTGCAACTGCCAGAACACGCAGCCCCATCATTGCATACCTGTCATTGGCTTCCATAATCTGCTGACGCATATCATCAGTCAGTTTAACTGTTTCTCCATCCTTAAGCGTGTCAATACATAGTTCAAGTGTTTCTTTCGGAGCACCCTTTATACATGCAATTCTATTCTTTCCCTTCACAGACTTGGCAAGACTGTGAATCGTGCTCATACGTTTTCTTGTTGAGTCGAACGGAAGTTCACGCAGTCTAGGCTTCGCATCAAGCTCCTGCTGAATATGAATGCCTGCTTTTTCTGCAGCCACCCCCAGGCAGGCTTCGGTAGGATCGCCAAGTACTGTATATCGATCATTCTTTTCATCTGGTGGAAGTATACGTGCATTGCTGCAGAATGTTGCAGCAGTGAGAAGTGTCTTCAGATCATAATCATCATCTGCCTTCACTTCACTGCCGCCGCACATAATTTTTCCTTCCGGACTGTATCCAAGTCCTGTTACTTCCATTTCTCTTTCAGGGAGAAATAGATGCGTAACAGTCATTTCATTCTGCGTCAGCGTTCCTGTCTTATCAGAGCAGATAACTGACGTGCATCCTAGCGTTTCAACTGCGGCAAGACGCTTTACCAACGCATGTTCGCCAGCCATGCGCTGCACCGCCATCGCCAGCGACAGCGTTACGGTTGGAAGCAGTCCTTCTGGAATAAAAGCAACAAACATTCCAAGAGCGAATATAAATGCCTGTGCAAATGGCTGATGTACAAGAAGCAATGCAGCAGCCAGAAATGCGATTCCAACAGTTGCAGAAATAACTGTGATCTGTTTTGTAAGTATATCCAGTTCCTTCTGCAAAGGGCTCTGTTCCTCTTTTACAGCCTGTGCAAGAGAAGCAATATGACCAAACTCAGTATTCATTCCTGTCGCTGTAATAACAGCTCTACCTGTACCAGAAGAAACACTGGTTCCTTCAAATATCAGATTGGCCATTTCAAATCTAGTCAGATTATCTTCCAGTATCGGATCACTTGTTTTACGAATAGGATTTGATTCACCTGTCAATGTTGACTGATTAACCTGCATATCACTTGAAGCTATCAGTCTTGCATCCGCAGAGATCTTATCTCCTTCTTCGATGATCATAACATCACCCGGCACAAGATCTTCCGCAAGTATCTGTGTTTCATTTCCATCACGAATAACTCTTGCATTGGCCGGCAGCATATTCTTCAATGCTTCCGTAGCCTTGCCTGCTCTGAACTGCTGCCAGAAGCTAAACAGCCCATTGAGAATGTTTACCATCCAGATTGCGTATGCAAGTTCTGGAGTTCCTGTAAACATAGCGATTCCACCGCCAATCCACAGCATGATTGCCATTAAGCTGGTGAAGTTTTCCAAGAATACAAGAATCATTGGTTTTCCCTTTGGTTTTGCCAGTACATTTCTGCCATAGGTCAGTGTATTTTCTTCTACCTGTTTCTGTGTCAGTCCCCTTAATGTCGAACCCATTGCTTTGCATGCATCCTGCGGGTTCATTTTTTGAATGTCTTTAATTTCATCACTCATAACTTTGACACCTCTTTCATATCCCACACATATCCCACAATATTTCGGATCCAATGCGAGATCATATCACCGCCAATATACGAATACAAGAGGGGCAATGAAAATTTTTCACTTGACAATTTAGAGACACAATGAGTTTAAAATTGTCCCCATTTCAAGGGGCCTTCAGATGATTAGATTCCATCGCATTATTTGAGAATCATCTTTATTTCAATACAGAACTATGCAAAGCAAAAAGAAAAGAGGCAAACTGATTTGCCCCTCATTTTCCATGTAAAAGCTAGTGCGCTAGATGATTCTCTATAGATTAAGTATATTCAGCAGAATACTGTAGATATCTCCGCAGAAAAGACTCAAATACAGCCAGCCAAAACCGAGGAAAAGCAGTGTCAGAATTAATGACAGGAATACTGTTTTTGATGATCCAAGTCCCGACTTTTCAAATCCAGCAAATTTCATTCTCCCTGCAAGAACAGCCACTGTCACTGCTGTGATAAGCCCAGCACCTGCATTGATAGACGAGACTATCAATGATACAAGCAATCCCGCGATGACTAAAGGCAGCGAGCATGTAACAACAGCAGATACGCGTTTAGTATCAGCCGGTTTTGCGACAGTTCCGCCAAAAGTATGCACAATCCAATATCCAGCCGCCTCAGCCAGCATTCCATAAATTGCGATGCGTATTGCAAACCAGCTGATATCTGTAAAATTCATGCGATTTGTACTGAACGGTGCTGCGTTCACCAGAGCCTGCAATGGATATACAAATGTAATCCCCATAAGGATCCACTTTGCTATATGGAGTATCAGAATCATGATGCCTGTAATCGTTGTATGCTTTGCCGCAGCCTGATCGTTCATACATCCGATAGGATCATAGATCATGCGAGCATAATCCTTCTCTGGTTCATCAATCAGGATGTTAAGTTCTTTATCCAGTTTTTCTTTCTTTATCTGTTTTCTTGATTTCTTATCAATATCAAGAATGTCATAATCTTCCTCGTCTGATTCTTTATCGCTGTCTTCCAATGGAAGCGGCTTGAAACGATCTGTCAGCGACAGATCCTCTTTTTTATGATCATTCGGATGCAGCTTACGTTCAATAAATGTTCCTGCTTTTTCTGTCAGCTGCTTTTCGTTGTCCTTTAAAGAAGCAGGAATTTCTTCAACAGCTGAAGTTTTCTTCTGCTCATCTATATTCTGTACTGGCAGTCTATATACATATTTGCTATGTCTGTATGCTGATGCTCTCTTATGTCTATCCGACGGAAGTGCGGATCTTTTCCGACGCCCGCCCAGATGTTTTCTGTCCATGGTTTCCGTTCTCCTAAGCCCATAAATAATAGCATAAAAAAATGTGCGTTTCAGCACATTTTCAGTTCAGTCTTTTGCTCTTGAATTATATTTGCCATCAACTGTTGAGATGATGACCATTTCACCATTCTGAATAAACAGCGGAACTCTGATAGCAAGACCAGTCTCAACCTTTGCATTCTTTGTTGCAGAAGTTGCTGTATCTCCCTTTACTGCTGGTTCACATTCAGTGATCTGAAGTGTAACCTTATCCGGCAGAATAACACCCAGTATCTCATTTTCGCCATACATCATAATTGTTACATTATCATTTGGCTTCATAAACTGCATTTCCCAAGTCAGCTTATCCTTAGGAATCTCAATCTGGTCATAAGTTTCATTGTCCATAAAGACAAGTGAAGTGCCGTCATCATACAGATACTGCATCTCCTTCTTCTCAATATGAGCCTGTTCTACCTTTTCACCGCCCGTAAAAGAAAGCTCGTTGATAACGCCAGTACGAAGGTTCTTTACCTTCACCTTCACGATCATCTGTCTCATGGCAGTCTTATTCAGCTGAAGGTTCAATACCTGAAAGATATTACCCTCGTGTTCAAAAGTTGTTCCTGGTTTCAATTCATTGACAATAATCATTGCTATACCCCTTCCTGTACCGTATCTATTTTAAGGAAAAGACGTTCTTTGTCAATGTGAAATGCGAAAATAAGCGATATATATCGGCATTTACAGCAAGTCATTATCATTCTTTCAAAACATTTATCTCATCTCTGACTGTTTCATATTCCAGAATCCTTTTTGTTTCAGTATTAATTGTCACAATCAGAATTTCTTCTCTTGAACCATAAATATATAAATAGGCTGAAGATTCCTCAACATCCGCTTCATATGATAATGAAACTGTTTCGTAAAAACCTTCTTCCAATTCATCACTCATCAGTCTGCACTTAAAATCACTGAGAACTTCAATTTCCATTGCTGTATATTCAGCATTAGCTTTCATATTCATCATGGTAATCAGACGATCTCTGTCATTTGACATAAAAATGGTCACAATAGCAGTACAGTACAAAAGAACAGAAAGAAAATACACACTGATAAATCCACTACGATTTCGGAACAAGTACCTTTCTGCAGACAGTATTTTCTCTCTCATACACCACATAAATCAGATTTTCCTCCATTTCAAAGGCAGTACTGTCTATATCTGATAAAAATATCTGTGTTCCAGGCTGCAGTATCATGTGATCATTCACCAGTGACAGATGCATCTCTTTTTCACGATAGGAAAATGCAATTTCTGTTGCTTCAATTTTCATATCATATGCGCAGAGAAGTATATGACGAAGCTGTGCCAGTGCGATTTCATCCTGCACTTCTTCATTGAATTGCAAAGATCCAGGCAGAACAGATATACATATCATTGCTATAGGAATCAGCATTGATACAATCAAGATGGTCAGAAGCAGATCGGTCAATATTATTCCCCGGCTGTTTCTTCTAATTTGCATATCTCACAGATTTCCACATTTTCCATATTCTCCTTTAAATCTTCATTTATCATTTCAGACTGACTATGAATACTGTCCTGTATACTGACATGACTCAGCACAGCTGTGGAAATGCCTGCTGACAGTATGCTCACAATGAAAACACAGATCAATGCATCATTCAGAAGAAAACCGTTCTCATCTAAATACAAGTCTTCCTCCTCCTAATTCCATGACAATTTCACGTTTTCTGTTTCCGAGCACTGCAGTATCAGCTCTCGAAATATTCCCATGCTCATTAAATATGATCACTGAATGGCTGCCGCTGATATATTCAGTTCTTGCAGAATTCACAATGGCCTCACTCTGCTTCAGCAGATACTCATCTCCAAACCTGCAGTATGCTTCCTCCTGAAACTCATGGGAAGGCAAACAAAGTACCGTCATTGAAGAAATTCCAAGCAGTACAATGCAGAGTTCTGCCATCGCAAAACCACTAGTCCGAGATTGATGCCTGTCCATCCGCAATCACCAAAGTTCTGTTGCCGTCGCACTCTGTCTGTGCCTCTGTCATTAAGCCTGCTCCAATCAAATCTGATACAGAGCCAGGCATCTCGTCATATTCCATTTTGTACTGCAGGATTGCTGAATCTGCCACCTTTTCAATAGCTTTGCAGCCTTTGTCATTCACAATACCCAGTGTTTTCTGTATATTTGGAACAGAAAGCAGAAAGATAACGGAAATAATGATGACAACGATAGAAATTTCGATAAGAGTAAATCCTTTTTGATTCGAAATCTTTTTCATATGTACCTCTCTTTCCTTCTTACTTATTACCGAAAGATTGAGATCTGCTGCTGCATTCCTGCATGCATGTCATATATTCTGGAGCATACTCATAGGCATCATCAGCACCTGATAAACAAATATCAAAACCAGCCCAACAGCAGAATAAGAAACCAGCTGAATAGCAGCAGACAGTCTCTTGATACGATTCAGTGTTCTGACATGTACCATTTCCAAATAGCCTTCCAGCATGTCTGTACAGTCACTTGCATAAAGAGCAATTCTAAAAAATCGTATCAATGCCTTTTCAACAGATGCAGAAGTTACTGCTTCTTTCATGCTGATACCTTCATTCAAATTGTGATCCAATCCAGCTGCAATGTATGCAGCCAAGGGTTTTTCCTTTAATGTACCGATGATTTTCATTGCTTCAATCGTAGGCACTTTTCTTCTTTCACATTCCAAATAGAATCTCACGAATTCTGCAGATGCATACTGTACTAACAGAGACTGAGGCTTCATAGGATATATCCTTCTATATGTACTGACAATTCTGCTTTTCTGCAATGAATAGACTGTCATCAGTACAATCAGAAACAGTGCTATGATTCCGCCTGCAGATACATACTGGATTATTCTCTGTATGAGCACATAGGACCCACCTTCAATCTGAAATCCAGCCATCAATGAGATCATATTCGGCAGAACATACTGATTGAATACCCATACGCCTATAAGCATGCCAGCAAACAGCATCAGTGGATAGAACAGTCCATGGATCAATTCCTTTTACTGAATTGCAAATCTTAACGCAACATATCTATCACATTGAATTAATCCGAACCAGTAATGCTGTAATTGTCACATT
>JBFLGD010000012.1:0-64876 GCA_041859965.1 Bulleidia sp. | reverse complement strand
TGCTAAAGATGTATTAAGAACAATGCCTCTTCTGAAAAAAGATGTCACAAACTCCCATATGTTCTGGCTTGGCAGTCAGGGGCCGGACATGCTCTTCTTCTCACATGCTTCCGTCATGCCTGGCTCGCTTCATAAATATGGAAATCTGCTTCATGAGAACAAAGTATATGAAGTGCTTTCTTACTTTGAGAAATACGCTGAAGGAGATGGAGATCTGCACAGCTATCTGATGGGATATATCTGTCACTATGCACTGGACTCCACCATGCATCCGCTGATCTATGGAAGAACATCCGTTGTTCACCAGCAGAATGATGAAGCAGAAGGTGTTATACATGTTGCCATGGAATCAGAGATTGATGTATGGACTCTGAACCAGAGAGGTAAAACTGTCAATGATTACAATGTCTTCAAATATCTAGGTGTTGATAAGGAATCCCGTTTCAAACTTGCCGAGATGTATCACTGTATGTTCAGGAACATATTTGGCATTGAGATCCCCGCTTCAAAGATTCGCCATGACATTATTGAAGTAGATGTCTGGACAAAATGGATCCGTCCTAGAAAAACAACCCATGATCTGATCTATGCCGGCGAGTCTCTGGCAGGCGGAAATCATGGTTTGACTGCTATGATGCTGTATGATACTCAGGTTGGTCCTATTATCAATCTGGATCATCATGCCTATACCGTTCCATGGGCACCTCATAATACTGTCTGTGCTTCTGTACCGGAACTTTACGGTGCAGCTGTACTGAAAGCACAAAGGCTTCTTAAGCATCATGAAAAAAAAGACTTCATCCTTGACTTCAAGGGCGAGCCAAATCAGAAACAAAACATGGAAGACTGAGTCTTCCTTTTCTTTTGAGCACATAAAAATCTTCCTTTCGGAAGATTTTTTATGCTTAATTGTCTGTAACGCTCCAAGCCGGCATTTCATTGCCCCTGCGAATCAGTATTGTCTTCTGGAAATCTGTCTGATTTAAATAATGAAGAACTGCATCCACTTCCTCTTCATTGCATCCAGCCAGAATCTTCACATCCAGTTCCTTTGCAAGAATATCAGCAGCAACAACCAAAGCTGTAATCTGATTGACATTCCCGGAACCGCAGTAGACACCGACGCCTTTACCATTCACACTGGCCAAGTCTTCAATCTTTCCGTAATCAAGAGGATAGACAAGATCAGCAAAGTTATCATTTGTCTCACCCTTTTTCTTAACGGGCTTAACTGTACTGGCATAGAACAAGGCATCGACCTTCTGCCAGAAATAAGCATTATTTTCAAATTCGTTCATAAGCACCTCACGCGAACTATTATACTATTTATGAAATAAATGTAAACAGAACAGATTCACAGCAAATACGTATGAAAATATTTACATGAAACGGATTCTGTCTGCAGTTATATCTGCAATGCTGTGGCACCCTGTCATACGCATTGTCTGCAGCAGCTGATCCTGATAAAGAAGAATCGTATCTTTCAGCTCCTCACTTCCGCCCTTTACACACGCTAAGGCAAATGGTCTTCCAACAAGAACACCATCCGCACCTGCTGCCAACGCTTTAAAAACATCTATACCGGACCGTACCCCGCCATCCAGAAGAACCGCAGCTCTGCCCATGACGACATCAGCAATTTCAGGAAGTACTTCCATTGTACCAGGTGTATCATCCATGACTCTGCCGCCATGATTGGAAACAACAATTGCATCAGCCCCTGCCCGTACAGCAGTCAAGGCTGCGTGAACAGTCATAATACCTTTCACAATAAACGGCTTCCCAGCTTTCTTCTTTACATATCTAAGCTTTTCAGCATTCTTATTCTCTACCGGTGTCTTTCCTTTTCTCAGCAGCGGCAGACCAGCCGCATCAATATCCATAGCTAAAGCACTGTATTTCAGTCCTGCAAGCATCTGCAGTCTTTCATCAATGCCTTCCTGCACCCACGGCTTTATTGTCACAATGCCACTGCCATCATTGTCATTGACTGCCTCGGCAGGCTTACAGAACATATCCTCAGCATTGATGCCGTCACCAGTAAAACCATATATGCCCGCTTCTCTGCATCCCTTCAGCATTTCCATTGAATAATCATATTCACTGATATCCGCTCCATAATTATTCTGAATACCTGAAATAGGTGCCATAAAAACCGGCATCTTCATCTTCATGCCAAACACTTCTGCAGAAGATGTGATAGGAAGATCATCAGCACACACATCCATATTGATCTTTACATTCTGCATCGCCTGTACATTTCTGATAAATGCTCTGCCTGTATCTTTGCCGCCAAGTCCCGGTATTTCACCAGCACAGGCAATGCCGTTGCATTCCCTGCATTCTCTGCATTTCAAAGCCATCCTCTGTTCCTCTTTTCATGCCATTATTATAGCCATGTATCCATTCTACTGAAAATGCTCCAGTATTTTCCAGAGCATTCTTCTTTCTATTTAATTGGTTCAATAACCCCTGTCGAAGCATACAGCGCCCACTGTGCTATATTCACAGCATGATCTCCAATTTTCTCAAAGTACTTAACGACCATCAGAAGATTCAGTGCGTATTCTACATTTGCATCTTCGGAGAATCTCTTAACAATATTGTTCTTAGCTTCTACGAACGCCTCGTCTACTATATCATCACATTTGATTACAGATCTAGCCAGTGCTTCATCCTTTTCAGACAGCGCCTTAATGGAATCTACCACCATTGCCTGTGCAGCATTTGCCATGTCCTGTATATTGAGAATATCGCTGGCCGTACTGACATTTTCATTCAGAATCAGATCAGCTATGTCTCCCGCTACATCCCCTATTCTTTCCAGATCATATACAGCCTTCAATGATGATGAAATAGTGCGAAGATCAGAAGCCACCGGCTGCTGCTGCATCAGCAGTTTCAAATCGATATTTTCAATTTCTCTTTCCATACGTCTGATCTGATGTGAGGAATCTACAACGCTCTTGGCCTTCTTCTTATTGCCATTCATTAGAGCATCAATCGTCATATTGATAGCTTCCTCACAGCTGCTGCTCATTTCCATCATTGCATCACTGAGATCATCAAGTTCCTGATCAAATCGATTTCTCATTATCCAAACCTCCCTGTAATGTAGTTCTCTGTCTTCTTATTCTGCGGATTTGAGAAAATCTGTTCAGTAGTTCCCGTTTCCACAAGATCACCAAGCAGAAAGAAACCCGTTTTATCCGATATACGCAAAGCCTGCTGCATATTATGAGTGACAATCACAACTGTATATTTCTTCTTCAGTTCAATAACCAAATCTTCTATTTTAGAGGTACTGATTGGATCCAATGCACTTGTAGGTTCATCCATCAGCAGAACCTCCGGTTCCACTGCCAGAGCTCTAGCAATGCAGAGTCTCTGCTGCTGTCCTCCTGAAAGCCCGAGTGCCGATTTCTTCAGCCTGTCCTTCAGTTCATCCCATATAGCAGCGCCCTTCAGTGAATTCTCAACGATCTCATCAAGCTGTTTTTTATTCTTTATTCCATGAATTCTCGGCCCGTAAGCAATGTTGTCATAAACTGACATTGGAAATGGATTAGGTCTTTGAAACACCATACCGACTCTTTTGCGAAGTACATTCACATCAAAATCGGGTGAATAAATATCCCTGCCATCCAGCTTGATGCTTCCTTCTATACGGCAGCCGTCGACAAGATCATTCATACGGTTCAATGTTTTCAGCAAAGTCGACTTACCGCATCCTGAAGGTCCTATAAAAGCAGTAATTTCATTCGGCTCTATATCCAGATTTATACTGTGCAGAGCATGGAAATCCCCATACCACAGATTCAAGTTCTCTATTTTTATCTTATCCATACTCATTTTCCTTCCTTCTTCTTTAAATGACTGGAAATTCCTCTAGCTGTCAATGATACTGTCAGCGTCATCAGCACAAGCACTGCTGAAGCAAACGCTGCCAATTCAGAAGCATTTGCATTTAATGATCCTTCCGTTCTTAATACCCATATATGCAGGGAAAGTGTTTCTCCCGAACGGAATGGATTGAAAGGACATGTCATCGAAGTGATATTCCACCAATTGCCCCATCTGATAACAGTTGACTGTCCAGCTGTATAAAGCAGTGCAGCCGCTTCTCCGAAACCTCTTCCTGCCGCCATAATGACACCGGTCAGGATCTGCGGCATTGCGGCCGGAATCAATACCTTTTTGATCGTTTCAGCGTGTGTCGCTCCCAGTGCCAGTGAACCCTCTTTATATTCTGAAGGCAAAGCTTGAATTGCATTGCTGGTCTCTGTTGTAATCAAAGGCAGCGACAGTATGGAAACAGCCAATGCCCCGGCAAACAGATTCCAGTTCATCCCGGTCATCAATATGAAGACCAGATATCCAAACAGACCAATAACAATTGATGGAAGCGATGACAGAGATTCTATGCATATGGTCAGAAAGTCCAGGAACTTTCCCTTCTTTGCATACTCTGCAAGATATACTCCTGCACCTATTCCAAGCGGTACAGATATCACTAATGACAGAAAGACCAGATACACTGTATTGAACAGCTGGTTTAAAATTCCAGTCCTGTCTGCAGAAAGAAACTCCGGTTCAAATCCGGCAAAGCCATTGATGAGAATATAACCTGTCAGCAATACCAGAAAGCCCAGCATCAGCCAGCCTATTGTTCTGAACACAGCTGTCATAAAACGATCTGAACGTCTAGCTTTGGCTGACAGTTTCTTTTCTCTGTCCTGCACTGTATTGCGCTCAAGCACAGTCATACTGTTTTCCTCGCTTTCTTTGCCATGTGATGAATCAGATAAATCATAAATAAAGAAATCAGATACAGAAGCAGTGCCATTGTCCATAAGGCCATGTTATGTTCCCCGCCATTTGCTGTATTGCCCATATCTGCTGCAATTGCTGCAGTCAGATTGTTTGTTGGTGAAAGAATACTATCTGCAAACCCTCTTGTCTTTCCAATAACCATAGCTACAGCAAGCGCTTCTCCAATAGCTCTGGTCAGACCAAGAATGACGCCTGTGAAGATACCATTCATAGCCGCCGGAATGACCACCTTATAAATGACCTGCCAGCGGGTTGATCCAAGCCCATACGCTGCTTCACGATATCCTTGAGGCACGGTCTGTATCGCATCTGCCGCAACTGTTGTAATTGTTGGGAATATCATAACTGCCAATACGATAGCCGCTGCCAATACTGAGAAGCCTCCCATCGATGCATGAAACACATCTCTGATAAACGGTACCAATACCGTCAATCCGATCCAGCCATATACAACAGAAGGAATGCCTACATAAATCTCCACAGCCGGACGGAACAGCTTCTCACCGTACTTCGGTGATATCTCACTGATATAAACAGCTGTTCCTATTGCGAATGGTATAACCATCAGCATCGCTAATCCGCACGATTCCAATGTTCCAACAATGTATACAGCCGCCCCCACACTGCCGCTGTAGGATCCGGAAGTGTCCGTAGGATTCCAATTGCTTGAGAAAAGGAACTCCCATACGGAATGCCCTGCCTTGGTGAATGTTTCACTTCCCTTTGCAAGCAGAAAGATTCCGATTGTCACGGTAAGCGTGATAATCAGAATTCCGCACAGTCTATAAATAAATTTCCATCTCTTGTCACTCTTTACTGCTTTTTCCAGAACTGTATCCATACTTTCTCCTGAGACAGGAAAAACAGGCAGTGCCTGCTCTCCCTGTTCTGCTTTTACTTGTGGCTTTCAACAGCCTTGTCGCTCAGTTTTGATACAACACCATATCCCATATCTTCTACAGTGTCTGCGAATTCATCGCCGCTGATATATTTAATAAATGATGCTGCAGCTCCGGATGCTTTTCCCTTTGTGTACATATGTTCATAGCTCCATACATTGTAGGAACCGTTATACATGTTATCCAGAGTAGGTTCTACACCGTCTATAGAGACCGCCTGTACATCCTTATTGTCAACCAGATATGACAGAGCTACATATCCAATGGCTCCCTTATTGTCTGTAACAGTCTGAACAAGAGTACCGGAATCATCTGTTTCCAGAGCCTGATTTGATACTTCTTCCTGACCATTCAGTGCATACTTCTTGAACGTTGCACGCGTACCGGATGAGGAAGGACGTGTCACGAGAAGAATTGCTTCATCCGGTCCGCCTACTTCGCTCCAGTTGGTGATCTTTCCTGTGAAGATATTGATCAGCTGATCGCTTGTCAGCTCTGTAACACCAACATCAGGATTGACGATTGCAGCCATTGCAATCGTAGCCACTTCATGATCCTCCAGTTCCGCTGCTGCAGAAGCATCCAATTTTTCTTCAGCCTTTACATCCGAATCGCCAATATCAATAGAACCATCAGATACCTGTTTCAGCCCTTCACCTGAACCGCCGCCATTTGTATTGATGATGCAGTCAGGATTTTTATCCATGAAGCTGTCAGCTGCCTTCTGTGCTAATGGCAGCAATGCAGACGATCCAGCTATATCGATCTGTCCGGATACTGCTGAAGCTGTAGCGGATGAGGATGAAGCTGCTGTGCTTGATGAGCAGCCTGCCAGCATTGCCATAGCCATGACACCTGTAATAACAGTTTTCTTACTAAACATTTATTCTTCCCTCCTCCTCTTTCGAGGACTGTTAAGAATATAAAACAGGGCGGTAAAGTTCCTTACCGTCCTTGTGTTAAATCTTTGTAAATTCATATTGTCTTATTTACAGTTCATGAATGCCTACATGGCATGCATAAAGGAGTTCCTTGATATCATAAATTCCGGATCTATTCATAATCTCTATGACAATCTGCAGACATCCGTCGGCATCCGACATTGCATTATGATGATTCAGTTCAATGCCAAGACAGTCGCACATATCATTAAGACGATGATGGTGCATATTCGGGAATACCCTTTTGGAAAGTTCGAGCGTATCGAAATATTCAATACATGGCACCTTTCTGCCAGTATTGATACAAGCAGCTTTCAGACAGCCCATGTCAAAGCATGCATTATGTGCACAGACAATTGATCCGCTAAAACATTCTGTCAGATGATGATATACCTGAGAAAACTCCGGCGCCTTAATAACATCTTCAGGATGAATGCCATGGATCCTGATATTCCGATAATCAAACCTGTCAACATTCGCTTCCGGTCTGATCAGAGAATAGTAAGCTTCTTCCATAGTACCGTCTTCCAATGTAGAAACGCCAACCGAACAGATCGAAGCGGGAGAACTGTTTGCAGTTTCAAAATCAACAGCTGCGATCTTCATCTTTCGTGTATATGCTCCTGCGCCATACGATAGATATTCTCAATGTGCTCATCTGCCATGGAGTAATACACAAGCTTGCCTATTTTTTTAGTCGTGACCATCTTTGTTTTCTTCAAATTTGAAAGCTGGTGCGATACTGCACTGGTACTCATCTGCAGCAGTGCCGCCAGATCACTGACACACAGTTCATGTACGAACAGTGCATTCATAATCTTCAGACGTGTACTGTCTCCGAACATTTCAAAGATAGCACTCATCTCATCCACATCCTTTTCACAGATCATCTGCTTTCTGACTTCATTCACTACTTCTTCATCAACCAGTTTCATGCGCCGTATTCCTTTCTGATCCACACGCTCTTCATCTGTTTATCCCCTGCATGTGTACACATCAGTCTCTTGATCGAGCGGAATGAATATGTTTCCTGCTTTTCCGTACTGCCGTCGCTGAGATGAATAACTAAAAGATCATAATTCTTATGATATTCATACTGCCAGCTCAGTATCTCATCCCAGTACACCAGTGTGCATATATCCCTGTTCCTCTGATTGAAAAAGACAAGATATTCCTTCGTGAACATCATAAGCTTTCGATCAGGCATGACTGCTACAGCAAATAACGCCAGCAGAATCAGCAGAACACCCAATGCTACCAGATACGCCTTGGTAAACAGAAGAGCCCCGCCAATCAGGAAAAGAACAATCAAACCTGCTGTCGGCTTCAGTGTAACTACCTTTTCAATAAAACCGGGATCTCTAGGAAGATTCCTGACTTTGATTTTTCCGGACTTCATGTGCACATTATAACACGAAGAGACTGGCGGATTTTAAGCCGTATGAGCGTTTCTTTGTTATACTGTTAGGGCTGAAAAGAGAAAATAAAAATGAATCCAGTAACTTTTGAAATAACACATATTGATAAAAACTCAGGAGCACGTACAGGTATCCTGCACACACCGCATGGCGATGTGGAAACACCGATGTTTATGCCGGTAGGCACACAGGCTACCGTTAAGTTCATCTCCCCGGAGGAATTGTATGATATGGGAGCTGGCGTTGTACTGGCCAATACATATCATCTCTGGCTGAGACCTGGTGAAGAAATTGTAGAAAAAGCCGGCGGTATCCAAAAATTCATGAATTATAAAGGACCGATGCTGACAGATTCCGGAGGTTTTCAGGTGTTTTCTCTTGCTAAGACAAGAAAGCTCACCGAGGAAGGTGTTGAATTCCGCAATATACTCAATGGGGACAAGATGTTTCTCTCACCGGAAAAATCCATTCATATACAGAATGCAATCGGTGCAGACATCATCATGTCACTGGATGAGTGTATTCCATTCCCTGCTTCGAGAGACTATGCAGAGCAGTCAATGCTCAGAACGCTGCGATGGGCCGAAAGAGGAAAACAGGCAAACCTTCATCCGGAGACTCAGGGAGTATTTGGTATTGTTCAAGGCGGAGACAACGAAGATCTGCGTCACTACTGCGCCGAGAAACTGGTAGAGATGGATTTCCCTGGATATGCTATTGGCGGTACATCCGTTGGAGAAGACAAGGAGACTATGAAGAGAATGGTCGGCTGGTCACAGGAAATGCTGCCTTTTAATAAACCGCGATATCTGATGGGAGTTGGAGCTGTCAATGATCTGCTGGAAGCAGTCTCCATGAACATTGATATGTGTGACTGCGTACTGCCTACCCGTATCGCAAGACACGGCACACTGATGACAAGTGAAGGACGTATCAATATACGCAAGGCACAGTATAAGGAGGACTTCACACCGCTCGATCCTGAATGCGACTGTTATACCTGCAGAAACTATACAAGAGCGTACCTAAATCATCTGTGCAGATGTGATGAGGGGTTCGGAACCAGACTGTTTTCTATTCACAACGTTCGCTTTCTGATCAAGCTGATGGAAGATGCACGTCAGGCAATCAAGGAAGACCGCTATAATGAGTTCAAGGAAGAAAAGCTTCATAATATGAAATTTGATGAAAGAGGGTTTTAAAAATGCTGGATACAGAACACTTAAAGACAAGTGACTTTGATTACGATTTACCTAAGGAATTAATTGCACAGACACCGCTGAAGGACAGAAAAGCTTCAAGAATGATGGTTGTTCATATGAAAAACGGTGAACTGGAACATAAACACTTCTATGACATTGTTGACTACTTCCACAAGGGAGATGTCATTGTCAGGAACAATACACGTGTTATCCCTGCTCGTCTCTATGGCACAAAAGAAGAAACAGGTGCTCATGTAGAGCTGCTTCTGCTGAGACAGATGGAAGATGATATCTGGGAATGTCTGGTTGGAAATGCACATGTTGTAAAGCTCGGAACCGTGATCACCTTTCATGACGGACGTCTGAAGGCACAGTGTACAGAGATTGGGGACAAGGGGCTTCGCAAGTTTCATATGATCTATGAGGGTATCTTCAATGAAATACTGGATTCTCTCGGAGAGGTTCCGCTGCCTCCATACATTCATGAAAAACTGAATGATCCTGAAAGATATCAGACTGTCTATTCAAAGATCGAAGGCAGTGCTGCCGCACCTACCGCAGGTCTTCACTTTACCCCTGAAGTATTCCAGAAACTGAGGGACAAGGGCGTTACAGTAGTGGATGTTACCCTGCATGTAGGACTTGGCACATTCCGTCCTATGGATACAGAGAACGTTAAGGAACATGATATGCATTCAGAAGTATGCTTCATGTCCAAGGAAGCTGCCGACACACTGAATCTTGCCAAGAAAGAAGGCAGAAGAATCATGGCTGTAGGCACAACTTCTGTCAGAACGCTGGAGTCTGTATGGAATAAATACGGTCAGTTCCAGGAATGCTCGCTTGAAACAAAGCTCTTCATCTATCCGGGCTATAAATACCACACGATTGATGGAATGCTGACAAATTTCCACCTTCCAAAGAGCACACTGATCATGATGATCTGTGCCCTTGCAGGATATGATACTGTTATGCATGCATATGCTGAAGCAGTCAAGGAAAAGTATCGTTTCTTCTCCTTTGGAGACTGCATGTTGCTGACCAATGAATGAGCAGGAAAAAAATGAATATATTTCCTATATTCACAATATAAGAAACTCTTCCCGAACAAATTATTATAAAGAATCTTTAAAAGAGATTGAACAGTTCAAAAAAAAGAATCCTGACAGAAAACCGACGATTCTCCTGCATGCATGCTGTATTGTATGTGCCTGCTGGCCATTGGAATTTCTGTATGACAGCGGATTTGATATTACAATCATGTACAACAACTCCAATATCTATCCGGAAGAAGAATATGAACATCGTCTTTCTGAAATGAAAAGATATCTGAGGGAAAGATGGAATGATTCCATTCCACTGATTGTTACACCATATCAATATAAGGAATATGAAGGTACTGTTCTGAAGAATAGAGAAATGGATCCGGAAGGCTGGAAAAGCTGTTTTGCTTGCTATGCCAATCGAATGAATGAAGCATTCGCTTATGCAGATGCTAATGACTTTGACTGGTTCACCACTGTCATGACTTTTTCCAGACAGAAGAATTCTGCAAAAATCAATGAAATTGGAACCGAGCTAAGCCATAAGTACAATCACACCAAATACTTCCTGTCAGATTTCAAAAAGGCAAACGGTGCGCTTGCTTCTGACAGTATCTGCACACAGTATGATATATACAGACAGGACTACTGCGGATGCAGATTCAGTATGAATGAAAGACACGGCAGTAAGTGAATATACAAATATTGCGGTATTTATGGTATGATTTCGGTGTTTAAAAAGGGAGGTACGTTACTTGAGCAAAGATGATGCGATTCAGATGGAAGGCGTTGTAGAAGATATTGCTTCTAACGCATTCAAAGTGAAGCTCACAAACGGTATGGACATTCGTGCCACACTTGCCGGAAAGCTGAGAATTCACCACATCAGAATTCTGCCTGGTGATAAGGTCAAGGTTGAAATTTCGCCTTATGATCTGACTAATGGCAGAATCGTATACAGAAATAAATAAGTGCAAAAAAGACATCTTAACCGATGTCTTTTCTGATGCTCAGTCGAAGCCCTTAAGCTTGTCGTTCAGCAGCTCAACTACCTTTTCCTTGGAACGGATCAGATCAAATGTATTATTCTCACTTGGAAGCTCATTGCCTGTGACCTTAGATGCATAATAATCTCTTCCCAGCTTCTCATACGCTTTTGTCAGTTCACGATTGTTCTGTCCGATCTCGGATCTGATCTGTGCCTTCTGCTTTTCAGCATCCAGATATGTGATTGTCTTTGAGCCTAGATCCTTCAGCGTCTTCACTGTCTTATCTGTGTACTCATTAACCTTCTTGCTGAACTCTTCAAAATCCTTGTTATCATTGTTGTTATTTTCTGACATTTCTTCAGTCCTTTCCGGATCTTTCAATGAGATCCATAATAATGTCCTTAATTTCCTGATTGGAAGCTTCACCTTCCTGAATCAAGGTAAGTATTCCTCCAATCAGAACGTCTGCATAGTACTGCGGATGAACAAAGTTCATTTCCTTGGATTCCATGCCTTCTTCAAAAAGTTTGGTAAGACTTTCAATTGCGGCTGTTTTAGCTTCTGCAATTGATTTTGTTCTCAATACCGTCAGATCTACAGCCGTATCATTTCCTTCAAGCTGATCATTCAGCTTACGGAAGGACTGTATACAATTTTCGACAAACTGATTCAGTCTTTCTTCATATGTAGGCTGATTCATCTTTTCTTCCATCATTTCATTAAAAACTTCATTGTATTTATCACAGATAGCATCGATGACATCATCCTTGGATTTGAAGTAATAATAGAACAGTCCTTTGGCAACATTCATTTCCTTCACAATGGAATTGATCGTTGTATCCACAATACCGTTCTCTTTAAACAGTTTCTCGGCCGCATTTACAAATTCATCACGGCGCTCTTCATTGTCCTTGTTTTCCTTATTATCCTGCATCGGTTCACCTCCTTCATGTTCAATATAGTACTTGACTGACCGTCAGTCAAGTACTAAGTGATATAATTTGTTTATGAAGCTTATATGTCCTGTATGCGGAAAGCCGCTCATTAGAAAAGAAAATACAGCCGTGTGTCCTCAGGGGCATTCTTTTGATTATGCAAAACAGGGATATCTAAATCTATATCTGTCGCAGAAAACCGATCATGGTGACAATCCTGAAATGATACACGCAAGAACTGCCTTTCTTCAAACAGGCGCCTATTCCTTTCTCAGGGATAAGCTGAAGGAGATCATGCTGGACCACAATACATCTGTACTGGCCGATCTTGGATGCGGTGAAGGATACTATACTTCCGCCCTTCCCGGCGAAGAAAAATATGGATTTGATCTTTCACGCGATGCTCTGAAGCATGCTTCAAGAAATGATTCCACAACAATGTATTCCGTTGCTTCTATCTTTCATGTCCCGCTTTCTGACAGTTCTGCTGATACGGTACTGACATGCTTTGCTCCAGTATCCATGGATGAGATATCAAGACTGCTCTGTAACAATGGTATCTTTATCTTTGTCACACCTGGTCCTATTCATCTTTTTGAAATGAAAGCAATGCTTTATGAGAAGCCATATGAGAATCCTGTCGAACCTCTTGAAACAGAATTGACACTGGAAGAAGATTTCTTTGCTGAGAGGTGCTTCCACGCAGACAGTGAATCTCTGAAGTCTCTCTTTGAAATGACACCGTATGCCTACCATACAAACCAGACAGGCCAGAACAAATTAAAAGAAACCGGCGGCATGGATCTCACCGCACAGTTTCGTATTCGTATCTTCAGAAAGACTTCTTTCTGACAGTGCCTTCCTTTACAGCCTGTTCGGCAACTGCCTTGGCAACTGTCGGAACAACTCTGTCATCAAACGGAGAAGCAATGATATAATCCTGTTTCAGATCTCTGTCATCAACCAATGCCGCAATTCCTCTGGATGCGGCTATTTTCATGCTTTCTGTAATTCTTGTAGCCCCTGCATCCAATGCCCCTCTGAACAGTCCAGGGAAAGCAAGCAGATTGTTTACCTGGTTCGGATAATCAGAACGGCCTGTACCAATAATATAAGCTCCTGCATCCTTAATATCCTCATAGGAGATTTCAGGTTCCGGATTCGCCATGGCAAAGACAATGTTGCCTTCATTCATGGAACGGACCATATCCTTTGTAACAAGACGAGGAGCAGAAACACCAATAAAGATATCCGCGTTCTTCATTCCTTCAGCTAATGAAGCATAGTGCTGATGATCAAGATTGACATACTGCAGCAATTCCTTTTTCAGATCGTTATACCCTTCAGCCCTGTCAGGATCCACGCAGCCATCAATATCAAATGCATAGATCTTATGAAAGCCATATCCATACAGCATACGTATAATGGAAGAACCTGCAGCACCGCAGCCGGAGACTATTACCTTCTGCGTAGATGGATCTGTCTTCTTAAGACGCATACAGTTTATCAAAGCAGACAGTACTACAATTGCAGTTCCATGCTGGTCATCATGGAAAACAGGAATAGAGCACTCCTTTATCAGTCTTCTCTCTATCTCCACACAGCGCGGCGCACTGATATCTTCCAGATTGATTGCACCGAAGCCCGGTGCAATTGCCTTTACGATTCTAACTATCTCATCAGGATCCTTTGTATCAAGACAGATAGGCCAAGCATCAATGCCTGCGAATCTTTTCATCAGCAATGCTTTTCCTTCCATAACCGGGAGTGCTGCATCAGCTCCTATATCACCTAATCCAAGCACTGCGGTACCATCTGTTACGACAGCGACTGTATTTCCTCTGTCAGTATATTTATAGGAATTTTCAGGATCCTTCTGTATCTCAAGACATGGTTTTGCAACACCCGGTGTATAGGCAATGCTCAGATCATGACTGTTCTCACAAGGCACCTTTGATTCTACTGTCAGTTTTCCGTGATACTTCTCATGAAGCTTCAATGATTCTTCATACAAATCTGTCATTTTTCTATCTCCTCATCAAGATCATAAATATCATTTCCCTGACAGTCCATTCCAACAAAGCACGGGAAATCATGAACTTCCAGTCTGGTAACAGCTTCCGAGAGCAATTCTTCAAAAGCCACTGGCTCTCTTTTTACAATACAGTGTGAAAGCAGTGCTCCTGCTCCGCCCACTGTCACAAAATAGATCATATGATTCTTCATAACAGCGTCTTTTACACTGGCATCCCGACGTCCCTTGCCAATCATGCCAATCATTCCATGTTCAGCTAATAGAGGAACATACGGATCCATTCTTCCTGCAGTAGTAGGTCCTGCACTTCCTATTACATGTCCTGGCTTAGCCGGAGTAGGTCCAACGTAATAAATAACCGAATCATGAAGATCAAAAGGAAGCGGAGCTCCTTTTTCAATCAGTTCCTTCAGTTTCTTATGTGCTGCATCTCTCGCAGTATAAACAGTACCGTTCAGCAGTACATACTCCCCTGCCTTCAGTGACATTCTTGTTTCTTCGCTCATTGGCAGATCAATTTTCTTCATGAAATCACCGTCCTAGCATGTCTGCATACATGACAGCACATATTCACAGCACATGGCAGTCCGGCAATATGTGTCGGTGCCTGTTCAATCTGTATCTTCAGAGCAGTTGTACTGCCATGCAGTCCCATAGGACCGATTTTCAGTTCATTAGCCATGACAAGAAGATCGTCTTCCAGTTTCCTGTAGCGCGGATCGGGATTGGATTGCGATACTGGTCTTAGCAGTGCTCTCTTGGAAAGAACTGCACAGGAATCAAAAGTTCCGCCGATGCCTACCCCAATCACAAAAGGAGGGCAGGCATTCGGGCCAGCCGTTTTGATCACAGAAAGAACAAAAGCCTTTACACCTTCAATCCCCTCTGCAGGTGTCAGCATCTTGATCATTGATTTATTTTCACTTCCGAATCCCTTTGCCATAAACTCTACGGTGACATTCTCACCCGGAACAATCTCTGTATACAGTACTGCCGGCGTATTATTCCCTGTGTTCTTTCTATCAAACAAAGGATCAGAAACGGATGAAGCTCTCAAATAATTATCGTGGTATCCTCTTGAGACTCCTCGGTTGACTGCTTCATTCACATCACCATCAATAAGATGAACATCCTGACCAATATGAAGCCACACAATAGCGAGGCCTGTATCCTGACAGATAGGAATACGTTCTTCTCCAGCAATGGATGCATTCTGCATCAGAAGATCCATGACCGTACGTGAACGTTCATCCGTCTCCTCTTCTTTTCCCTTCTGCAGTACCTTCAGTATATCGGGGGAATAAACACAGGCAGTCTTTCCGACTGCCTCATAAACTGCTTCTTCTATTCTTCTGACTGAGATTTCTTTCATGCGGTCATTTTATCATGAATATCTGCATAACAGACATGCATCACAGTATATTAACCAAGATAATTAAACAGCAGTATGACCGCACCAAGTACGACCAGAATGACACCTGTAATACGATTCAATGCAGCAGGATCCGCTTTATTGGCAAATTTCGCGGCAATTCTTGCCCACAGGAAAGTAAACAGTACGCAGAGCACTGTAATTGTAAGATCCGGCATTCCGCCAATGGCGAAATGCGAAGCAGCACCGGTAAAAGCAGTGAATGTCATAATAAACACACTGGTGCCTACTGCAGTTTTCAGCTCATAGCCCAATACTGAAGTAAGAATCAGCAGCATCATCATGCCCCCGCCTGCGCCTACAAATCCACAAATAAATCCGACAATGATTCCGCAGAAAACCGATTGTATGAATCTTTTCTTTGGCGAAACTGAATCCATTGCGGACTTTGCAGTCATGACAGGTCTGACAATGAATTTAATACCCAGAAGAAGTGTCATGATAACAGAAAAATTTCCCATTGTATGTGAAGGAACAAGACTTGAAACGTAACTGCCGACTAAAGTAAATGCCAACACAGAAACCATCATAACAAGACCATTCTTAATATCAAGATTCCTGTGTCTGCCATATGTATAAGCTGATACAGCACTGGCAAGAACATCGGAAGACAGTGCTATACCAACTGCCATGTATGGATCAATATCTAAGAATGTAATCAGCATTGGAGAAATAACCGCAGCTGCACTCATACCAGCAAAGCCCGTTCCAAGCCCCGCTCCCATACCCGCAAAAAAGGTTACTAATACTATGAGTACAATATGATTCATTTCTGTTTTCCTTTCTCATCAAGAGCTGTCTTTACATTGTCTTCCATCTGAATCAGACATTTCTCAATGCTTTCAATCATACTTTCAGGAACGCCATCAATCAGTATTTTGAAAAATTGTTTCTGTCTGACTCTGCCATCCTTCAATACAGGCTGAGCTTTATCTGTAAGAAATAAAGCTATTGTCCTTCTATCATTCTTTGAAGCTCTGCGCTCCAGATAGCCTTCCTTCACAAGTTTCTCAACATGGTAGGAAACCAGATTTGCTTTTATCTTTCTCCTGGAAACAATATCCGCTGCGCTGACATAGGAAGGATTGTTACCAAGAAACATAATGATATCAAATGAAGTCAGAGGCATGCCGTACTTCTGAGCGATCGGCATACAGTACTGTTCATACTGATGCTGTATGCTGTTCTGAAGATTCAGAATTTCCATGGCTTTCATAAGTCTCCTCCATTTATTACAATATTGTACTTTTCAATATTGTTATATGTTAATTGCTTATGAAAGCCATGTCAACTAGGATATCTGACAAAGAAAAAGATCTCCCTCAGAGACCTTCAAATTCACTTTGTTTTGTACACGATTGAATATTTATCCCAGTTATACACTGTACTCAGCATATTCTTAATCAGTGTTTCAGCATTGGTTTCAGCCTTATCCAGCAGTCCATTGGCTATTGCTGTCTTTTCAGCATCCTTCTTCATCTGTTCTATGCCATCACTGGTATCCTTCAGCGTAATGTTTGTAAAGAGACCGTTTGTCTCGTCATACACTTTCAAAGAATCCATTTGTACATCATTGTCCAGTACTTTTACTTTAGGAATTGTTACCGTGACTTTCTTTGTCTGTTCATCAGAAATTACTTTCACTTCCGAGAAATCAATGCCTGCCTTGATCACCATATCGTAAGAAAATACTGTCTTTGACTGTGTGAATGGAATTTCGATTCCATAGATATTCTGGCTCTTATCGATCACTTTTACATTCGTAGTATCTGCTTCCTGTGTAGCCAGTTCCCCAATGTTCTCAAAGCCAAGTTTAGTAGCTGTCTCATCCTGTGTCAGAATCGTCTTCAAACCAAAGCCTCCGCCGACACACATTGCTATAGCAATTACTGCTGCTATAATCAGTTTCCAAGAAATCGTAATTTTAGTTATTTTCTTCTCGATGCCGTTCCTATCTTTCTTTTTCATTATCCGTGTCCTTCCAGTGCAATTACTATACCACCGACCGCTATTGCTTCTGACGATACGGTTCAGGCAATCATTCCATTATGCTGTCTGCTGAAGACAATATTCAGCAAATGTACAGAATCATACAGGAATATTCATAATCTGATTTGCATTCCTGTATAACCGGTGCTACTATATCTTAGCAGTCATCAAACTAGAGTGCTAAGGAGGAATAGATATGGCAAAGAAACAGTTTAAAGCAGAGTCTAAAAGACTGATGGATATGATGGTCAACTCCATCTATACAAATAGAGAGATCTTCCTGCGTGAGATCATTTCAAACGCATCAGACGCTCTGGATAAAAGACACTATCTTTCATTGACAGACAAGAACAGTAAGGTATCTGCTAAGGAATTGAAAATCACGATTGAGCGACATCCTGATACCAGACAGCTGATTATTGAAGATACCGGTATCGGTATGACAGACAAGGAACTGGAACAGAATCTCGGTACAATCGCAAAATCAGGTTCTGCTGAGTTCAGAGATCAGCTAGATAAAGCAAGCAAGAATGTGGATATCATCGGGCAGTTCGGTGTCGGTTTCTATAGTGCCTTTATGGTTGCTAAGAGAGTGCTCGTTGAAACGCACGCTGTATCTTCTGATAAGGCATACAGCTGGGTAAGCTCAGGTGAAGATGGCTATGTTATCAGTGAAATAGACAGACCTCAGATTGGCACAAGAATCACACTTGATTTGAAAGATGACACTGATGATATCAAGTATTCTGAATACCTTGATGAGACTAAAATCAGAGCTCTTGTAAAAAAATACAGTGACTATGTCAGATACCCTATTATGATGGAAGTCACAAAGAGTGCACCGGATCCTACAGATAAAGATAAAACTATTGACACAAAGGAAATTGAAACACTGAATTCAATGACTCCTTTGTGGAAGAAGCCAAAATCAAAGATCAAGCCAGAGGAATACAATGAATTCTATAAAGCTAAATTCAACGACTGGGAAGATCCTCAGAAGGTCATTCATTACAGTGTAGAGGGAAACATTTCTTATACTGCCCTTCTCTATATTCCATCCCGTACTCCTTACAACTTCTACTATCAGGACTATGAACCTGGTCTGCAGCTGTATTCCCATAATGTATTCATCATGAACAAGGTCAAAGACCTTGTGCCGGACTACTTCCGCTTTGTTCAGGGATTAGTTGACAGTGATGATCTGTCATTGAATATCTCTAGAGAGATACTGCAGCAGAACACACAGGTCAAGCTGATGGCCAAGTCTGTTGAAAAGAAGATACAGAGTGCCCTTGAGGACATGATGAAGAATGACAGAGAAAACTATGAAAAATTCTTCGACAACTTTGGTCTCAACCTGAAATACGGTATCTATAAAGACTATGGTGCCAATAAGGAAAAGCTGCAGGATCTGATCATGTTCCGCTCCAGCAAGGAAGGAAAGTATGTTTCCCTGAAAGAATATACTGACAGAATGCCTAAAGAGCAGAAGTCCATCTACTATGCATGCGGCAAGACTGTAGATGAAATCAACCGTATTCCTGCTATGGATAAGCTGAAGAAAAAGAATTATGAAGTGCTGTATTTCATGGATGAAAGAGATGAGTTTGTTTCCTCTATCATGCAGAAATATGCTGACAAGACCTTCCAGTCCATCAGCAAGGGAGACCTAGGACTCGATACAGAAGAAGAAAAGAAGGAAGTTGAGAAGAAGACTGAGGACAACAAGGATATGCTGACATCCATGAAGGATGCCCTTGGTGACAAGGTCAAAGAAGTACGTATTTCTTCCAGACTTACAGATGATCCAGTCTGTGTAGTAGCTGATGACGGCGTATCTCTTGAAATGGAGAAATACATGTCTCAGGATCCTATGAATGCCCAGAATGGTGTGAAGGCAAACAAGATACTGGAGATCAATCCAGACCACCCTCTGTTTGCTAAACTCCAGAGTATGTATAAGGAGGATCCGGATTCTGTAAAGAACTACGCAGATGTTCTGTATGATCAGGCATTGCTCCTGCAGGGTCTCAATATTGCTGATCCAGCAGAATATGCAAAGAAGATTACGGATCTCATGATAAAGGCTTAGTAATGAATAAATCCTTCGGTATATACCGAAGGATTTTTTGTAATGGATTGATGCTTGCCATATGAACAGTACTTCCTGTAGTATTATCGGATACATTGCTGCAGGATGTATTTCATTCAGTCAGCTGTGGGAGAAAGGCGGATTGTATGAAAAAAAGTTTTTTTAAACGGTACATAGGCGACCGTGCATTTTATAAAATGCTTCTGGTCCTGATACTGCCAATGATCGTACAGCAGGGAATCACAAACTTTGCCAGTCTATTGGATAATTTAATGGTTGGCGGTCTTGGTACAGAACAGATGAGCGGTGTTGCCATCGTCAATCAGCTTTTCTTTGTTTACAATCTTGCTGTATTTGGAGGTCTTTCAGGTGTGTCCATCTTTGGTGCACAGTTCTATGGAAGACGTGATTATGAAGGAATGCGTCATTCTCTGCGGCTGAAACTTTACTTCGGGCTGATTATTACAATTGCCTCTATTGCAATTCTCTATTTCTTCGGACCTCAGCTGATTGGCTTATTCCTAAGTGAAGAAGCTAACAGTGCTGCTGTACGAGCGGATACATTAAGCTATGCAATGCAGTATCTGCAGGTCATAGTATGGGGATTCTTCCCGTTCATGATGGTGCAGGTATATGCTGGGACATTAAGAGAAACTGGCGAAACAATGGTTCCTATGGTTGCAGGCATTATTGCAGTGCTGGTCAATCTTACCGGCAACTATCTGCTGATATTTGGAAACTTCGGTTTTCCGCGTATGGGTGCAGCCGGTGCGGCACTGGCTACAGTCTTTTCAAGATGGGTAGAGATGGCCATTGTTGTAGCCTTTGCCCATCGCAGTACTGAGAGATACCCTTTCTTTGCTGGTGTTTACAGCAGTCCTAAAGTACCTTCCTATCTTTTAAGGAAAGTACTGATCACTGGTTCTCCATTGATTGCAAATGAAGTTCTTTGGAGTCTCGGAACAACCTTTGTTAACCAGAGTTATTCGACAAGAGGTCTTTCCGTTGTTGCTGCTACGAACATCACGTCAACCTGCTGGAATCTCTTCTGTGTCATTATGTTCTCTATGGGCAATGCTGTCTCTATACTGGTTGGGCAGAGACTTGGAGCTGGACGTATAGAGGAAGCCAAGGATATAGACAGAAAACTGCTTGCATTCAACACTGTGCTGCATATTGGTGTTGGTCTTCTGCTTATTGCCGCAGCCCCGATGATTCCGGAATTATACAATACAGAACCCGAAGTACGGCAGCTGGCATGCAAAATGCTGATGATTGCAGGCGCTTCTCTTCCAATTCACGCTTTTATTCATGCTGCGTATTTTACAATCCGTTCAGGCGGAAAAACAATCATTACATTCTTCTTCGACTGCGTTTATACATGGACCGTTTCTGTACCAATCTCATTTGTTCTCTGTCGATATACAGCTCTAGATATTACTGTCATCTATGCAATTGTACAGTTTATAGATATCGTTAAGCTATTTGCTGCAGTGCCAATGCTGAAGAGCGGGTTCTGGGCAAATAATGTAGTACAGCAGGAATCCATTTCAGAATAGCTAAGGGACTTTCACAGAAGTCCCTTTCTTTTCCCTTTCTCACACCGTCTGCTGTTATAATCATTATATGAGTTTAAGAATTCTGACAGACAGTACATGCGATTTGCCTGAAAAACTGATACGCCGTTATGACATATTTGTTCTTCCTTTTCATGTAACTGTAGATAAAAAAGAGTATCATAACAATCCTGAATCAGAAGAAAAACTATTTGAAACATGCAGTAAAAATCATACATTGCCAAAAGCTTCCTCTCCTAAAATTGACGAAGTGATTGCCTTTCTGAATACATGTCCAAGGGAAGATGAAATTCTGTGCGCAGTTTCCTCATCAGAATTTTCTTCATCTGCTAAACTGCTCAGAAATGCCGTTTTTGAAATGCATGAAGAAAAGAGAATACATATATTTGACTCACGCACTATTTCAGGCGGTCTAGGAATACTCGTACTGATGGCTGCTGAAATGGCAGAAGAAGGAAAGAGCCTGAGTGAAACAGCAGGGATTCTTGCTGAAGCAAAAAACAGAATTGAGTCCTCTGTACTTCTATATACAAATACATTTATATATCACAGTGGAAAATGCCGCGGTATTTCGGGAGCAGTAGATCATAAACTCCATCCATACACAAAAGTCACATTATGCGATGGCAAACTGAAACCGGTTCATAAGTATATTGGTCAATACCATACTGCACAGGATCACTATCTCAGGGATCTCCATAGAACCCTCAAGAAGGCAGACACAGGCAGAATCCTCGTTCAGTACTCTGGTAACAGTAAAAAAGATGCTGTCAGAATTCAGCAGCTCCTTACGCAGCAATACTATTTCAAGAAAGTACTTCTTGTACATACAGGTATTCTCATCTCTTCACAATGCGGTCCTAAAGCAATAGGCATCAGTTATCTGAAGGGACCTGAACTGAGCTAATTATATTTCAGTTCAGTCCACCAGAGAAATCAGAAGCATATTTTTCTGCGATACCTTTCAGCTGTGCCAGTTCATCTGAAGTAAGCTCATTTTCTGCATATTGCTTCAATCCGGAAATATCACCATTTGAAACGTAGCTCAGCCCCTTTGAGACCATGTCTGAATTGACATGGTTTTCTATTATCTCTGAAACTGCAGCCTTATCCTCTTCCGATACAGAATCAACAATCGCCTGTGCGGTCTCATCATCTGCAATTCCTGTAGCAGTAATTGCATTCTCTATAACATCATCTGTTACCGTATCAGCTACAGCCTTCTTGATCATTGATCTGCCGAATGTGTACCAGCACACTGCAAGTGCAGCCGCCATAACCAACAGTACTATCAGTACCTTTCTGCCGAAATGACTTTTTCTTTTCATTACTTTAATATCTCGCTTTCTACCGAAACTTTCTTAGAAGGCAGCTGTGCTAGAAGAATTGCTGTAAAGATAAGTACACAGCCGCAAATCTCTCTGATGCTCATTACCTGATGAAGAATCACAAGTCCCGCCAATGCAGAGAATACAGATTCAAGTGACAGCAGCATACTCGCTGCTGTAGGATCAGCGTCTTTCTGTCCAAGAATCTGGAAAGTATATCCCAGACCGCTGGACATAACACCTGCATATAGGATTGGAGCCCAGGCAGCTAAAATAGAAGTCATATCCGGATGCTCAAATGCAATCATAGGAACCAAACAGAATAATCCTTCCACAAAGAACTGAATGCACGAGAGCCGGACACCATCTACCTGTGACGAATAATGATCAATGACCATTATATGCACTGCAAATCCTACTGCACAGAATAGTATGAGAAGATCTCCCTTTCCCATTTCAAGAGATGCAGTCATACTAAGGAAATAGAAGCCTACCAGTGATATGCCTACACATACCCAGAGAAGCTTTCTTGTCTTCTTACCAATCAGGATACCAAGCAATGGTACAAATATGATATACAGAGCTGTCAGAAATCCAGCCTTCCCCACTGAGGTATACTGAATGCCTATCTGCTGCGCTACAGAAGAAGCTCCGAGCACAATGCCGCATATGATTCCAGTTATCCATAATGTCTTCTTACTATAGCTTTTTGCGTCAGGATGCGGACCTCGTATTTTGTCCAAAATAGGCATCAGCAGCAATACTGTAAAACCGCCGATAAAACTCCGCAGACAGGTAAATGTCCATGGACCTATATAGTCCATGCCTACAGACTGTGCAACAAATGCATTACCCCAAATGAAAGCAGTCAGAATAAGAAGAAGATTTGATTTCACCTTCTTCATTCGTCGCTGTCCTCATAAGACACGTAGCCTCTGTCAAATGTTATAACGGTATAAAACTTAATAGTTTCTTTCGCAAGTTCTTTATCAATCAGCTTCTTAATCTGTTCCCCTTCCAGTTTACAGTCAAATGGAATCAGAACATCAAAGATAAGATTTGTATGTGTATCTCCAGTTACTGTTCGAAAATCATGCATCGATAGATGCGGATCAATTTGATGCAGGATACGCAGAACTATTGTTCTGTAATGAAGGATTGTCGGGTCGCTCAGATTCAGAGGATCAATGTGAAGCGTCATCATCACGTGACAGTTCTCCTGCACTTCCTGTTCTGCCTGATCAATAACATCATGAGCAACCATAATATCCATGCTTCCATCTACCTCAGCATGTGCCGAGCCGATTTTTACACCAGGTCCATAATCATGAATCATAACATCATGAACGCCCATAATCTCTGGGTGAGACAGAATTTGTTTCGTAATCTTCTGAACCAGCTTATGATCAGCTGGTGTTCCAAGAAGTTTATTAATAATTCCCATTGCCATCTGAAATCCCTGATAAAAAAGGAATATGGACAGCAGAACGCCTGCTACTCCATCAAACGGAAATCCTTTTGTAAAGGCAGCCAATAGCATTGCAACTAATGAGATCAAAGTTACATATACGTCGTTCTTTGAATCCTGGGCTGCTGTCAGCATTGATATGTTGTCTATCTTATTGCCGAGCACTGTATTGAAGCGCGACATCCAAATCTTTACCAGTATCGAAGCTGCTAAGAGAACGAACAGGATCAAATTGAATGTGACAGGCTCCGGATTGATGATCTTGTTAATACTATCAACGAGCAGCTGGAAAACAACAATGAAGATAATAATCGTTACAATAAAACTGGAAACGTATTCCATGCGGCCATGACCGAATGGATGCTCCTTGTCAGCAGGCTTTGCAGCAAGCTTATAGGAGAACAGCGTAATAATGCATGACATACAGTCAGACAGATTGTTAAAGCCATCTGACATAACAGATATGGAATTCATGACCAGACCAGAAATCAGTTTTAAAAGAAACAGGAATATGTTGCATGCAATTCCTGCCAGAGAACTGAGTACACCGTATGAGAATCTTGTCTTCTCATCGTCTATGTCTTCCGGATTCTTTACAAATCTCTGAACTAACCATTCTGTCATAACGCATCTATTTTATACCAGATTATCGTTTTTGTGCCATTTTCACCGGTACTATCATCCGGAGCAGAAGCTCCAGTATTCTGCTTACAATCACGAAGAGATAGGCAATGATACTCAGAACACTCAAAGATACTTTTTTGATAGTATGCATTGTGTGTTCCTTTCTGTCCGAATCTGCCTGCGGCTGCAGATAAAATGACGCTGCGAAATGAAAGAAAGGATAAATGGCATGAACAGTGTACTTTCAATCAGCAGGATCTGGATTATTACGGCGCGGGACTGCGGGATGGCAGCAGTGCACAGAAGAAACAGCACCGCCATGCTATCAAGAAGCCGAATTCCCTTTTTAACAGTTCTGCATGATGATTTATGCCATATCACTGCGCTGATCAGTGCTGAAGCAGATGCCGAAAGGTAAGAAGGTCCTCTCAGCCCCAGGCCGCAAAATATTAGAAGGCAGTATTCAGCGATCAGCACAAGCAGGATCCACAGCATATTCCTTTTTAATATCTTCAGGGAATGCGTGCATACCGCAAGAAGGCCTGCGGCTGCAGCTGTCAGTACAGCGAAGATCATTCTGCCCTGTACTGCAAAACCATATGCGAGAAACACTAGTGCTTCGTTCAGAATAAAGTAATAGGAATATGTCATCATGTTCACCTCTCTCCGTGCAGAAACATCATAGCTGACTGTCCTTTCGCTGCTGTACGTAATGATGTACAATAGCAGAAGAAAAGAGAAAACATTATGAAAGCCGGATACGGAGCCGAAATAACCGCTGCTGTTTATCAGATACTGATGCAGCACAGTGACGAGAAGCATCTATTGTCAATGCCTGAACTGCAGGCATACCTAAGCATACAGGGAATTGATGCTGACAGAAGAACTGTATATAATGCAATACATGCGCTGAACGCACATGATATGGATGTACAGTTTGTCAGAAAAAATGGACAACAGGGATACTATGCAGTGCACCTTCTGAACCCTCCGGAAGCCTTCTTTCTGATTGATACCATTCAGCAGTCTCTTGCTCTTTCAAAGACAAGATCTGATCGGCTAGTAAAAAAGATCTCTGCTCTCATCAGTAAAGATGGCTTTCATGAGCTTCCGAAGACTGTACCCACACCCGGAAAAACAAACAATGACTCTGTTTTGAAAGAAATAGAGATACTGCTTCCTGCAGCCAGCAGTGTGCATCCAATTACCTTCCGCTACTATGATATATCCCCATCCTATAAAAAGGTTTATCGCATTAACAAAGTCACAGAAACAAATCTGTACCGTGGAGTTCCCTATGCAATCTTTTCTAACGGTGGAAGATTCTACTGTGTTGTCTATATCAAGGAAATACAGGAAATGCATACTTTCCGCATTGATAAAATGGACACACTCACCGTCTCCGAAGAGAAGGAAAAAAGCATTTCTTTTTCACTGGAGGAATATATTCAAAATTCTTTCTCTGCTTATACAGGGAAAAAGCAGACCATACGTGCAGAGATAGACAATTCCCTTTTTTCACAGCTTCTGGACCGGTTTGGAAAAGAAAATCTGATTATTACACATATAAATGAAAATACATTTCAAGCAGGCATTGTTACGGCTGATGCTCCTACTACAATGAGCTGGTTTCTTGAATTCTATGAGCATATCAGAATTATAGGTCCGCAGTCATTTATCAATCGCTTTTTGAAACTTGCAGACCATATACAGAACACATACTCAAAGGAGAAAGCAAAATGAATAATGAAATGATAGAAAAGCTGCAGAGCATCATTGACAATGCCAAGCATATTGTCTTCTTTACAGGAGCCGGTGTTTCCACCGGAAGCGGCATTCCAGACTTTCGCTCACGCGATGGTCTTTATAACCAGAAATATTCCCTGCCGCCGGAAACAATCCTTTCACATTCCTATTATGAAAAAAATCCGGAGGAATTCTACCGGTTCTATCGAGATAAAATGCTTCATTTAGATGCCGAACCGAATGTTGTACATCGCTTCATTGCAGAATGTGAGAAAGCAGGTAAATCACTAGGCGTTGTCACCCAGAATATTGACGGTCTTCATCAGAAGGCCGGATCCAGGAGAGTCTATGAACTGCACGGTTCTGTACTTAGAAATTACTGCGAAGACTGTGGTAAATTCTTTCCGGCAGAATTTATCCGTGACAGCAAAGGTGTTCCTCACTGCGATGCCTGCGGCGGCATTGTGAAGCCGGACGTTGTACTGTATGAAGAAGGATTGAGCGAACCTGTTATGAGAGGTGCTGCTGCCGCAATACAGAGTGCAGATGTCCTAATTGTTCTTGGTACTTCCCTTGTTGTCTATCCAGCCGCCGGTATGATCAGATACTTCGGTGGAAATCATCTGGTGCTGATCAACAGAGATAAAACACCATATGATTCTGAAGCAGATATATGCATCAATGATTCCTTTGACAATGTATTCCCGTATCTGCATGTCAATGATTAAAGAACACCAGTAATGAAAATTTCCAAACCAATGGCGATAAGGATAATACCTCCCATAATGGATGCTTTTCCTGCCAGCTTCGTACCGAATTTTTTCCCCAGTGCAAGACCGCCTATGCAGATAACAAATGTCAGTACACCAATGACCAGTGCACACAGCACCGCCATCAGCAAATTGTAATCAGCAATCGTAAAGCCAACTGAAAGTGCATCTATGGATGTTGCTGTTCCCTGAAGAAGGAGCGCCCCAAAACCTAGACAGTCGTTTTCTGCTGAAGATGCACTCCCATTCTTAATACCTTCATATAGCATCTTGCCGCCAATAAAGGCCAATAACGTCAAGGCAATCCAAGGTATAAATGTTTCAAATGCTTTGAAGTATGTTACCAGAGAATGTACAAGGAACCATCCAATCAAAGGCATTGCAAACTGAAAAAGGCCGAATGTTCCAGCAATCAGGGACATTCTTCCTTTTTTCATATTTGGTTCATTCAGACCATTGGCCAAAGATACCGAGAAAGCATCCATTGCAAGACCAATGCCTAATGCTGCACTGTTAATAAAGAATAATAATGTCATAGTCATATGCGATATATTCTGAGCCTATGCAGCATAGCTGTCAACATCTGTCTTTGTATACAGAAGCGGAAATTTCTTTCTGTCCATCCGCATCAGAACAGTAATCATACAGAGACAGATTATCCCCACAAGAATTACTGTGCTCCATGTTGCCCATGATCCAAAGTGATCATAAATCAGACCTTCCAGATATTCCGACGGCGCAAAGATAAGATTGCCTGCAACCGAAGAGATAGAAATGACCCTTCCTCGATGTGTCTCCGGTATCCTTCTGGAAAGATAGGTATCTGACATGATCGTACAGAAGATCTCACCCCATGTAGTGAATACATAAGCTGCATAATAGAAAGGTATTATTCCTAGGAATATACGGAATATCAAGTAGCCCGTCAGGGTCAGAGAAAGACCGATGAACATTTTCTGAAGCCCTGAAACTCTTTTGAATATGCGTGTAATGATCGGTGTAAAGATTACAACAATAATACAGTTCAGAGATGTGATTGTTCCATAGATCAAAGCTCCCTGATCACCATGTGCAGCTGTCAGATCAATCGGCAGAAGATAGCTTACCTGATAGAGAATCGTACTGGAGATGCCTGCAGTGATGATGAACAGGATCAGAATGCGATTGGATCCCAGTACTTTCCATATGCTGTCCCTTGTATCTCCCTTTTCATACACCGGAGTTTCCTCATTCTTCTTTTCAGGTTCCTTCAGGAAGAAGAAAATAAGAAATGTACTTACCGCAATAGAAAGTCCATTTAGGAAAAAAGCAAGCCACAGATAATTCTGAAATAGGAACCCTGCAATTGTCGGAGAAAGGATCATACCTAAATTCATACCAAGGTAATTGAGACTGTACGCCTTCTCTCTGTCCTTCGACGGTGTTACATCTGCCACCAGTGAACTATAGGCAGGATACTCCATGCCCTGAAACAAACCTGCAATACAGAAAAGAACCATATTCACCATGTTCAGTCCCATAAAGGCACACCAGAAGAAACCGCAGATGGACACAAGGTCACAGCATACAATCAGCATCTTTCTGCTACAGCGGTCCGCCAGCTTTCCTCCCAGAATACTGAGAGGAATCTGTGAAAGACTGACTGCCAATACAACCATGCCTATCGCAGCTGCATCCATTCCCAGTTTCTGCCGCAGTATCAATGTCTGCATAGACCAAATCATGGATCCCATGGAAGTAGCTACGCGGCCTGCAAAAAGTATATAGTTCGCCTTTCCAAGGCCTTTATATTCATCAAAAAGTTTCATGGATTTTCCTCCGTATTTATATATTACAGCGTTATAGTATGCATTACAATATAGCAGTGTAAAAATAATAGTATCGATTACAATCCAATCGACACTATCATTTCTGCTGCTTTCTGCGATACATATACGCTGACGGATCCACCATCCGTACCGAAAACACCATTTCCATCATTTCCTATTGTAACAGCCCTAAGCTGATCTGACAGTACATCTACATATACCATACCCGCCTTATCCTGACCAACGTACATAGTCCTGCTGCCGCCATTCTGATCCGTCATCAGCACAGCCATACCTGAGTCAGAATGCTCTGCATCTCCTTCTCTTGTCCAGCCTATCAGATGCATATCATCGATATAGTCGTCCTGCTTTCCATACGCATACATCTCTCTGAGCCTGATCAGTCTCTTCAATCCTCTAACGGGTGAAATACTGTCATGCGGTATACCATACAGATCGCCATAAAACACACATGGCAATCCATCTCTTCGCAGAAGAATCACGGCATAAGCCAGCGGCTTAAACCATGACATCACAAACGATGTCAGAGCCTGCCCTGGCTGAGTATCATGATTATCCACAAAGGTCACGGCATTCATCGGCCGTTCGCTGACAACAGTATTATTCAGCAATGTGCGCATATCATAATTGCCATTGCTGTTTGAGGCATCATAGAAGTGAAAGTGAAGACAGACATCAAACAGTGACAGACAGTTATGATTGACATCCAGATAATGAAGAAGCTTGCCAAGATCTCCATTCCAGTACTCACCTACTGCAAATAAATCTCTGCCGGCATGTTCACGCATCATACCAAGCCATTTTTCAAAGAAACTGAATTCAATATGCTTAACAGCATCCAATCTGAGACCATCCGGTTTTATCGTATCAAGATACCATTTCCCCCATTCGGTCATTTCATCAATCACTTTCTGATTTGAGAAGTCTACATCGCATCCCATCAGATAGTCATAGTTGCCGTCTTCATTATCTACTTCATCATCCCAATGCTTATCCGCAAATCGATAGACCGATGTTTTGCGTGTCTCATCGTCCCAATCCGTTCCATCAAAACATGTATGATCCCATGTAAATGAAGAATACTTACCCTTCCTTCCAGGAAAGGTGAACTTTGTCCATGACTCTATCTTCTCTGTGCCTGTCTCATCCTGTTCCCGATTGTAAGGATTGTCCTCAACAGCTTCTACTGTTTCCTTTTCATCTGCACCCATGCGCTGGTTCAGTACAACATCTGCTATGACTGCTATATTCTCTTTCTGTAATTCCTGCACCGCCGAAAGATATTCATCCCTGGTTCCATACTTGGTACGTACAGTGCCCTTCTGATCAAACTCACCTAGATCATACATGTCATAGACACCATAGCCCACATCATGAATGCCACCCTGTCCCTTATATGCCGGCGGAAGCCATACTGCGGTAATTCCTGCATTCGAAAAAGAAGGGGCATCCCCCTTCACTTTCTTCCAGAAAGTTCCATCATCCGGCAGATACCATTCGAAGCACTGCAGGAGTGTGTCATTTCTGTTCATAATTATTCAGGCTTCCATAGCCTTTCCTACTTCATCATTGAAGAAGTCTCTTGCCTCATCATAAGTCATTCCCAGCGAAACAGAGATCTCATCGAACAGATACTTCTCTGCTCTCTGCAGATACTCATCATCTACTGACGCCAGCTTTTTATGCTGTTCAATACGTGATTTATTTCTTCCGTAGGAAGTTTTAATAATACATACAAGATCTGAAAGCTTGTCGCTCTTAAGAAGATTTGCATACTGGCTCTTCATATTGGCAGGCTTATTTACAAGTGTCTCGATATCAGGTGTATCCCTAATCAGCTGATAGATCTCATCCTTGGTAGCAAGATCTCTTAGATGACCTCCCTTATTGGAAACGGGAACCTGCATCCTTGTACTTCCTTCTGAATCATTGTAAGGTACGAGAATATAGCACTGCTCTCCGGAAAAGTCGGATTTATGCTTCCCAATAATCCGGCAGACGTCGCGTTTGTAAACGACTACATCATTGATTCTGTACATATTCGTCACCTGCTTTCTGCAATATTTTACCATATTTTCGCGGTTTTTTCCAGTTCGGCAGGTCTCGAATCGTTTTGTATCATTAAATAATCTGTAACAGGAAGAATTTCAGATACTCAGTTTCCGGGATTGTCGGCATAACCGGATGATCACAGGCAGCCCCTCTCTGTTCAATAATTCTGATCTCTACACCGGCATCCTCAGCAGCATCTATCAGCATTCTCCTGAACTCATTGGCAGGCATAAAATGCGAGCAGCTTGCAGTCGCAAGATATCCGCCTCTTGGCAGGAGCCTCATCGCATCCGCATTGATGGTCTGATAGCCATTTCTAGCATGAGAATATGTTTTTCTTGCCTTTGTAAAAGCTGGCGGATCGAGAATAATAAAGTCATAGGAAGCGTGTTCATTCTTCAAATCTCTAAGAACTTCAAACACATCCCCACACTTCAGTTCAAGCGAAAGATTGTTTCTTTTGGCATTGGCAGCTGCCATATCCAGTGCGGACTGTGAAATATCCATAGCCGTCACTGAAGAAGCATTTCCCATGGCAGCATTCAATGCAAAAGAACCTGTATGTGTACAGCAGTCCAGCACCTTCTTGCCAGCCGCCAGTTTTCTTACCGCAAGGCGGTTATATTTCTGATCCAGAAAGAAACCTGTCTTCTGTCCATTCTCAACATCTACTTCATAGACAATGCCATTCTCTGTAATCTCTGTAATACATGTATCAGGATGGTCTTCACCATACCATCCCTTGTACTGAGAAAGACCTTCCTTCTTTCTCAGTTCTCCTTCATTGCGCTCATAGATACCGTCGATCTGCTGCCCTCTTTCCTTCAGCTGTTCCAGCAGTGCATGATAGATTGCATCTTTATGAAGATCTGTTCCGTAGGACTCTACCTGTGTAACAAGCAGATTATGATATCTGTCTACAGTCAGTCCCGGCAGACCGTCTGCTTCTCCATGTACAAGCCGGCATGCATCTATATCATTCGGCATGACATCAAAACGATACTGCAGTGCATACTGCACTCTTCTATCAAAGAAAGAATCCTGAAATGTCTCGTTGGCATTATGATCCAGTATACGAACTCTGATTCTTGACTTCTCACTGTAAAAACCGGTGCCTAAATAGCTGCCCTTCAAACCGAATACGTCTGTATAGCTTCCATTAACAATACCATCGGACTGATCCATGATCTCATCTTCATATACCCATGGATGTCCGCCCTTAATACTGTGTTCCTGTTTCTTAGTAACTGTAACACTTGGAAATGTTCTTTCAATTTTCATATTCTTCCTCTTTTAGATAGAAGTCTCTGATTTCACTGAGCTTCTTTCTGTTATATCCATACTCCTTCATGAAGTAGTTTTCATATGTTCCGCATTGCTCCAGAATACTCTTCAGTATACTTCTTCCAATTTCTTCTGAAACACCTTCCTTCATTAAGATAAGCTGTTTCAGAACCGGATCGCTGTCAGCTTTCTCTCTGTTCTCATGCATTGTTTTATCAATAGCAGAAGAACGATAGATATTGCTTGCAAGATAATCCTGCAGAACTGTCTTCTCCGGTACACCCATCATCAGCAGAATAATCATCGCAGCTGTTCCGGTTCTGTCCTTTCCGGATGCACAGTGGAATAGAAGTGGAACCTTTCGCTCAGCCACCAGCTGGATCAGCACATGGAAGGAACAGTTGTCAAACGGCATCTGTTCATAATATGACAGCAGATTCTGTATCTGCCTTCTCCCAGCCTTTCCCGACTGCAGCATTCCTCTGCTGGAGAAATCAATGCCCTCACCGCCTTTGGAAACTTCGCAGTGGAATGGTATCTCCTCAGTTCCTTCAAATACAGGATCAGGCCTGCGCAGTGCCTGTTCTCTGCTTCTAAGATCCACAATATTCCTGATATGCAGCGCCGAAAAGGCAGAAATCTCTTCGGCATTCATTCTATCCAGTCTTCCCGAACGATAAAGAAGACCTCTGCGCAGATACCTTCCGTCTTCACAGAGGCATCCTCCAAGGTCCCTGAAATTCTGTTCTTTTCGAAACACATTCATATTCACATGCAGAATCATACCACCGTATTCACTGCACACAAATACTTCTTTTTATAATCAGCGGATCAGATCATATACATGATATCCTTCACCGCAGTTTCTTGTCCTGTATAGGATCATACCAAGGTGCTGATACTTGGCAGCTTTTGAAGCATCATCAGTTTCAAGTGCTACCATCATACCGGTTTTTTCCGCTTTGCTGTAAGCAAACTCCATCATCTCACGCATAAAGCCCTGGTGCTGATATGGTTCCAGCACTGCAAGAATATCGATAGACAGATGTTCTGCCTGCCTTTCAAACATCTCCTGATCCAGAGTGCCGCCGTCTCTCGAGGATAATGTACCATACTCTATCATCTTCATCAGACCGCCAAGTGCAGAAGATTCAGCAATCATCTGCTTCACTGTATTCATCAGAGAAATACGATATCCTTCGGTATCTGTCATCAAAAGAAAACCTTCACCCTTCTCTGTCTGCCATGCACACCCGCTTCTTACATAAGCTTCAAAAACTGCACGCATGAATATATACATTGATTCTCTAGTCGTAAAAAAACCAAGCATTCCCTTTTCACCATATGCATATTGATAATCAAAAAAAGCATCTGCTATGCCATGCCCTATTTCATCAATTTTCTCTTTCGGAAGATTGCGGTCTATCTGTATCATCATCAATTCACCCCCTATGTGAATTTTTCTACATTATACATGCAAAGAGAAAAAAAAGCACAATCGCATACGCGACTCTGCCTGAATCTACCTAGTAGATTTATCGTACGGGACACCTTCAGCTTTTGGAGCTGCCGAGTTCTTTGAAGTAAAGGCAAGAACCAGAAGAGAAATAATATACGGAAGCATATTGTACACAGATCCTGGGATGTTCATTGCGACCAGCCATGGGAATCCTGCGTATACATTAGACAGTGCACGGAAGAAACCAAACAGCAGCGCTGCCATACCAATTCTATGAGGCTTCCACTGACCGAATATCATAACAGCCAGAGCAAGGAATCCAAATCCAGCGACACCCACCTCAAACTTCCATTCGGAAACACCTGCCGTAACATATACCAGTCCGCCAAGTCCGCCGAGTGCTCCGGAGATCAGAACACCTGCCCAGCGATACTTATAAACATTGATACCGACAGAATCTGCAGCAGAAGGATTCTCGCCGCATGCCATCAAACGAAGTCCAAATCTTGTTCTATACAGAACAACGAAAGCAGCAACCAATACAATGACTGCTATGACCATATACCAGTTCAGTTCCATGCTGCCAATATGGAAGATCAAAGAACCGCGGGACTTGTGATAGGAAACGATGGATGATACGTTGTCTGCATCGTTTGCCATGTTCAGAGCCTTAACAATGATAACTGCGAGTGCTGTTGCAAGAATGTTCATAGCTGTTCCAATCAGCGTCTGATCAGCCTTCAGGTTAACACAGGCGACTGCCAGCAGCACCGAATAGAGAAGACCGGCACCGATAGCACATGCAACAGATATGATGACTGTCAGAAATACATTGAAGCTACCGTTCATTGCACTTAATGCAAGAGCGCCGCCCAGTGCACCCATGACCATAATACCTTCAAGACCAAGGTTGATAACACCGGAATGCTCCGAAAAACATCCACCCAGAGCAACCAGTACAAGTACGGAAGCGAATACCAGTGTGTATTGAATTAGCAATATCATTATGCGTTCGCTCCTTTCTTTTCATCATTCTTCTTTTCAGTTCTATGCCGTGACTTCTTTGTCCATGACGACTTCATGAACAGAACGAAGCCGCAAAGATAGATAATAAATGCTGAAATCAGATCTGCAATCTGAGGCGGATAGTATGTCTTGTTCAGATAGGAACCGCCGGAAGTAATATGCTGAATAAAGTATGAAGAGAAAATAGTTCCAATTGGATTCAGACCGCCAAGGAACGTTGCGGAGATACCGTTGAATCCCATTGAAGGTACAGAAGCCTGTGATACCATCCACTGTTCTTCACCAGTCAGATAGAGGAAGGCTGCTCCAAGACCTGCAAGTCCTCCGCCGATAACAAGTGTCAGAATAATATTACGGTTCTCCTTCATACCTGCATAGCGGGCAGCCTGCTTGTTGAAGCCGGTAGCCTTCAGCTCATAGCCGAATCTTGTCTTAGTCAGAACAATCTGGATAATGACTGCAATGATGATAGACAGTGGAATCGCAATTCCTACATATGCATTATTTGAGAACAGCTTTTCCATGCCTAATGAAGGCAGAATTGCCTGCGGTGCGTTTTTAGCAAGTGTCAGTGTATATGGGGATGACATTTCCTTTACGCCTGTCAGGAGCATATTTACACAGTACAGTGTGATCCAGTTAAGCATAATACCTGTAATAACTTCGTTGACGTTGCGATACGCTTTCAGTATACCTACGATTGCGCCGGATACTGCGCCTGCAATCAGAGCAGCCATCATGCATGGAAACCAGCTCCACTGAAGAGCCAGTGCACAGTACAGTGCAGCTCCCGCCCCTGCTGCGTACTGACCGGCCGCTCCGATATTGAAGAGACCAGCCTTATAGCAGAAACAGATTGAAAGAGCACACATCAGAAGAGGTGCAGTCTTAACAAGTGTTAAGCCTAAATACTTCTTCTGCGCAATAGCAGATGGGAAGTTCATAAAATTTAGAATAATCTGCGTAATACCCTGTACAGCATGTTCAGGATTAATGATAAGAAGTGCTATGAATCCTATCAGCATACCGATGACAATACAGATCAGAGAAGCGAGTACGGTCTTGAACCCTTCGCTCTGGAAAATTGATTTTTTCTTCATGCCTTCTCCTTTCCGCTGAGATCCATTTTTTTAGCGCCTGCCATATAAAGGCCGAGTTCCTGAACAGTTGTCTTCTTTGGGTCAAACTCTCCAACAATTTCACCTTCATACATGACTAGGATACGGTCAGAAACATTCATAACTTCTTCCAGTTCCAAAGAGATCAGCACTACTGCCGCTCCTCTGTCTCTGGCTGCAATAAGCTGCTTGTGTATGTACTCAATAGCCCCGACATCCAGTCCTCTGGTAGGCTGAACGGCCACAAGCACATCCGGCTGCTTATCAAGTTCACGTGCAATGATAGCCTTCTGCTGATTGCCGCCGGACATGGAACGGGTGGAGGAAAGTGCTCCCTGTCCTGAGCGGATATCATATGTATCAATCAGTCTGTCTGCATAAGTACGGATAGCCTTTTTATTCAGAAAACCCTTTGAAGAGAATTCCGGCTGCCAGTATCTCTGCAGAACAAGGTTGTATTCAAGAGAATAATCGAGAACCAAGCCATACTTCTGTCGATCTTCAGGAATATGAGACATATGCTGTGATCTTTCACGGATCGAAGCATTGGTAATGTCCTTGCCCATCAGATTGATTGATCCGGATACTGCCGGTTCCAGTCCTGTCAGACCATAGACAAGTTCTGTCTGTCCATTTCCATCAATACCGGCAATACATACAATCTCTCCGGCATGTGCCTGAAAGGAAACATGCTTAACTGCATTATTCTTATGTGTCTTTGCTGCAATTGTTAGATCCTTTACATCAAGAAGAACATCCTTTGGCTGAGCAGGTGTTTTGTCTACAACAAGCTGAACATCTCTGCCGACCATCATACGGGACAGTTCATTCTCATTCGTTTCCTTAACATTGACTGTGCCAATGCCCTTGCCGCGGCGCAGTACTGTTACACGATCTGCAACTTCCATGATTTCATTCAATTTATGTGAAATAAAGATGATGGATTTGCCTTCCTTAGCAAGATTCTTCATGATGACCATCAGCTCTTCAATTTCCTGCGGTGTAAGTACTGCCGTAGGCTCATCAAAGATCAGCACATCATTATCTCTGTAAAGCATTTTCAGGATTTCGGTTTTCTGCTGCATACCAACAGTAATGTCTTGGATTTTAGCATCCGGATCGATCTTAAAACCATACTTTTCGGAAAGAGCCATCACTTTTTTTCTGGCTTTCCCCTTCTCAAGAAGGTTTCCTGCATGTACATCTTCAACGCCAAGAATAATATTGTCTAAGACGCTGAATACCTGTACAAGCTTAAAGTGCTGATGAACCATGCCGATACCAAGTGCATTGGCATCATTAGGATCATTAATAGTTACCGGTTTGCCGTCCTTGTATATCTGTCCTTCTTCAGGCTGATACAGTCCGAAAAGAACACTCATCAAGGTTGATTTTCCAGCTCCGTTCTCGCCGAGAATAGCATGAATCTCACCTTTCTTCAGCTGCAGGTTAATATCATCATTAGCGATAATACCGGGAAAGCGCTTTGTAATGTGCGCCATCTCAATCGCATATGGTACTTCTGTCAAAGTGATCACCTCTTTCTTTTGAAAAAGGCCGGCAGATAAAGATTTCTACCGGCCTTGCATTGATGATTAGCTTTAATTCTGTGAATAATTACTTCAGGTTGCCCTGGTAATTAACAGTAACGATATCCTTGTTATATGTTACAGGTTCAGCAGAATCAGATGCATTGTCAACAGTGATGTCGCCTGCATTCAGAGACTTGACAAGAGCCTTGTAATCATCTTCTGAGAAATCGTCTGTCCATACAGTTGAATCAGGAAGCTGTACATAGTTCTCTTCAGGATCATCAGAAACGATACCCAGAGTCTGAACTGTTCCAGCCTTTTTGCCTGAATAATCGCTCCAGTTGCCGTCAGCGATTCCCTTCAGTACAGTCTGTACTGTTGCATACAGACCCTTCATTGCAGAAGTAATTGTAATGCCATCGCCATACTTAGCATCGATAGTAGCCTTCTGGTCAACATCTACACCAATGATCTTAGCGTCCTTCTTAGCTGCTGCTTCGGCTGCGGATGTGTAAATAGAACCGCCGCATGCGAAGATGACCTGTGTTCCGCCATTGACCCATGTGTCCATAGCTGCTGTGATATCAGCATCGCCATTGAACTGGTTGCCATAAGCATAGTTAACTGTAGCCTTTGTACCTGTTCCTTCAAGAGCATCAGAGATACCCTGAACATAGCCATGTCCGTAACGGACAACAGAAGGTACTGCCATTCCGCCTAAGAAGCCGAGATTTGTATAGCCCATCTTAGCTGCTGCATATCCTGCCATATATCCGGCAAGTTCTTCCTGATATACTGCGCAGTATACGTTGCTCAGATCTGCAGAGTCAGCATTATCTGCTCCTGACAGATCAGATTCAGCTACATCCAAAGCGATGAACTTAACATCAGGATAAGTAGGTGCTGAATCAACAATAGCCTGTGCGAATGCATAGCCTGGCATAACAACAATGTTATAGCCATCAGCTACAGCCTGATCGATAGAAGCATCACGGTCTGCTGTGGTGTCTCCTGCTGGCTTGTAATACTGGAAGTCCAGACTGTTATCATCTGCATAATCCTTGCATGACTGATAAGTAAACTGGTTGAATGATTCGTCAGTGATGTCACCATAATCGGTGACCATGGCGATCTTCATATCTGAAGACGAAGAACTGGAGCTGCTTGAAGCGGTGGATCCGTTGGCATTGCTACTGGAACAGCCGACCAGACTGGCTGTTAATCCTGCAGCAAGCACTGCTGAAATAATCTTTTTCATTAATTTCCTCCTCCACGTGAAACAAGTATTTCACTAAAATCATTTTACCCCATTTTCACAAATTCAACATAAGATTTTGTGATTCTATGTTATTGGGGCATATTTTCGTTATGAAAAATATAATGTGTTTTCCTATTTATGAAATGTATTTCATATTCAGCATGTATGCCGGTGGTTTTTTCAAAGCTGACTGTCTATAATAGTCAAGGTTCATTTTATATTATTTAAGGAAGGAAAGTTATGGTATTCAGCAGTTTGACTTTTTTGTTTGCATATCTGCCTATCGTGATGGCAGTGTATTATATATGTCCTTTTAGATGGAGGAATCTTGTTCTTTTCCTTGTCTCACTTTTTTTCTATGCCTGGGGAGAGCCAGTTTACATATTTGTCATGCTTTTCTCCATTCTGATGAACTTTGTCAGTGGTTTGCTTATTGAAAAGTACAGGGACAACGATCTTCATAAAGCCAAAAAATACCTTGTCCTGTGCATTGTCATCAACCTTGCCCTTCTCGGCTTCTTCAAGTATTGGGATTTCTTTGCTGTGAATCTGCAAGCAGTTGGACTGAAGTTCATTCCTATTCTAAAACTGTCTCTGCCTATCGGCATCAGTTTTTATACCTTTCAGGCCATGTCTTATCCTATTGATCTTTACAGAGGAGATACCAGTGTACAGAAAAAATTTGTAAACTTCGGTGCCTATGTAACAATGTTCCCGCAGCTGATTGCAGGTCCTATTGTCAGATACAGAGATGTTGCGCATCAGCTGGAACACCGTCATGAAAATCTTGACCAGTTCTACACTGGCATACAGCGGTTCATGGTCGGTCTCTGTAAGAAGGTCCTTCTTGCAAACAGTGCCGGTCAGGTATGGGAAGCTGTTAATTCACTTCAGTCAGGAGAAACATCAGTTGTTACAGCATGGATTGGAATTGCATGCTATACTTTCCAGATCTACTTTGATTTTTCCGGCTATTCCGACATGGCAATTGGTCTTGGAAAAATGCTGGGATTCGACTTTCTGGAGAACTTCAACTATCCATATATTTCAAAAAGCATCACTGACTTCTGGAGAAGATGGCATATGTCCCTCTCCTACTACTTCCGTGATTATGTATATATTCCTCTTGGAGGCAACCGCCACGGACTGAAAAGACAGATGCTGAATATTATGATCGTCTGGCTGCTGACAGGTTTCTGGCATGGTGCCTCTTGGAACTTTATACTATGGGGCGTATTCTATGGAATCATTCTGCTGATTGAAAAATTGTTCCTGCTCAAAAAACTGGAGAAAGCACCAGCTTGGGTTGGGCATGTATATACAATGGTTATTGTCATGACGGCATGGGCACTGTTCGCCAATACAGATCTTGCAAAAGCATTCTCCTATATCGGCATGATGTTCGGAAATGCCGACAGCTTCATCAATGGTACTACACTGTACTTCCTGCGTGACAATCTCATACTGATCATTGTATGTATCATTGCCAGCACACCGATTGCCAAGACAGGTCTTAATTTTCTGAAACAGCCTAAGTTCAAGTGGGCTGTCCCAGTACTGGTTCTCTGCTCTCTGACAGTCTGCACAGCATTTATTGTGGACGGGACATATAACCCGTTCCTGTATTTCAGATTCTGAGGTGAGAAAGCATGAAGAAAAGAATAACTAAAAAGACAGTGCTTCAGCTGACTACAGCATCTGTATTCATTGTCTATATTGCAGGTATGTCTCTGGCAAATGTTCTTGCACCAAAAAAAACATTCTCTGACAACGAGAACAGAGTTCTGGCGGACTTTCCTTCTCTCAGCCTTGACAACGTATTCGGCGGAACTTTTGACGATCAGTTTGAGAACTGGTTTGCCGATCACTTCATTAATCGAGATGCTTGGGTGGAAACAAAGGCTGCTGTCAGAAAAAATTCCGGCAGCATTGAAAACAATACGGTATATTATGGCAAGGACGGAAGACTGATCCAGCAGTTCTCAGGATACAGCCAAAAGATTGTCGATAATAATATTTCCTATGTAAATGAATTTGCCAGAGAGAATAATCTGAAAGCAAATGTTATGATTATCCCAGGTGCTTCCTATGGAGAGAAGGAGTTTCTTCCCTTTGGTTCCTACAATCTGGATGAAAAGGATATGATTGAACAGATAGGAAAGCAGTTCAAAAACCAGAACTATATTGATATTACCGACAGCATTGCTTCAGACAGCGGTCTCTATTTCAAGACAGATCATCATTGGAATGAAAAAGGAGCAGCTGTTGGATATAAAGCTATCTGTGAAAGCGTACTGAATAAAGAGCCTGAAACAATGACCTATGAAAAGGTCAGCGATGACTTCAAGGGATCTACCTATTCGAAGTCTGGCGCTTTCTGGACAGAGGGTGAATCATTATATAAGATGGTTCCTGAAACACCGAATCCCGTCAAAGTGACAATGGAAGACGGTACCGTTTCAGATTCTATGTACTTCGATCAGAATCTGAAGAAAAAAGATAAATATACGTATTACCTTGATGGCAATCATGCCTACGAGAACATTCAGACCAGCAACAAAAATGGAAAGACCGCAGTCATTGTGAAAGATTCCTATTCGCATATCCTGATCCCGTATCTGGCTCAGGAATACAGCGAACTGAAGGTCGTAGATCTCCGCTACTACAGACAGCCGGTATCAAAGCTGATTACCGATGCCAAGAATACGGACTTCTACTGTATCTATTCTCTGGAATCATTCTGCAGTGACACCAATCTAGCGGCACTATGGTGAAAATATGAAACTCGAATTCAAAAAAATCGGCATAAATGGAGAAGGCATCGGCTATATAGATAAGAAGCCTGTATTCTGCGACGGTGTACTTCCGAATGAAACAGCCGAAGTAGAAATCATCGAGAAGAAGAACAATTATGCAAAGGCACAGCTGAAGACTCTGGTGCAAAGATCCAGCGACCGTGTGGATCCTGGGTATGAATTCTACATTGAGGAAGGCTGCCCCCTGATGATCATGAAATATGCCTCTCAATTGCAGTGGAAGAAACAGCTTCTTGAAGAAGCACTATATAAGTATGCCCATATCAGACGTCACTTTGTGCGTGACATGCATGAAAGTCCAAGGACACTTGGATACCGCAGTCAGTGCAAGCTGCCTGTACAGGTATCGCACGATCATCTGACTACCGGTATGTATATGCCCGGCACCAATCACTATCACCCAATTGACCGTTCACTGATTCAGGATGAACAGCTTGAAGATGCACGTATAAAAATACTGCAGTATGTAGATAAATCATATCTTCATGTCTACAGTCAGAGAGAGCAGAAAGGTCTGCGCTATCTTGTTATCAGATCGCTCGGCGGAAAACTGCAATGTACACTTGTTACAGGCAAGGATAAGGTACATCGTGAACTTGCAGATCAGATCATGACTATTGAAGGCATGACCGGAGTATTCCAGTCCATCAATACTGACATGAAAACAATCGGCATCTTTGGTTCCCCTGCTCATAAGCTGGCCGGCAATGATACAATGCCGGTCAAGCTGGGCAATATCACTCTGCAGCTTTCTCCGGAAGCTTTTTACCAGCTGAATGCAGAACAGGCAGAGAAGATGTACAGAATGGCAGTATCCAAGATTGATCCATGTGATACACTCGTTGAGGCATACTGCGGTATCGGTGCTATGAGTCTGCTTGCTTCATCCAAGGCAAGGCATGTTATTGGCATTGAATCAAATGAAGATGCGGTTAAGGATGCTGCCAGCAATGCTGAAGCCAATCATATTTCCAACTGCACGTTCCTCTGTGAGGATGCTGCCGAAGGTCTTGAAAAGGCATCCAGAGAACATCCAATTGACTGTCTGCTTGTAGATCCCCCTCGCGCAGGTATGGATGACCGTATGATCCAGGCAATCATTCATGCAAAGCCAAGAAAGGTCATCTATATCTCATGCAATCCTGCAACTCTCGGCAAGAATCTGAATCTTCTGAAACATGACTATCATGTTGTAACAGTCATTCCTTATGATCTGTTTCCGCATACTCCTCATGTTGAAAGCATTACCGTACTTGAAAAAGACAACTGATCATGAATAATACGGGAGGACATTGAATGTCTTCCCGTATTTTTATATATTTAACTGCTTATGCATCCGAACGTGAGAAACCATTTCTCATTGTATTGCTCCGCTCATACAGTACATGATCAAGACACTCATCTGTCAGTTTTCTGGCTGCTGCCGTCATCTCTTCATTTGCCTGATCCAGGAGCTTCATATCCTTCTTCACAGCAAATAGATGATCATATTTATTCAGCATTTCATGACCTGTACTCATCAGTGACTTCTGATATCTTTCAATATGCGATGCACTCTTATGATAATCAGCATCTGCCAATGCTCCAATCAGTCTGTTTGCCCAGTAGAAGTTATCCGTAGATACATCTGCCGTTGTATTGTTCATATAAGCAGGAATGCTGTCTACATTTCCATAATACGGTACAAATGAATTAAAGGAATTGGATGCGAAAGCAATCCACTCTACCGCCCGAATTTCTTCAGGAACATATGGGCGCAGCTGTATCAGTGCAACATGACTTGTACGATTGACGCCAATCGGTCTGAACACATGCTTTCCCTGCGCATCATATGGATTATATTCTGTTCCCTGATAATAGGAGGAAAGGATATACTTCACATCTTCTACTGTCACCTTCTTCTCAGGCACTCTGCACCATGGAATCTCATCAGATGTCGGTGTGTATTCGGCATGATTGCCATCCCAGATACTTGTTTTAGGATTCAGATATCTCTCACCGAACCATGCACGCGGTGTGTTGTATACATGATCAGAGTCATCATGAGATCCAAAAGCATCTCTGGCATTGAAAACACCATTATTGGAAAGATCCAGATGATTTTCCGCAATGAACTCACGCATATCCTTTGAACACATATAATTCTTCTGATCGCCAAAGGCATCATTCAGGTCAAACTGATCGATACCAAACTGGTTCGGTGCAACAATATATGCATCTTCGGGAAGACGCCTTGCAATCCAATGATGTCCGCCAATGGATTCCAGCCACCAGATATCATTTACATCCTGAAAAGCCATGCCGTTCATTTCGTAAGTTCCATACTTTTCCAGCAGAGCACCGACTCTTTCAGCGCCCTCCTTTGCAGAGTGGATATAAGGCAGCGTAATAACTACAAGATCTTCTTCGCCAATGCCGCCCGGTACTTCAGGTGTATCGCCTGCCGCCTTCTTCAGTCTGACTAACGGATCAGCACCTATCACTCTTTCATTTGAAGTGATCGTCTCTGTAGCAGTCATAGCAACATTTGCAGCATTGACTCCCGCTGCAGCCCATATACCCTCTCCTTTTATTGCATTCGGAACAGCAGTATAGCGCATTGGATTCTCAGGAAGCTCGATCGTCACATGTGAAATAACCGACTTATATATCTTCGGCTGCTCTTCGGGCTTAACAACTGTAAATTTCTTTGGGCAGAAGCTTCCTGCTCCGCTGTCATCATTTCTTGCAATCATTGTGGAACCATCATAGGAAGCTTTTCTTCCTACTAATACTGTTGTACAAGGCATTGTAATATCCTCCTCTTCAATCTGTTTTATATTATACTACCGTATTCACTGCTTTCAGATTGCTGTTTCTTAATCTGCTGGAATCGTCTACAATATTCACCATATGAAATATGAAAATAAAAGCGATCGCATGATCATTGATCATGAAGGCAAATTCAAAGGCAACACCGTAGATGAATTCCTGAATGCATTCCGTCAGTCTAAAAAGAATAAGTATCTTCTTGTACAGAATAGACAGATACTGCTGGATGATGAACCCGTTAAAAACGGAATGGAACGTATCGGAAACAGAAAGATTGTTCTTCTAAACGGAAATGAAGAGATTGACTGGGTACAGGCAGATACACCTTGTCAGAAGGTATACGAGGATTCCTTTGTATTGATTGTCCACAAGGAGCCCGACATTATTATTCATGGAGATCCGGATGACAGAGACTGTCTCAATGCAAGAGTAGCCAAATACTACGCTGACAATGACATGCATGTATCCGTCAGACCTATACACCGTCTCGATAGAGATACAGAGGGTCTTGTTATCTATTCCAAGAATGAGTTCTTTCAGCCATGGCTGGATGAACAGATGGAAGCAAAGAAAATTCACAGGCACTACATGGCTGTATGCGAAGGAAAATGTGAGCCGGGCAATGTCTTCACCTGTTCTGAAAGACTTGGCAGGGACAGACACAATGCTGGAAAATACAGAGTCTCCTCTACGGGAAGAGATGCTTTTACCAAGGTTACATGCATTGCCGAAAAGGGTACATATGTTCTTTTCGGATGTGATCTTGAAACAGGAAGAACACATCAGATCAGAGTGCATCTGGCCTATCATGGCTACCCTATAGTGAATGATCCTCTTTATGGAGTTGAAAGCACTGACTTCCCGCAGATGGGACTTTGGGCAGATGAAATTGAATTTCATAGCCCAATCACGAATAAAAAACATAAAATACATGATTTTGAAGTTACAATGTTCTCATGTTTTGAATGAGGAGGAGAACTTATGAAATACGATTTCACCACTATTCTTGACCGTGTTGGACATGACGCAATTGCCGTAGACAATCCTGCAGAGCAGAAAGGATGCTTCACAGGATTCACAAGAAAAGAAGGCTTTGATATTATTCCAATGTGGGTTGCAGACATGAATTTCCCATGTGCTCCAACGATTCAGAAGGCAATGAGCGACAGAATTGCACACCCGGCTTTCGGCTATTTCTCTCCGCGTGATGAATACTATGATGAAATCATCAAGTGGCACTCTGCCAGAAACCATGTTCAGGGTCTTGAAAGCAAGCATATCGGCTATGAGAACGGTGTACTTGGCGGTGTCATCTCAGCGATGAATGTACTTGCCTCCAAAGGAGACAATGTTCTTCTGCACAGTCCTACATATATCGGCTTTACCCATGTGCTTACCGACAACGGCTATCACATCGTACATTCTCCTCTATATAAAGATGATGAGAACGTATGGCGCATGGACTACACGGACATGGAAAAGAAGATCGTAGAGAATCATATTCATGTCGCAATTATATGCAATCCTCATAATCCTTCCGGAAGAGTATGGTCCAAGGAAGAACTTGCCAAGGCAATGGACATCTTTGAGAAGCATGAAGTATGGGTAATTGCAGATGAGATCTGGTCTGACCTGATTCTCAATGGAAATCACCATACACCAGTGCAGTCCGTCAATGCCTATGCACATTCACATACAGCTGCCTTCTATGCCCCTTCCAAGACTTTTAATCTTGCCGGCCTAATTGGATCCTATCACATTATCTATAACGACTGGCTGCGAGACAGGGTGGAAAAAGAAGCAGGATTATCCGGCTACAACAATATGAATGTCCTCTCCATGTATGCGCTGATTGGAGTTTATCAGCCTGAAGGATATGAATGGCTGGATCAGCTTCTGGAAGTGCTCAGTGGAAATGTCAGTTATGCAGTAGACTTCATTAACAGCAGATTCAATGGTGTTTCCGTATGCAGACCGCAGGGAACATATATGCTGTTCATCGACTGTACGGAATACTGCAGTGCTCACAGTATTGATATGGATACTCTCCTGAAAAAGGGATGGGAATACGGTGTCTTCTGGCAGGATGGAAGACCATTCCATGGCAGTCATTCCATCCGTATCAACCTTGCCCTTCCACAGTCCAGAGTCAAAGAAGCTTTCGACAGAATGGAACAATATATCTTTACTAAGTAAAAAAGTATCCGTGATCACCAGATCACTAAACTGTACCCCGAAGGACAGTCACCTTTTATTTAGGTGTCCGCTCTTCGGGGTACAGTTTACACAGATACTTTTTTGTCTATACATGCATGAAGCAGCAATTACATCTTCCCGCCTTCAACAACCATTGAATCTGGATCAGCATCATCTCCATACACACTTTTCAGTGTTGCTTCATAGTCAGCATGGAAGAACTTCTCTTCACCAAGTGTAACAAGCTCATTATTCAGCCAGTCCTTTAAAGTTGTATTTCCGGAAGCCACGGCAGCTGCAATAGGCTGATAGTCGCCAAGTTCAGTAATGCCAACTGTGTAGCCCTTATTCTGATTTGCCCACGCAAGTACTTCTGTATTGTCTGTAGCAAAAGCAGGACCTCTGCCATCCATCAGTGCATTGTAAGCATCCTGATAAGCATCATATTTGATAAGCTTTACATCAGGATAGTTCTCTTCGAAGTATGTTTCAGCTGTAGTGCCTTTGGCAACAATCAGCTCTTTCAGATCCTTTACATCCGTAATAACTGCGCTGTCAGGTGATACAACGCCAAGAGATACCTTCATGTAGGGATTGGCAAAGTCAACCTGTTCTTCTCTCTCATCCGTGACAGTAAAATTAGCAAGCGTAATGTCTACCTTTCCTGTATTGACAAATTCCGCACGGTTGGCCGGATCCTCGGAGACAAACTCAGCATCCACACCAAGATCCTTAGCAATTCTCTTTGCGTAGTAGACATCATATCCCTGATTGTCTCCATTTTCATCAATGTATCCAAATGGAGCCTTGTCAGTAAATACACCAATTGTAATCTTACCGGATGACTTGATTTCATCTACGGTACGGTATACAGCCGCACTGGAATCTGCGGACGAAACTGAAGCAGAGGCCGAAGCAGAAGAGCATCCTGCTAATGCCAGTGCAAATACGGTTGAAGCAATACTCAGCAATCTTCTTTTCATAATTCAATCTCCTCTTTTTTTCCCTTTGCGGAACGATTCTTTTCATACGTGAACATATGGAGAAATTCTTCTGCACGCTTTGTCTTTGGATGTGTAAAGAATTCCTCAGGTGTGTTTTCTTCTACTATCTTTCCTCCATCCAGCAGAACAATTCTATCTGCTACAGCTCTGGCAAATTGCATCTCATGTGTAACAATGACCATTGTTCTGCCCTGATCTGCCAGTTCCATGATGACATCCAGTACTTCTCTGACCATTTCAGGATCGAGTGCTGCCGTCACTTCATCAAACAGCATAACTTCCGGATGCATGATCAGCATTCTGACAATTGCTACTCTCTGCTTCTGGCCTCCGGAAAGTTCAGACGGATATGCATCAGCACGATCCTTCAGTCCCACTCTGTCCAGAAGCTCCAATGCTTCCTTCTCAGCATCCTTCCTTGTTCTGCCAGTAACACGGCAGGGAGCCAGTGTAATATTATTCAGAATATTCAGATGCGGGAACAATTCATAGCTCTGGAATACCATACCGATCTTCTGACGGATCTGTGACATATTCTTTCCATTCTTTGTTACCGTATCCCCATCCAGCAGTATTTCTCCGCTCTGGTATTCCTCCAGACCATTCATACATCGAAGCAGTGTGGATTTTCCGCAGCCAGACGGTCCAAGAACAACAACTGCTTCACCTTTCTTAACATCCAGACTGATTCCATTCAGTACCTCTACGCCTGTCTGATATGACTTCACTATATTTTTTACTGAAAGCTGTATATCATTTTCCATTTCACTGTCTCCATTTCTTTTCCAGATGTCCTGCACACAGAGATATCGGCCAGCATACCAGGAAATACAGGAAGAATACTGCTCCGTATATCCAAAGTGCACCAGTTGGATAGTTCATGCGATTTGCATCAATAATCTGCTGACCGACCTTCAGTACTTCCACCATTCCAATAATCTCTACAAGGGATGTTGTCTTTATCATTCTTGTAATCAGATTAATGGATGGCGGCAGAAGCCTTCTAAGTGTCTGCGGCAGCACAACATACCGGAATGTCTGTTTTTCGCTCATCCCAAGTGCATACGCGCTTTCATACTGATGAGCAGGAATTGATTCAAGCGCCCCTCTTACAAGATCTCCCATTTCGGCAGTTCCCCAGAAAGTGAATACAATGACTGCACTGCTGAATGCACTGAGATTTATACCTGTCAGTTTCGTCAGACCGAAAAAAGCAATGAACAGAAGAACCAGCTGCGGCATAATTCTTACAAAGCCAAGATAGATACCGCATACTGCTTTAATAAATTTATTCTTTACTGTCATCAGCATTCCCAGCAATATACCGAGAATCATCGACAGTGCTACCGATATCAATGCAATCTTGACTGTAATCCACAGTCCTTCAAGAAGACGTATCCAGTTATTCGGATTCATCAGAAGCTGAATTCCTGTATCAAGCATGGCGCATCCTCCTCTCTGCATATCCCGCAATCAGTGTGATTGGAAGAATAATAATCATATAGAAGATGACAAGCATGAACAGTGCTTCGTTTGTTCTGTAGTCATTTCCGATCAGATCCTTCGCAACATACATCAGATCAGGAACAGCAATAATCGAGACAACGGATGTTTCCTTAATCAGGAAGATGACATTCGCAAATATTGCAGGTACTGCTACAGCTATTGCCTGCGGAAGGATGACATACTGCATTGCCTGTTTCTTTGTCATGCCAAGTGACAGTGCGCTTTCCTTCTGCATATGATCCACACTTTCCAGACCGGAACGCATTGTTTCAGCCATATAGCTTGCGCCAAGAAACACAACACCGATTACAGCACTTGTCTCGCCGCTGTATACAATGCCAAGCTTAGGGAGTCCAAAGTAGATGAACACAAGCTGTACAAGAAGCGGTGTGTTGCGTGACAGTTCAATGTAGACTCTGCATATCTGTGACAGCAGCGGCACTCTGTAATATCTGATCAGACTGATCAGTGCTCCAAACAGAATTGACAGCACAATGCCGAATACAGATATGCGCAATGTCACGATTGCCCCCTCCAGAAACAGAGGCCAGTATTTTACAAGTACATTCCAATTCACTGATAATTCTCCTTCCCCTTATAACAAAAAAAGACTGCGTCATACGCAGTCTCAACAGTTATTAACCTATTTTACAATTCGGTCAGCTGTCAGCACGCATGGCGAAAATTTCGCAGCAATCTCTGCGACAGCAACAGAAGCTTTCAGATTTTACGAACTGATTCATCTTTTCCGTCATGTTAGTTTTTCTTTCCACGTTTAAAGTTTTAACATTCAAAGAAGTATATGTCAACGAATGTGATTGCTTCTGCTGTCATATTCTGACAGTTTCTGATTCAGTTTAGTATATATATTCTCTATGAACCATGTTTCATCAGACTTCTGCAATGCCTGCTGCAGTGTAAACCAAGCTACTGCACTGTTCTCATCTTTTTTTGCCTTTACGCTCTCATTCATATCTGCTTCCAGAAGATATGTCACGTTGAGATGCAGATGTGAGGAAACATACTTTCCTCTTTTTACATGACCATCCACTGTCAGTATTTCTATCGAAAAGACACTGTCCATCACAGGTTTTACTGATGCAATGCCGGATTCCTCCTGCACTTCCTTGATGGCTGTATGCAGAAGATCGCGGTCTCCATCTGCATGTCCTCCAAGCCATGCCCAGGACTGATAAATATTATGAAATGCCATCAGTACATGGTCATGTGAAGCATCCACAACCCATGCGGATGCTGTCCAGTGTGCGAATCCATTCTCTCTTGTCCAAAGATCCAGACCTGTATCGATCCATTTCAGCATTTCTATTCTGTCCTGCTGTTCCTGCGCATTGTAAGGAACATACTGCTCAATCTGTTCTCGTATTTCCATACCACAAGTATATATGTATTCTTGATATGTTAAAATCTCTGTATCATAAGAATTTATTAAGGAGGATATCAGAATGGCATTCAGAAAAGATTTTCTTTGGGGCGGCGCAGTCGCTGCCCATCAGCTCGAAGGCGCTTGGAACATTGATGGCAAAGGTCCTTCCATTTCCGATGTAATGACTGCCGGAGACAACAAGACACATTCTCTGCGCCGTATTACAGACGGTGTAATTAACGGAGAGGACTATCCTAACCATGAAGCAATTGATTTCTATCATCATTACAAAGAAGATATTGCACTGATGGCAGAGATGGGCTTCAAGGCTTTCCGTACTTCCATTGCATGGACAAGAATCTACCCTAATGGAGATGATGCAGAACCAAATGAAAAGGGTCTGCAGTTCTACGATGATATGTTCGATACCATGCACAAGTACGGCATTGAACCTATCGTTACACTTGCTCACTTCGAAATGCCATACCATCTTGCCAAGAAATACAACGGCTTTACTGATAGACGCTGTATTGATTTCTTTGCTAGGTATGCAGAAACAGTATTCAAGCGATATAAAGGAAAAGTACATTACTGGATGACATTCAATGAGATCAACAACCAGGCTGCCAATCCAGATGCACATAACCTTATTCAGGAAGGCGGTGTCCTTCTGAAACATGGTGACAATGCGGAAGAGATGATGTACCAGTCTTCTATCAATGAACTGGTAGCTTCTGCTAAAGCAGTGCAGATAGGTCATAAGATTGATAAAGATAATCATATTGGATGCATGATCGCAATGGTTCCTCTTTATGCGGCCACATGCAATCCGGAGGACTTCATCGAAATGACTTCTGCAAATCACAAGAGATACTGGTACGCAGATGTACAGGTCAAGGGTTATGTTCCTGAATATATGGAAGCCTACTGGAAGAGAATGCATTTCAATGTTACGGTCAGTGAGGAAGACAGAAAGCAGCTTTCCGCAGGCACGGTTGACTACATTGGCTTCTCTTATTACATGTCCAACACTGTTGCTAAAGGAGACAGGAATCCTGACTTTAATTTCTATGAGGGAAAACAGACCGTCAAGAATCCATACCTGAAAGTTTCGGACTGGGGATGGCCAATCGATCCTCTTGGACTGAGATACTCTCTGAATTATTTCTATGACAGATATCATCTCCCAATGATGGTCGTAGAAAATGGCTTTGGTGCATATGACAAGAAAGAATCAGATGGCTCTGTTGATGACAGCTACAGAATTGACTATCTCCGTGAGCATATCAAAGCTATGCGTGATGCCGTAACAGAGGATGGGGTTGATCTGCGCGGATACACAATGTGGTCCCCTATCGATATCGTTTCTGCATCTACTGGGGAAATGGATAAGCGTTATGGTTTCATTTACGTAAATAAAAACAATGCTGGTGAAGGAGATCTTTCCAGATCCAAGAAAAAGTCCTTTGACTGGTATAAGAATGTCATCGCTTCAAACGGTGAAAATCTCTAAAATACAAAAATGATGCTTTCCATTTCAGAAGGCATCATTGGCCGCCTGCACAGCAGACGGCTTTTATATGATTGATACAGCCAAGAGTTCAGCCCATCATAGCAATGTACTGATACATTACAATGAAGTGGCAGAGACTGCCAGCCATGACAAAGAGATGGAACAGCTCATGATTTCCAAATCCCTTATGATTTCTAGGAATCAAGGGAAGCTTCAGCGCATAGATAATACCGCCGGCCGTATAGATAATTCCTCCAATCAGCATCCATATAAATCCGCCTGCTGTCAGACCGGCAATTGTCTGCGGCATCACCGTTATAACAATCCAGCCCATACCAATATAGATGACACTGGAGACCCAGCGCGGGCATGTGACCCAGAAGAACTTGAACAGACATCCAACCGCCGCAATCGACCATACCACTGTCAGAAATACTTTTCCTGTTGTACCGCCGATTGCTGTGAGACAGATTGGTGTATAAGAACCGGCAATCAGTATAAAGATGCTCATGTGGTCCAGTTTCTTCAGGATCATATCTTTCTTATCGCTGAGACAAAAGGAATGATACGATGCACTGGCACCATAGAGAAGTATCATCGACATCATAAATACGCTCAGGCCGATCAGAGTCGTAAAAGATGCTCTGTTCTCAGCCGCGTGAATAAGCAGGAGCGGCGTAGCTGCAATCGAAAGAAGGAAAGCAATGAAATGGGTCAATGCACTGATGGGATCCTTTGGATGATAATAAGATCTGCTGCTTTCTTTATCCTTACAAATCGTATTCATGTTCATAACTGTCATGTTAGCCACCTGCTTTCTGCCGTCTTACAATCGGTTATTGATTATCCGATTACGCAGTAATAATATCAGTTATCGAATAACTCTTCAAGAGGTATTTATAATTTTGTTTGACGTTTAGAATAACCGTGTTTAGAATGGTCCTATGAACGAAAAAAAGCTGATACAAACACCTCTGAACAGCTTTGTACTGCCAGCATTCAGTGAAATCCCGGATGTTGGTCTTTATCTGGATCAGGTAACCAAATACATTAACGGATGGCTGAAGGATTTTCCTGAAATGCAGGTAACCCCTTCCATGATCTCAAATTATGTAAAGCTGAAGCTTGTTGATAAAGCTGTTAAGAAAGCATATTCACGTGAACAGATTGCCTACTTCATCTTTATTGCAATGGCCAAGACTGTTCTTTCTATGAATCATCTGCGTATTGTTTTCGCTATGCAGAAGAAACAATGTTCCACTGAAGCAGGATATGAATATTTCCGCAGAGAGCTTAAGAATGTACTGAATGCATTTTATGCACCTGCTTCCAAGTCTTCTCAGGCAAAAACAAGAACTTCCGAAGAAGAACGCATGCTTCATAATGTATGTGTCACTATTGCACATAAGATGTATCTGGAAAGATATTTCGATGCCTGCAAAGCGGAAAAAGAAGCATCCAAAGCTTGAAAAAAACATCCTTCTGAATAACAGCTCGGAGATAAACAGTCCTGCATTCTTTATCGGAATGCAGGACTGTTTACATACATAAAATCATCAGAAAGTACGTCTATGACAAAGTGGGCAGATCATAATCGGTGTGATATAGTAATACAGTCGCTTGTGCCCGTAGCGCAACTGGATAGAGTATCAGATTCCGAATCTGAAGGTTGTGGGTTCGATCCCCATCGGGCACACCATATATTAATATTAAAGAACTGCACAGCAGCCAATATTGACTGTTCAGTGCAGTTCTTTAATTAAACGGTATGAATTCAATCCGTGTGATGAACACTCTTCATTGTATACAGATGATCATCAGCAGCCTTTACAAATTCATTCACTGTCTGTATAGATGGCTCATATACTGCACAGCCAAGACTGACAGAAAGTTCGTAGTTCAGCTGCTGTGCCTTGATATCTCTTGCCACAGCTGCATCAAGCTGATATAGATACTCAGCAACATCAGCTTCCGTATCCGCATATCCTAGAATAGAGAATTCGTCACCGCCATATCTTGCAATCATGGCTCTGTATTTCATGTTTGCAGAAGTATGCTTCATCGATTGTACTATCAGCATCAGCGCACGGTCCCCTTCTGTATGTCCATACTTATCATTGATTTCCTTGAAATGGTCAATGTCGATCATAATAAGATACATCTTTCTATCAGAATCGGCATTTTTCATGCGTGCTGATATTGTCTTCATCAGCACTTTCTTATTGTTAAGACCCGTCATGGGATCCTGTGAGACAATGCCATTAATATTATCAAAATATATGATCAGTGTTACAAGCGCCAGTGCTGAATCCAGAACAGGTATCTGCCAGTACCAGTACTGAATAATACCTGCTGCTGCAGGTATCACTGGGATCACGGACATCAGAAGAATACTGGATTTATCAATATAGTTATGTTCGGATAAAGCAGCTCTGATCCCCCTTATAACTGCTGTAACTACATAGCAGTACGCAACAAGATACTGCAAAATGAATAATGGACCGCGTGTATAAACATCCGCTGCAGCATTATACATATACAGCATTCCTGTCTTCAGATTGATCAGTTCTAAAAGGAATTGAAGAATCAATGGAATGCCCCAGATCAGCTGTTTCTTCCTGTTTTTTGAAAGTTCCGTATTCCTCTGTTCTTCAAAATACTGCAGCAGATACCAGCCCATGAGCGTACAGGACATAAAATAAATTATCTTGCCAGACATAAATAATGCCCAGGGAGCCGATACAGCATGGTTTGCCCAGAGACTGAAAAAATGATCCGCAAGAATTGTCAGTATTGCGAATACCTGCGAACACGTTAAAAGACGCAGAGCTCTTGATCCGCCAAAAGTCCATGAATGTATGATAATCAATATGATCATAAGAATGCTGAATACTGCAATGTCGGAATATAAATAAATCGCATTCATCAAGCATCACCTCCGTCAGCTCAGTCAAGCATAGTCATTTTTTCTTTCATCAAATGCATTTCAACATCTGATGACATACATGCAACTTCACCATCTGTATGTACCCAGAGAGGCCTTTCTGTCTTTATTTCCATCCTGGTTCCATTTACTTCACTGATACCCCTGAACTTCAAATGACTTCCCGTATATGCAGATGGAAATATTCTGAAGAAATCAAACTGTGAGAGACCGTCTGCTATACAGGAAGTAATCAGATTGTCGCTGTCACTCGCATGCGGGCAGAACTTGAATCCGCCGCCCTCATAAGGTTCATTCATAACAACACATGTCAAAAGATGACTATACTCCGTTTCAGCACCATCGACAGATATTTTTGCTTTAACACGCGGTGTATGAGCAATAATGCCGACAGCCACTTCAATATACACCAGTTTACCTAGATGAATACGATTCAATGTCTTTTTCATCTTGGTAACCTGTACTTTCTGACAGATTGCAGCATCAAATCCAATCCCCGACGATATAGCAAAACGCCTATGTATCAATCCGTCAGCAGATGGTTTCTCTGCATACAGTTCATTAGAATGATTCAAATACACCAGTTCACCAATATTGATGGAACGCACATTATTTTTTTTCAGTATTGTTCGGGCACACTTTTCCTCATTGGAAGGAAGATGAAGCGATCTAGCAAGATCGTTGCCCGATCCGCAGGAGATAAAACCGATTCTGACATTGGTCAGATCACATATACCATTAACAGCCTGATTCATCGTACCATCACCGCCAACAATAACAATATCTCTTGCTGTACTGTCTGCTGTCAATTCCTTCATAATGGCAGTAATGCCATGTTCAACTGTCGAATAGAAAACGTGATACTCCTCTCCAGCCTCCTTGAAAAGATGTTCGATACCCTTCCACTTTTTCAAGGTCCTGCCGGATGCCCCAGCTGGATTCACCACAATATCAAACATGATTTTCAATCCTCTTCATCTGTATAGTGAAGCTGTATATGCTGCCCATCCTTTGAAACTACGGTATGATCAAATATATGATTCAGTTCCTCAGAATACTGTTCTGCCCTTACAACTGAAGGACTGTAATGTGTCAGCCACAATTCCCCAGCATCTGCTTCCTTTGCTATTGCTGCAGCTTCCTGCATTGTCATATGTTTATTCAGTACGGCTTTCTCACCCTTTTCAGGATCTCCGTACATTCCTTCTGCAATCAGCAGATCTGCTTTGTCAGCATGCTTTGCAATTGCAGGTACAGGACGTGTATCTGTCGCATAAGTAAAATGAATTCCTTTTCTTTCATGACCCATAACCATATCCGGTGTATACTTCACGCCATTCATTTCAACTACATTGCCCTTCTGCAGCTTATTCCAGCACGACAGCGGCACATTCAGACTTTCTGCCTTTTCCTTATCAAATACTGGTTTTCTTGGAAGATTGAAATCATATCCGTAGCACGGGACACTGTGCTTTAAAGGAAATGCTGCAATATCCAGATCATCCACCTGAAATGCATCTCCTTTTTTGCCTATCTCTGCATATTTCAATTCAAAAGGAATATATCTTGCAATTGCATAGACTCCCTTCAGAAGACTGTCCATTCCTTCCGGTCCGACAATTGTTACAGGTTCTGTTCTGTCGGCCTTTGCCATAGAAAGCAAAAGACCTGGCAGACCTGCGGTATGGTCCGCATGGAAATGTGTCAGCAGTATCGTGTCTATATGTCTGCATGAATACTTCAGCTGATGCAGAGCAATCTGAGTTCCCTCTCCACAGTCAACCAGCAGTTCATGTCCTTCCCATTTTACGAGCAGTGACGTCAGCCACCTATCTGGAAGCGGAACGGTTCCCCCTGTTCCAAGCAATGTAATATCTATCATTCAGCAGTCTTTTCTATGTCAATATTTTAGCACACATAACAAATGAGAGCCTGCGTACATGCGCAGACTCTCATCAATTGCTTCTATCCTTCAAACTTTTCAGCAGACCACTTTGCAAATTCTTCATCTGTTGCCAGTACAGAATGTGTTTCTGTAATAGCATGCAATGTCCCCTTCGTATAGTCAACGCCTTCTTTTTCCTTATCATACTCCAGTGCAATTCTCTTTTTCTCGACAATCGGATTTGGATGCGGGATTGCTGACAGAAGAGATCTTGTATACGGATGAATAGGATTTGCAAAGATCTCATCCGTTGTACCTGTTTCCAATATATGACCTAGGTGCATAACACCGATACGATCTGAAATATACTTCACCATAGAAAGATCATGTGCGATGAACAGGTAAGTAATACCCAGTTCATCCTGCAGATCCTTCATCAGGTTGACTACCTGTGCCTGTATAGAAACATCCAGTGCACTGATAGCCTCATCAGCGATAACAAGTTTTGGATTCATGATCAGTGCGCGGGCAATACCAATACGCTGTCTCTGTCCTCCGGAGAACTGCTGCGGGTAGCGCGTTGCATGTTCCTTAGAAAGGCCGACTTTCTCAAGAATTGCATTCACCTTATTATCCAGATCCTCCTGATTCTTGTAGAGATGGTGGATTTCCAGTCCCTGTGCAATGATCTCTTTAACCTTTTTACGAGGATTCAGACATGCCATAGGATCCTGAAAGATCATTTGCATATTTGTTCTCAGATATGCCTCATCATTCTTGCTGAGCTTACCGCTGATATCATGTCCATCAAAAATGATTTTTCCAGCCGTAGGGTCATACAGTCGAATAACTGCACGTCCTGTTGTTGACTTGCCAGATCCAGATTCGCCTACAAGACCATACGTCTCGCCCTGATAGATATCAAAATTGATACCATCTACCGCTTTTGTTGTATAGCTGCGGGTGATTCTGAAATACTGTTTCAATCCTTCTACATGCAGCAGAGGTTCCTGAGAGTAGTCAATCGTTGTCATATTTCTCATTCTCCTTCAGCATCTTTGCGATTCTGATCTTCAGCTGATCCGGAGGATCTATCTTCGGTGCTCTTGGATCACACAGCCATGAAGCAACTCTGTGCTTTCCGCCAACGTTATACATAGGAGGCTCTGCCTTGTAATCAATTGCAAGTGCAAATGGATTTCTAGGAGCGAATGCATCTCCCTCCACTCTCTCCAGCAGGTTCGGCGGCGTGCCTGGTATAGCAAACAGACGTTTGGAATCTGTATCTGTATCAGGCATGGAAGCTAACAGTCCCCATGTATAAGGATGGCGCGGGTCATAGAAGATCTCATTAATAGAACCCTTCTCAATAATGCGTCCTGCGTACATAACATCAACATAATCCGCAACCTTTGCCACAACACCGAGATCATGTGTAATATAAATAACCGCAATATTGTGCTGCTTCTGCAATTTCTGTATCAGTTCCAGGATCTTTGCCTGAATCGTAACATCCAGAGCAGTTGTAGGTTCGTCACAGATCAGCACATCCGGATTGCATGCCAGAGCGATGGCAATAACAACTCTCTGACGCATGCCTCCTGACAGCTGATGCGGATACTGCTTGAATCTCTTCTCCGGATCTTCAATACCAACTTCGGCAAGAAGATCCAGTGTTCTCTTTTTCGCATCTTCCTTTGAAGCATGCTCATGCAGAAGGATGGGTTCCATGATTTGCTTTCCTATCTGCATGGTTGGATCCAGTGACGTCATTGGGTCCTGGAAAACCATTGCTATATGTTTTCCATTAAAACGGTATCTGATCTCCTTCTGAGAGATTTTTGTCATATCAACCGTTTCCTGTTCCCCTGACTTATTTGTATATGTGTAAAGTATAGTGCCGCTGTCGACATGTCCGTTCCCGGCAAGTATGCCCATAATTGTTTTCACAGTTACAGATTTGCCCGATCCGGATTCCCCGACAATAGCAATTGTTTCCCCCCTGAATAAATCCAGTCTAACACCTCTGATTGCATTGACAGTACCAGCAGATGTTTCAAAGGAAATATTCAAGTCTCTGATAGACAGTACCTTATCTTTTTTAGGTCTTCCACTAGGCATGTTATTCCCTCCTTATCCCTGTTTCTGATTCGGATCAAAAGCATCACGAATTCCATCTGCGAACAGATTGAAGCTCAGCATCAGCAATGCCAATACGATAATCGGTGCAAGAATGATGAATGGATGTATTGTCAATGACTTATACCCATCTGATATCAAAGATCCCAGTGAAGCAGCCGGCGGCTGAATGCCAAGGCCGACAAATGACAGAAATGCTTCTGTAAAGATTGCGTTTGGAATCGAGAACATTGACATAATTACCAGCTGTCCGAATATATTCGGCATGATGTCTTTAAATATGATGGCAAAGTCCTTTGCGCCAAGAGTCTTTGAAGCAAGAATGTATTCTGACTCCTTCAATTTCAGAACTTCTGCACGGGTAATGCGCGACATTCCGATCCATCCTGTGATCATCAATGCAAAGATGATAGATGTCATACCGCTCGGCAATACAAGTCCAAGCAGTGTAACAACAACCAGTGTAGGAATACCATTCAGTATTTCAGCAAATCTCTGCATCAGCATATCGACCTTTCCTCCGAAATAGCCGGAGATCAGTCCATATGACATACCAATAACAATATCAATTGCGACTGCTGACAGAGCTATGATCAGAGAGACACGTGTGCCCTCCCATACTCTTGTAAACAGATCACGTCCATTTGTATCAGTACCGAACCAGTGATAGATATCAGTAATTCCCTTGGATGCATAGACATCCGTACCACGCTCACAGCCATTGAAGATGCCAAGCTTTTCAAGGCCCTGAATACGCGGTGGAAGCGACTGATTCTTTATAACAATAGCATCACCTTTATATCCTGAAATCATTGGTCCTACGATAGCAAAAATTATGATGATTGCTATAATAACCAATCCAATAACAGCACCTTTGTTCTTCTTGAAATGAATCCAGACATCCTTGGCATAGGAAGTAGCCTTGTATGCCTTGTCAACAAGTTTTTCATCTCTCTGTACAAAGACAAAATCCTCATCACTGTAGTCCTCTATTTTTTCTTCGGTGAGAACAGGAACCTGAGGTTTAACTTCTGACATTTTCTCAAGCCTCCTTCGCCACACGGATACGCGGATCGATTACACCGTACAGGATATCGACGATCAGCATCATCACTATATACATGACCGAATATACAAAAGCACATGCAATTACAACGTTATAGTCATTATTCTGAATGGCCTGCACCATCATCATTCCTATACCCGGTATCGCAAACACCTTCTCAACGACCATAGAGCCAGTCAGCAGATTGACAAGCAGCGGGCCCATAATCGTAACTATAGGAATCATTGTATTTCTCAATGCATGATGCATAACAAGGTCCTTCTGTCTGACGCCTTTGGACTGCACTAATAGAATATAGTCTGAGCCGAGTACATCGATCATTTCAGATCTTGTAAATCTTGAAATGTTGGCAATCGGGAACATAGCCAGTGCAATCGTCGGCAGTACTGAAGAGATCACCGGATTGGTAGTGCTGTAAAGAATCGGCGCCCACTGCAGCTTGAAGCCCACATAATAGGCAAGCAGAAGTGCAAATACATAAGATGGAACAGATACGCCTATGATCGATACAATCGAGCATACAGAGTCAATCCATGTATTATGATGCAGTGCTGCCGCAATCCCCAGAAGCAGACCTAGGATAGATCCAAGGATCATTCCCTGTGCCCCTATGCGGATCGAGCACATAAGCGGTGCTCCGAGCATATCCGCAACTGCTTTGTTCTTACTGATAACATAGGACACGCCCAGATCTCCATGAAGCATGTTTCCAAGGTATTTAAGAAAACGAATAAAGAACGGCTGGTCAAGACCATACTTTGCATACAGTGCAACTTTCTGTGCTGCTGTCAGTTTCTCATCATTGAATGGAGAGCCAGGCATCAGATCCAGCATCAGGAACAGTACAAAGATAATAACCAGAAGTGTCAGAACACTGATCAATATTCGTTTCAGGATATATTTTGACATACATTAATCCTTTCTAAACGTACTGATAAAACGAAACACAATAGAGCGGTATCCCCGCTCTATTGCATTATGATTCTTCGGTTAATAGTTAAGCAGTCTTCTTAACGTAGCGATAGGAATCAACGCCTGCGTTATGGAATTCAATACCGGACACCTTGGTGTTGATCATCATAGCGCCGCCATTCTGATACACAGGAATTGTTGCATAGTCATCAAGAAGCATCTTCTCTGCCTCGACCAGATCAGCCCAGCGTGCATCTTCATCAGCAGCATCAGAACCTGTCTCAGCCTTGTTCAGCAGAGCATTGTACTCATCGCTTGAATAGGATCCTGTATAGCCAGGCAGATCAGACTTGAACAGATCCAAATATGTCTGAGGGTCAGCATAGTCAGGTCCCCAGCGAGTCAGACCAAGTTCATACTCATGATCAGTCATGAGCTGCAGTCTTGTCTTCTTAGGCTTAGAGTTCAGCGTAACTGTAATTCCAGGCAGTGCATCCTGAAGCTGCTGCTGGATATTTTCAGCTACAGCCTTACTTGCTTCTGAATCTTCGAACAGCAGATCCAGAGTAACATCTCCACCCAGAGCAGCCTTTGCCTTTTCATAAGCCTTAGCTGCTGCATCGGTATCTGTCTTCAGCAGTGTTCCTGCTGTATCACGGAAATCTGTACCATCAGAACCGTATGCAAATTCCTTAGGAATAAATCCTTCGGCAGCAATAGAACCATCCTTCAATACATCAGTCGCAATGGATTCACGATCAATTGCAAGAGAAATTGCTTCACGAAGATCCTTGTTCTGCAGTTTCTCATTGTCAAAGTTTGCATCAATTCTCCAAGCATATCCCTGCAGACGGGTTGTAAATCCATCTTCATCCTTGTACAGGTCTACCTGCTCACCAGCCAGTTTGACAACGTCAATATTGCCGGACTGGTATTCAAGCATTGCAGACTGTGTATCCTGAATGAACTTGAATGTAACTGTCTTTGTAGGAACATTTGCAGCATCCCAATAATCATCATTCTTAGTGAATGTATACTCATTATTGGAAACCCAGTTTGTCATTTTGTAAGCACCGTTGTAAAGCAGATCATCTGTAGACAGTGCAAACTGATCCCCAGCCTTTTCATAAAAATCCTGATTCAGTGGGAAAAATGACGGGAATGCCATCAGGCCGAGCAGGAATCCGCAAGGCTGATCAAGATGAACAACAAATGTTGAATCATCTGTAGCTTCAACACCAAGATCTGTGACAGGCTTAGCACCTGAGATACAGTCAGCGGCATTAGTAACACCGATTGTAGACATGATGAAGTTATATTCAGAAGCGAGTGTTGGGTCTACCAGTCTCTCCCAGCCATATACGAAGTCAGATGCTGTGACATCAGTTCCATCGCTCCATTTAATACCGTCTCTAAGATGGAATGTGTAAGTCTTGCCGTCATCGCTGACATCCCATGACTTTGCCAGATCAGGCTGTGCCTGTCCATCTGCATCGAGTGAAGCAAGGCCTGATTCACACATCGACTGCATAATGAATGAGTTGCCGTCTGTAGCTACTTCGTAGTCCATCGTAGTCAGATCGGCGTCCATCGCCACAACAACAGTATCCGCGTTTGCAGTTGAAGCAGCGGCGGCACTTCCTGTCGAAGAACTAGAACAGCCAGCTAGAATTGAACCCGTAAGCAGGATTGCTAGTGGTTTCTTGTAGTTCATAATATTTCCCCCTTTCAGAAATATAGGAACATTTTATGCCCGGAATTCACGTTTTCAAGAAAAATATTTCTGTTTTACATTATATTTGTAAAGTTTTTACTTATATTTATGTAAATTGTTACATTTGAGTTATTTTTGAAAAACTGAATTTGAAACAGAATAGTGCCAAAAAAAATCCGCATATTCAGCGGATTTTACATATTTTTAAGAATGGCTGACAATTTTGGCATCAGCTGCTGTTTTCTGGAAATGATATTCGGATCAAATCCGGAATGGTCATCGAACTTCGTCTCAATCAGTCCAGAAAACACATAAGACAGCGAACCATAATAGACAAACAGAGATCCCTCTCCAAGAACATTTGTAAACAGCATCACCATCAGATCAAGCTTCTGTTCATTCTGTTCCTTTTCAAGCTGTTTCTTGAAGCCAGGCAATACTTTCTGTACCTCTTCCATATGAGAATAGTTTGTCTGTCCAATTGCAAATCTGTATCTGCCAATTTCATATGTTTTAAGATCACGATACAGAATTTCATGAGGTGTAGAAGCAGAAATCGCTACAGATGCTCCAAGCATATCCGCCGCATACGCATCAATATTCTCAATACCTGCTCTTTCAGCAAGCCATACAGCAATATTTCTGTCTTCATCCGTTGTCGTCGCTGACTTCAGATTCAATGTATCTGACAGAATTGCGCTTAAAAGCAATCCGCTCATCTCCCTGTCAGGAAGAAGATCATGTTCCTGATAAAGACCAGTAATAATTGTGCAGGTGCTTCCGCACCGATGATTCCTGTATTCAATCGGTGTATCAGTCTGAATGCCTCCTATATGATGATGATCTATGATTGCAACAATATCCGCATCCTCAATATTATTAGCACTCTGATTCACTGCACTGTGATCTACCAGGGCAAACTTGCGATGACTGTAGCTTACAGTATGATATCTGGACACAGCCCCCACAATATTGCCATCATCGTCCAGAACAGGATAGGATCTCACTCTGCTTCCACCCATCTTGATTGCAACATCAGATACATATTCACTGTCATGGAATACATTCACATGTTCTGTCATAACCTGTTCTACTGCGTAGCTTTCAGTTACAACTCTTGCTGTGTGCATTGTATCATTGTCTGTTTCAACAATCGCACAGTCCTTTTTTCCAGCAAGATTCAGAATTTCTTTAGAAGCATGTCTGCCACAGGTAAAGATCAGACATTTTGTACCATTCTCTACAAGCATTTCTGCCTTTTCTTCACCGCTGGAAAGAATAGCAATGCCATTCTTCAATGAATATGCAGAAACCTCATCTTCTGCGAGCGTAATGATATGGACGGTGCCGTTTGTATGAAATTTTTCAGGCTCATAAACTATCTTTCCGCCTATTGTACGAGCTATGTTCTTCAATGAAGAAGTAGCTACAAGAGTCGCAATATCTGCATCCGGATGAAGACGGACACTGGCCAGATTTGTTGTTGTGCAGATGCCGCACAGATTATTGCTGTCATCCACAACAAACAAAGATCTGTTCTGTGTCTGCAGCATGACATGCCAAGCATGATGGACTGTTTCGTCATGACGTATAATTGTCGGCTTATCAAGACTGATATCTTTCAGAAGTGTGCGTGCATCTGTAAGCAAAAGAGGATTCTCCTGATGAAAACGCTTGAGTATAAACTTCGTTTCTTCATTTAAAGGACCCTGCCTGCATGCAGCAGCTTCATATCCAGTTCTATTCAGCAAATCCGCATATGTAATAGCTGCACAGATGGAATCGCTGTCCGGGTGCTTATGACCCGTAACATATATTGTATGATTCATTGATTGATGTTCTCCTGCATTTATTGTACCAAAAAATGACGGACTCAGCCGTCATTTCAGTTAATGCGTCAAAATTTCATTGCCGGGAGTTTGACAGTTGTCGTGAACATACCAAAATCAGATGTGGCTTAACAGCCACGTTTTTTATTTGAAATTAATGTCAAATATTATGACGTTTGTTGTGCTACATTGTGCTATATGTGCTATAATCTTTCTGAGGTGATCCTATGCATATATCTGTTAAGAAAACTAAGAACCATGAATTTGTTTATATTCAG
>JBFLGD010000011.1:0-66678 GCA_041859965.1 Bulleidia sp. | reverse complement strand
TCCTGACTGCTGTTTCATTTTCATTGCCTTTCATTGCAATGACTTGTCCAAAGTAGCGTTAACTTCTGCTATTCACCATTTTTCAAAAATATTTTTCCGATTGTTTATTCATGCTTGCATGAAAGCATGAAAATAAGCGTATGCGATGCAGGCTTTCTGCTATACGCATACGCTTCTATTCACTTATTCAACTGTGACACTCTTTGCAAGATTTCTTGGCTTATCTACGTTCAGCCCCTTTGCAACACTCAGATAATATCCAAGCAGCTGCAGTGGAATGATCGCTAATGAAGTTGTGAAGTGCTTATCTGTCTTAGGAATATATACAGTAAAGTCGGCTGTATCCTCAATCGCATAGTTGCCATAAGTAGTAATGCCCATGAGATAGGCACCTCTGGTCTTGACTTCAACCATGTTGGATCTTGTCTTCTCAAAGATATCCTGCTGCGTGCAGATACCCACAACAAGAGTTCCATCTTCTATGAGAGAAATAGGACCATGCTTGATCTCACCTGCCGCATATGCCTCTGAATGTACATAGGAGATCTCCTTCATCTTCAAAGAGCCCTCCAGCGAAATTGCATAGTCTAGACCTCTGCCTATAAAGTACATATCCTTTGCGTTTGCAAACTTAGCAGCGAACCACTGTATTCTTTCCTTATCTGCCAGCACCTGTTCCATCTTTTCCGGCAGTGCCATCATCTCACCAATGAGCTCCTTGTACTGTTTGTCTTTAATAGTTCCCTTGAACATTGCCATCTGTATAGCAAAAGCATAGATTGCCGCAAGCTGTGCAGAATAGGCCTTTGTCGTGGCAACAGCTATTTCAGGTCCAGCAAGTGTGTGCAGAGTATGATCTGCTTCTCTCGTTATGGAAGAACCTATGACATTGACAATTGCCAGAGTACGGATACCTTTGCTTTTAGCAAGACGCAGTGCTGCCAGAGAATCAGCAGTTTCGCCTGACTGAGAAATAATGATAACAAGGTCATTCTTGTCCATGATCGGATTTCTGTATCTGAACTCTGATGCCATCTCCACACGTACAGGGATTCTTGCAAGATCTTCGATAATATACTGTCCTGCAGCACCGACATGATAGGCAGATCCGCAGGCCACGATAAAGATCTCATGAATAGACGCTGCTGTGTCCTTGTCAATACCAACTTCAGAAAGATCGATCTTTCCATTCTTTACCAATGAATTCAGAGTATCCTTAACTGCTCTAGGCTGCTCATGTATTTCCTTAATCATGAAATGCTCATAGCCATTCTTTTCAGCAGCACTTGCATCCCACTCTACCTTAATCGGTTCGACTTTGACTGGTTCCTGATCAATATTGAAAAAGGTGACCTTTCCTCTTTCGAGTCTGGCGGTCTGCTGATTTCCAATGTAATAAACATTTTTTGTATACTTCAGCACTGGCGAAACATCGGATGCCAGAAAACTGCAGTCATCTGTACAGCCAATGACCATCGGTGAATCCTTGCGGGAAGCATAGATCACATCCGGTTCATCCTTAAACATCACAGCTAAAGCATAAGACCCCCTGATCCTCTGCATTGCATGTGTCAATGCATAAATAGATCCCTGCTTATATTTCTTATAATAATAATCGATCAGCTTTACAGCGACTTCTGTATCTGTATCTGAATAGAAACTGTAGTTATGACGCAGCAGCTTCTCCTTCAGTTCCTGATAATTCTCAATAATTCCATTATGAACAGCAATAACATTCAGATCATCACTGCAGTGAGGATGCGCATTGATCTCTGACGGTTCACCATGAGTTGCCCAGCGTGTATGACCAATACCGATTGTTCCCTTCAGTGCCTTGCCGTTGTCTGTTTTCTCTTCAAGTATTCTCAAACGTCCCTTTGCTTTAACAATCTCCGGCTTATCCTTGCCATTTCTGACTGACAGTCCGGCTGAATCATATCCTCTATATTCCAGCTTCTCCAATCCCTCCAGAAGCAGTGGAGCAGCCTGTTCATTTCCAACATACCCTACAATTCCGCACATACGCCCTCCTCATTAATCCTAGTGAATTTTATCACCGTATTTCTATGTATAACAATATTTATTTTTGTCCACACTTATTTGTTTAACCATGCTTGCATGTCTGAATGCTATTGACCATGCTCATGTGCCTTTATAACTGTGCATATATTAACTGCACTCAAAAAGCCCTCCCTTAGGAGAGCTTTCCCGTTTCTGCTGTAAAGAATGAATCAAACACGCCGCTGAGCCATGCTTCACATGCTCTGGCAAAAGCAATCTGATCATCATTGATTAGCGAAGATATCTGTTTCGTGAATAATGGATTGTTCATATACTCCGGATTTGCCAGTTCTATGAATCCCTGGTTGGCATCTGGATATTCCTTCAGATGGCACTGTACACCAGCCTTCTGAAGATGTTCATAGTATTGCTGTACTTTTTCATTCATTTTTGGATTGTTGCATGTTACGACCTCAATAGGACATGAGTAACTGTTCGCATCCACCAGTTTAATAATTGTATCGTCCAGCAGAGGATAGAACTGTACAATGCCTCTTATTGGAAAACCATATGCCTTCAGCAATGCTGCGGCCCCAGCCTGCAGATATGCTCCCCCTGAAAATCCAAGAAAAGCTATCTTATGTGCATCAGCATGGTAGCTGGCCGCATGCGTAGCGAAATACTGTACAGTATCTACGAACTGCTCCTGCTGATACGGAATACGATGCTGATCCTGTTTATCATAATTCACCGAGATGATGGTTGCTTCCCAGCGATCCTTCATACGATTGCAGAAACTGTCAGTCTGATCTGCATCTCCATCCAGCAGATTTCCCCCATGTGCCACAAAAATCATAGGCACTTTCTGTTCGCTGCCTGGATCATATTCATATATGTTTACATGAACGGGTTCCTTATTCTCTCTTGGCACACTGAACCTTATGCCAAGCATATCCTCATCATTTTTCTTCAGAGCCGCTCTGGCCCTTTCAAAGCGGGGATTTCCTTTACCGCTGGCCGCTTTGGAAGCCTGATGATTCCTCATAATCATGAACAGTGCCCAGACAATGATGATACCAAGAAACATACTTATATAGAATTTAGCCATTCTCAAACCTCACTGTCATTTTATTCTAACACAAAAAGAAAGAAGCCCCGTATAAGGGCTTCTGACCTATTTATTCAGCAGTGCTGCTTCCAGTATTGTCTGAAGACGATGAATCATCAGACCGTACTGGTTCTGTGCTGCCAAGAACTTCAGCAGGCATACTTGCCTGTTTCTGCTCTTCAACAGCAGCCTTTCTGGCTTCACGCTCATCTCTGAGCTTAGCAGCTACTTCCTTGATTCTTCTCGTGGATTCACGATTGAAGTCTCTGCCTGTTCCAGCTGGAATCAGCTTACCAATACATACATTTTCCTTCAGACCCTCGAGATGATCAACCTTGCCCTTGATTGCAGCATCTGTCAGGACACGTGTTGTCTCCTGGAAAGATGCAGCGGACAGGAAGGAATCTGTCTCAACAGCCGACTTGGAAATACCAAGCAGAATAGGGCCGTACTTAACTGGCTTCTTGCCTTCATCAAGCAGTTCATCATTCAGCTTATTCATTCTCTGAATAGATAATGTCTGACCAGCACTGAGCTTAGAATCGCCGCCATCCAGTACCATGACCTTCTTCATCATCTGTCTGATCATAACTTCCAGATGCTTATCGGAAATATCAATGGACTGTGTGGCATAAACCTTCTTGACTTCCTTCAGGATATACTCCTGAACAGCACTGACACCAGCAACTTCGAGCAGTTCCTTAGGTGCAATCTGACCTTCTGTCAGCTTTTCACCTGCATGAACCTTACGTCCAACCTTCATCCAAGGTCTGATGATCTGGGTAAGATCGCACTTATGCTCGATGGATTCTGTTTCATTTGCGACAGTAACGATATTGCCAGTCTTTGTGTCATTCTCACGGATGTCGGTAATCTCACCGTCAATCTTGGCAATGACAGCAACTCCCTTAGGTGTACGAGCTTCGAAAAGCTCCTCGACTCTAGGAAGACCCTGTGTAATATCACCGGTCTGCGATACAGCTCCGCCGGCATGGAAGTTTCTCATAGTCAGCTGAGTACCTGGCTCACCGATAGCCTGAGCAGCCATGATACCAACTGCTTCGCCCTCTTCGACCAGATTGCCAGTTGCCATGTTACGTCCATAGCACTTGCGGCAGATACCCTTTTCAGCCTGGCATGTGAATACATTGCGAATATAGACCTTAGCATGTGCATCTGCACACTTTCTGGCAAGTTCATCAGTCAGATATGTATCTGCCTCAACGAGGATCTCACCAGTCTTAGGATCTTCTACATCCTCAGCTGTATACGAACCGGAAATACGGTTCGCCATGGATTCGATAATAGAACCGTTCTTATTATCATAGAGAGCACCATAGGAGTCCTCTTTGATCTGTCCGAGCTGATCTGTATATGCAACGCTGCCGTCAACCAGGTAGCCCTGATCTGTTCCGCAGTCGTCTTCTGTAATAACTACTTCCTGAGCAACATCAACCAGTCTTCTTGTCAGATATCCTGATTCAGCTGTCTTCAGGGCAGTATCAGTCAGTCCCTTACGAACACCGTGTGTGGAGATAAAGAACTCCGATACGGTAGCTCCTTCAACCAGTGAAGAGTAGATAGGAACTTCGATAATGGAAGGCTGATAAGCCTTGGACTTGGACTGTGTAGGTCTAGCCATCAGACCACGCATACCAGCAAGCTGCGTGAAGTGGTTCTTGTTACCACGGGCACCGGATACAGCCATCATGTTGATAGGGTTCATACGAGGCAGGGAGGCCATCAGTGTATCACCGATCTTCTCCTTAACATCGTTCCACAGTGTAGAGAATCTCTTCTCCCATTCCTGCGGAGTCAGCAGACCTCTGTTTCTCAGTTTGTTGAGAACTTCAGCCTTTTCACGTCCCTCTTCTACCATTTCCTGTTTATGAGGTGCGACACGGATATCGCTTAAGGCAACGGTCATACCGGCAACTGTAGAATACAGATAGCCCATATCCTTCAGTGCATCCAGTACATCGGATGTACGTGTTGTCGGGGAATTAACGGACCCGTCACCATTCTTATACTTGTCAAAGATCGCAGCGATCAGGTTTCCCAGATCCTTCTTCTTAAACTCATCATGAATCGGTCTGCTCTGAATCTCCTTCTTGATATCTGTTCCAAGCGGAACAAACTCAGTATCAGGAGTAGCTGTCAGAGTCTTCTTTGTTGTGACATTCAGATAAGGGAAGTCCTTCGGCAGAGCACCGTTAAAGATGATCTTGCCTACAGTTGTCAGCAGATACTGACTGTTCTGCTCATCTGTAAACCCTGTTTTGCCTACTGTATTTGCAGGTACGGCAATTCTGCTGTGCAGGTGTACAACACCTGTCTGGTATGCCATCAGAACCTCATTAGGATCCTTGAAGACATGACCTTCATTGTCACCGAATCTTCTCCACTTATCAGCCAGAACATGCTCATTCAGCTTATCCAGCGAATCAGCCTTGTTATAGAACTCCTGTGCTGTCTCTTCCATGTTCAGATAGAAGTTTCCCAGTACAAGGTCCTGTCCTGGAGTAACGATAGGCTTACCATCCTTAGGGCCCAGGATGTTGTTGGCACCGAGCATCAGGACTTCCGTCTCGGCTCTTGCCATTTCACCCAAAGGCAGATGGACAGCCATCTGGTCACCATCGAAGTCTGCGTTGAAAGCAGGACATACAAGTGGATGTACACGGATAGCTCTTCCTTCAACCAGTTTCGGGAAGAAGGACTGAATGCCTAATCTATGCAGAGTAGGTGCACGGTTCAGGAATACTGGATGTCCGTCAATAACCTTCTCGACAACATCCCATACTCTTGGCTCTCTCTTAGCAATGAGTTTCTCTGCAATCTTTGTATTGGAGGCAATGCCTTCATTTACAAGTTCATTGATGACAAACGGACGATACAGCTGAATAGCCATATCCTTAGGCAGCCCGCATTCTGACATCTTCAGAGTAGGTCCGATAGCAATAACCGAACGTCCTGAGAAGTCGACACGCTTGCCTAAAAGGTTCTGTCTGAAACGGCCCTGCTTACCCTTAAGGGAATGAGACAGAGACTTCAGAGCACGGCCTCCTGCACCTGTAATAGGCTTGGAACGGCGTCCGTTATCAATCAGAGCATCAACTGCTTCCTGCAGCATTCTCTTTTCGTTCTGAACGATGATTGCCGGTGTACCAAGTTCCAGCAGCTTCTTCAGACGGTTGTTTCTTGTGATGACTCTTCTATACAGATCATTCAGATCGGATGTGGCAAATCTGCCGCCATCCAGCTGAAGCATAGGTCTCAGATCCGGCGGAATGACAGGAAGTACAGTCAGAATCATCCATTCAGGCTTATTGCCCGAAGTCAGGAAAGCCTCGACAGTTTCCAGACGCTTAATCAGCTTCTTGCGCTTTTCACCGTTTGCCTTCTCGAGTTCCTTATTGATTGCATCATATTCGCCCTGTACATCAACCTGCTCGAGCAGTGTCTTCACTGCCTCGGCACCTGTCTGTGCAGAGAAGCTTCCTGGTCCGTAAATGGCTGTGTTTTCACGCAGCTCTCTTTCGGACAGGATCTGCTTATATCCAAGTTTCGTATCACCTGGATCAGTAACAATCCACGAAACAAAGTAAACAACTTCCTCCAGCTGTTTCGGAGGCACATTCAGCAGCAGGGACATTCTTGAAGGAATACCTCTGAGATACCAAATATGTGCTACCGGTGCAGCCAGTTCAATGTCGCCCATACGCTCACGGCGGACGGAAGACTTAGTAACCTCAACACCGCAGCGGTCGCAGACCACACCGGCATAGTGTACCTTCTTATATTTTCCGCAGGCACATTCCCAGTCCTTCGTAGGACCGAAGATACGCTCGCAGAAAAGTCCATCACGCTCAGGCTTCTGAGAACGATAGTTGATTGTTTCAGGCTTCTTTACTTCACCATAGGACCATTCTCTGATTTTTTCAGGTGATGCCAGACCGATCTTAATGGCTGAAAAGTTATTAATATTCATCTAGCCCCTCCTTACTCTTCCTTACCGGATGTTTCACCGTCATCGAATCCGACTTCAGCTGCTTCCGGTATGTCTTCTTCAATACTGTCTTTGATGGTCAGGCTGCCGCTTGTTTCAGCGTCATTTACAAGACTTGTACGAGGTGCAGCACCATTGCGATGCATATCGCGTGAAGTCTCTTCCTTCAGTTCTTCCTGCTCCATTGTCTTCAGATCCATTTCATTGCCTTCGTCATCCATCATACGGACATCGAGAGCAAGGGCCTGCAGTTCGTGAATCATAACACGGAAGGACTCAGGTACACCTGGCTCCGGCAGATCATTGCCCTTGATGATAGCTTCATAGGTCTTTGTACGGCCCATGATATCATCGGACTTCACTGTCAGAATTTCCTGCAGTGTATATGCTGCACCATAGCCTTCAAGAGCCCAGACTTCCATTTCTCCGAATCTCTGACCGCCATTCTGAGCTTTACCGCCCAAAGGCTGCTGAGTTACCAGAGAATATGGACCGGTTGCACGTGCGTGCAGCTTATCATCGACCATGTGGGCCAGCTTAATCATGTACATGACACCAACAGATATACGCTCATCGTAAGCGTCTCCTGTCATGCCATCATGCAGTACATACTTGCCATCCGGTGAAACACCGGCTTCCTTCATAATGGTGCGAAGGTCGCTGTTGTTAACACCATCAAATACAGGCGTTGCAAACTTCTCACCAAGAGACTTGGCAGCCATGCCTAGATGCAGCTCCAATACCTGTCCGATATTCATACGGGAAGGTACGCCGAATGGATTCAGCATAAGATCAATTGGTGTTCCATCTTCCATATAAGGCATATCCTCAATTGGATTGATCTTGGAGATGACACCCTTATTGCCATGACGGCCGGCCATCTTATCGCCCTCGGAAATCTTTCTCTTCTGAGCAACATATACCTTGACGATCTCATTGACTCCCGGAGGGAGTTCATGATCGTCCTTGTTATTAAAGATACGTACAGAATGGACAATACCAGCTCCGCCATGCGGGATCTTCATTGAGTTATCTCTGACTTCTCTGGACTTTTCACCGAAGATAGCAAACAGCAGCTTTTCTTCAGGAGATACTTCAGACTGTCCCTTAGGAGTAACCTTTCCTACCAGGATATCGCCTTCCTTAACTTCGGCACCGACCATGATGATTCCTCTTCCATCGAGGTTTCTGCATGCGGCTTCGGATACATTAGGAATATCTCTTGTGATTTCTTCAGGTCCAAGCTTTGTTTCACGGCATTCGATCTGATACTCTTCGATATGTACAGATGTGTAATAGTCCTCGGACTGCATTTTCTCGGACATGATAACAGCATCCTCGTAGTTATATCCATGCCATGTCATGAAGGCAACAGTAACGTTCTGACCAAGAGCCAGTTCGCCATTCTGCATAGCAGGTCCATCAGCCAGAATATCTCCAGGCTTGACCTTTTCGCCATCCCAGACAATAGGCTTCTGGTTCAGACATGTAGAGGAATTGGATCTTCTATACTTCGTCAGATCGTATTCTTTCTCCGTACCGTCTTTCTTCGTGACAATGATCTTCAGTGCATCAACATAAGAAACGGTTCCCTCTTCTTCAGCAACAATAGCTGCGCCTGAGTAGCGGGCAACTGCGTGCTCCATACCTGTTCCTACATAAGGGGAATGAGGATTGAGCAGAGGTACTGCCTGTCTCTGCATGTTGGCACCCATCAGTGCACGGTGTCCATCATCGTTCTCCAGGAAAGGTACACACGCTGTAGCAACAGATACGACCTGTCTTGGGGATACATCTGCATAGTCAACCTGATCGCGGTCGACCATGACTGTTTCACCGGCAATTCTGGCAACGATCTGATCGCCGACAAGCCTGCCGTCCTTAATTTCATTTACCTGTGCAATAACATGATCATATTCTTCCGAAGCATCCATATACTTCACTTCGTCAGTAATATAGCCGCCCTTCTTAACCTTACGGTAAGGAGTCTCAATGAATCCGTATTCATTGACCTTGGCATATGTGGTCAGGTTGTTGATCAGACCGATATTCGGTCCTTCAGGTGTCTCGATAGGACAGATTCTTCCATAATGGGAGTTATGAATATCACGTACTTCGAATCCGGCACGTTCTCTTGTCAGTCCGCCCGGACCCAGTGCTGAAATACGTCTCTTATTGGAAAGCTCTGCCAGAGGGTTCTCCTGATCCATGAACTGCGACAGCTGTGATGAGGAGAAGAACTCCTTGATAGCTGCTGTCAGAGGTCTTGTATTTGTCAGCTGTTTAGGTGACAGATTAGCAGGATCTGCGATAGACATTCTTTCCTTGACGTTTCTCTCCATACGGGAAAGACCGATACGGAACTGGTTCTGAATCAGTTCACCGATCGTACGGATACGTCTGTTGGCCAGCATATCAATATCATCCTGTGTACCGACACCGTCAAGCATTGTCAGTTCATAGTTATACAGAGCATACATATCAGACATTGTGATCGTATGCTTGTCATTCAGCGGATCAATACCGATCAGTTTTACTTCAGCACCGTCTTCTGTCTTGACTGTGACCTGCTGTACAGCAGCACCCACCAGCCAGATGACAACGTTGGAAGACTTTGTGGCTTCCGATGTAATAGCTTCTCTGGTTGCAGCTGTGATCTTATCCAAATCAGTATCCGGTACATATCTTCCAATCAGATATTCACCGTCTTCGTCACAGAGATCTGCGCCCTTCTCGGTAACTCTTCCAATAGAGTACAGTCTGCTGCCGAGGTTCATAACAGCGTCAACATTGTTGTTGTTAACAGCAACCTTCTGCGCATAGATACCTGTGTATACAGATACTTCCTTGAATTCCTTAGCAATTGCCTTGGCATCTTCTTCTGTAATAACGGTACCCTGCTCGAGGTTTGCATGATCAGACTTGCCATTCAGATCTTCAGCAAGAACTCTTCCTGTCAGTGCCAGCACATTCTTTGTGTCAACAGCTGCACAGTTAGGATGTGAAAATCTGTGTACGAAAGGCAGAGCACGCATGCTGATGCCCTTGTTAATCTCATCTCTAAGTTCATTGCGTACAGTCTTGTCAACAACGACGTCCTTCTTCAGAAGAATCTTGCCGTCAGCACCAATCAGATCCTCAGTTAAAGATGTGCCCTCCATACGGTCAAGGATGTTAAGTTTCTTTCTCAGCTTATAGCGTCCTGCCTTTGTCAGGTCATATCTCTTATAGTCAAAGAACTTCGCATCCATCAGGTTGATAGCACCATCAACAGTTGCGACTTCATCTGCACGCTGGTTTTCATAGACAACAAGCAGTGCTTCATGAGTTGTCTTTGTCTTATCAGCATTCAATGTATTCTTGACTTCTTCATAGTTGCCGAATACAGATGTATACAGCAGCATGTAGTCATTCTGGAATTCTCTTGTTTCTTCAGGAACGATGTTGTCCTTGTAGACATGATCTCCCAAAGCGCTCAGGAACTTCTCCATATCGGTCGTGTTGAAAGCATCCTCACCCTTTCTCAGGTCCAGGGACATACCGATGGCCTTGAAAAGGATCGAAGAAAGGATCTTTCTTCTTCTGTCAATGGAAACGTTCATGATACGGCCAAGCTGTGCCTTCTTATTGTCGCTCATGAACTCCAGCCATGTTCCACGGCTAGGGATCAGTTCACAGGTATACGTATCACGGCCTGTTCTTTCCTCGTTGACGATATCAAAATATGCGCCAGGGGAACGAACGATCTGTGAAACGATAACACGCTCTGCACCGTTGATAATAAAGGTTCCGGTCGGTGTCATCATAGGGAAATCCCCAAGGAAGACTTCCTCCCACTTTGTAATAACCTCACCTGTCTCCGGGTCAAGACTTTCCAGTTCCATGTTTGCCTTTAAAGGTGCACAGAAGTTAGTCTCTCTGGTCTTGCACTCGGCAATCGAGTACTTTGGTTCGCCGAATTCATAGCTTAGAACCTTTAAACGGATATTCCCCGCAAAGTTTGAAATTGGGTAAATATCCTTGAATACTTCATCGATTCCTTCTTTCTTAAACCACTCAAAAGAAGCTGTCTGAATCTCGACAAGATCCGGCATCGCAAGAGGCGAACTTACCTTCGCATAGTCTCTGCGTACCGCTTTGTTGCCATAATGCACAACGTGGTAGGTCTCTTTATTTTCCATTCACGCCATCCTTTCGTTTGCATTTCCCGCTAAGTCACAAAAAGGGCAAAAATCCCCTTACCCTCGAGTTTTTGCAATTGTTCAATTTATAATGTTAACATTTTCGCGTAAATCCGTCAATTTTCTGCTTTCCAATACCCAGTACCCCTTATCTCTGCACAGTACGGTACAGTTGTGAAACAGTTCGTCAAACTTCCTTACAGCACTCTCCGCTCCCTGTTTTCTGCGGATGACCGCGGTCAGTGTTCCTCCAATGTTCAGATGCGTATAGGCATCTTCAAACATACGGTAGATAGTCTTCTTCCCAGCTCTGATCGGTGGATTTGTAATCACATGATCAAACATGCCGGAAACCTTCTCGAAGCCATCAGAAACAAATACACTGCAGTCGGTTCCGTTCCCTTCACAGTTGAGCTGTGCCAGTTCGACAGCTCTTGGATTTATATCAACGGCAGTCACCGAGATATCAGGAAATAGCTTCTTCAGTACCACACTGATTGTTCCATACCCGCATCCCATATCAAGAACCTTTCCGGAAAGAGGTTTCTTCGCTATTGTGCTAAGAAGAATCTCGCTTCCGCTGTCGATTCCTGTCTTTGAAAAGACGCCATTGTCCGTGATAAATGAAAATGAATGCCCCGAAAACAGGAAAGAATGCTCCTTCCTGTTTTCTGTTAGATTGCGGTTGTCGGTGAAATAATGGGCCGTATAACCACATCCTTTCTTAGGGGCGAAAAGCCGAAACATGATTTTCGGCCTTCCGTTTATTCATTCAGTTAATATTCTGCTGAATTACTTGTATTCAACAGTAGCACCTGCTTCAGTCAGGTCCTTCTTGATCTTGTCTGCTTCGTCAGCAGCAACATCCTTCTTGATTTCGCAAGGAGCGCCATCAACAAGCTTCTTAGCATCAACAAGTCCAAGACCTGTGATAGCTCTAACAGCCTTGATTACAGCAACCTTAGCATCGCCGACTTCCTTCAGTACAACTGTTACGGAAGCAGGTGCAGCATCAGCAGCGCCTTCAGCAGGAGCAGCAGCTGCAGCAACAGGAGCAGCAGCACTTACACCGTACTTGTCCTCAATTGCCTTTACCAGATCATTTAATTCAAGAATTGTAGCTTCATCAAGATATGCAAGGATATCTTCCTGTGTTAACTTTGCCATTTAATTTTCCTCCTCAGGCCTCAGCCTTTTCTTCAGTTTCTTCTTTTGGTGCTTCTTCTGCAGCCGGAGCAGCAGCTCCGTCAGCAGGCTTTGCCTCAGCAACAGCATTTACAGCGCGTGCAAATGATGTTACAGGAGCATTCAGTACGCTCAGCAGCATGCTCAGCATACCCTCTCTGTTCGGCAGTTTGGAGAGTTCCTTGACAGTGTCAGCACTGACAACCTTTCCTTCAACGATGCCGCCCTTGAGTACTAATGCCTTGTGTTTCTTTTCGAACTTTGCCATGACACGTGCAGCTGCGGTTTCATCTCCACCAAATGTCAGAGCATTCGGACCTGTGAGTGATTCCTTCAGATCTCCGAATCCTGCTTCGTCTGCAGCCTTAGCAGCGAGAGTGTTCTTGTAAACCTTCATCTCGACGCCTTCAGCTCTCAGAGCTCTGCGGAGTTCAGTGACTTCGGAAACGGTCAGGCCGCGATACTCAGCGACAACGGTAGAAGAAGAATTCGTGAACTTGTCTGCAATCTCTTTGACAACGTTCTGCTTAGACTCTAAAACAGTCTTATTCATACTTCACCTTCCTATTCTGTGTTATCGCGTACCTTATAAATAAAACCCTCGCGGAACATATGCGCGAGGGTTAAGAAGTCATTCGTTTCTGATAACTTTCCTTACCTCGGTAACATGATTAAGCTTCCGCCGTTACTGTCTATGGTATTCGATAACGAAGACTATATTATTCGTTTTAGTGCTGTCTGTCAACACCGATCACTTCAATATCATGCGGATAATGGTTCAGGACTTCGCATCCATCCTCTGTCACAAGAACAAGATCTTCAATCCTGCATCCCTGTATTGCAGGGTGATAGATGCCTGGCTCAATCGAGAAGATATTGCCTGGTTCAGTCTTATCCTTAAAGCCCTGCGATACATCTCCGTATTCATGATCCTGCGTACCGATGAAGTGGCCCAGACGATGCGTGAAGTCCTTCCCATAGCCGCCCTCAGTGATCACATCTCTGGCAGCGGAATCAATATCACGCAGCACTCTTCCTGGCTTTACATACGCTTCTGCCTGTTCATTTGCCTTGCGCACCAGATTATAGATATTCTTTCTTGCTTCTGAAGGTTCCTCCTGAAAGAAGAAAGTTCTCGTCATATCGGAGCAGTATCCATGATACCTGCATCCGACGTCAAACAGCACTGTATCTCCCCTTTTCAGTCTTGTGCCATCAGGCATGTGGTGCGGATCTGCCGCATTGATTCCGAATGCTACGATAGGGTCAAAGGAATAGTCTTCAGCACCTAGTTTTTTATAAATAGCCATCATCTGAGAAGCAATCTCCAGTTCACTGATTCCTTCTTTTGGAAGTTCCTTGAATTCAGCCATTGCGGCGTCATTAATACGTGAAGCTTCCTTCATCAATGCGATCTCTTCTTCGTCTTTTACTGCTCTTGTATGATCAACAGCCGGCGATCCATTGATAAATGAGGAGGCGACTGCTTCATTCATCATTGACAGCAGGAATTTAGCTGTCAGTGTCTTATCAACACCCAGTGCTTTTGTATGATTTGTATCTCTGCCGATCATTTCTGCCGCATCATCTGTATCACAGAAATATATCTTCTGTACACCAATTTCCTCATCAAAACGGAACAATTCATTCACATACAGAAGAGGTTCTTTTTCTCTCCTTATCAGCATGCCCAGAAATCTCTCTCCTGGGTAAAGCATCTTTCCTGTCAGATATGCAATAGAATATGGATCGCATATAAGCATCTGATCACATTCCATTCTTTCCATCACTTTGTTCAATCTATCTTTTCTAAGCATTGCTACTCTCCTTCACTGCATCATTATAAGACGTAAAAAGAAAAGATGTCTTGGGGGAGACATCTTTTCGTTCATTCACAACTTTTTTGGGGGGAAAGTTTATGAATAGATGATTATCAATCAGCTTAACTGGTTGACAAATACAGGATACTGTCCATATGTGACGTTCCATTGTGACTTATGTGAACATATAGTGAACATTGCAGCAGTGTTTCCTGGTGCCAATTGAAAAGACGTCTCAGGGGAGAGACGTCCTTTCTGTTCATTCACAAATTTTGTTTTGGGGGGAAAGTTTATGAATTGATGATTATCTGTCAGACTTCTTTTTTCTCATCTGACAGTTATTAAGATACAGGCGGTGTGTGAAAAAAACATGCAGGTTACGTGAAGAATAAATGAATGTATATCAGATCCTCAAAAGATAAATCAATCTTGCAATGGTATAGATAAACCCTGCAGCTCCGACAAGGCAAGAAAATCTCATTGCAGAATGTCTGTATTTCTCAGGAAGCGCGATTCTTTCAAGAAGCAGAAGAGACAGAAGTATAAGAGTCAGGTAGAACCAGATGAAGGTTCTCTCGGATGAAATATACAACGTCGGAGAAAATCCCATTGCAGTTGTACATACGCCGGCAGCAGTCAGAATTGCATATGACATGAGACCATTCTGTTCTATTCCGTAAATGCGGAACAGGGAAACGAATATGGATATGACCATAATCAGTGACATCAAGATACTGATCCAGTTCAGAACAGGCATGATTGCTTTTCTTGGCTCCTGCATATTAGGCAGGACAAGAAACAGCACTTCATAAGCAATCGGCACCAATGCTGTAATTCTATCTTTCTTCAATGTGCTCTTCTGAAAAACAGCACATGCAAGCATACTTGTGAACACAGTAAACAATGGGAGCGTGTCTTCGCAGAGATGATTCATCAAATGCGTCCACCCTGCCATGAACCTGTCAAATAATGACATCGTCCTGAAATCAGGCATATACATTGGTATAGACAGTTCTGAACGGATTGCATTGCCAGGGCATACAGCAATATTGACAATACTCAATATACAGATTAGAAGAACAATGATGGAAACTGTACTTTTTCTCTTTTCTTTTATAGACAGAGCAAGAAACACAGCCGCGACAATCGTCATATAGATGCATGCCTGTTCATGATTGGCGCAGAACAGCATGGCAGGCACAAGCAGTATCACTTTCCATGCTGGCATGTTTCTTCCGTCCAGTGCATCCTTCATCACTGTGACTGCATAAAGGCCGAAAGCTGCTGGCCAAAGATAATTGAGCGAAGTAGATATCCATCCGGTTCTTGAAATACTCATGAATGGAAACAGGAGCAGGAGGATCAGCACACTGGATGCCGGCAGTTTTTTTTCTCTGATACCGCCGATATGAAGCAGACACCAGTAGATCAGAAACCATACTGCAATATCCAGAATTTTCCACAATACCGGACACATGCATAGAATAATAGTTGCAGCATCAATCACTATTCTAGATGACCATGCCATATATCTTGTATAGAGACACTGTCTCAGCAGCTCTGCATTCTCTGACAGAGTGCTTCCTGTCAGTATTTTTCCAAAGTAGTCCGTATCATCCCCGAAACTTATACTCATTAAAAGATGAAAAAGGATCATCGCAGCCGTAAAAATAACAGTGATGCGATGGATCCTATCAGTTTTAAATTTTTCTATTAACGATTTCACGTGTTCATTATATCGGATATGGAGATATGAAAAAAGGAGAGAATGTCTCATCTCTCCTCATCTGTATGAATTAATTAAGCAACTGCGACCTTGATGCCAGGACCCATTGTTGTAGAAACAGTTACGCTCTTGAGATAAACACCCTTAACTGTGCTTGGTCTCAGACGAGCGATCTGATCATAGATTGCCTTGAAGTTGGCAGCCAGCTGATCTTCTGTAAAGGAGGTCTTTCCGATCATGACATTGATGTTGCCATCCTTGTCAACACGGTACTCAATCTTACCCTTCTTGATCTCATTGACGGCATCTGTGATGTTCATAGTAACAGTTCCTGTCTTAGGGTTTGGCATTAATCCCTTAGGACCCAGAACTCTTCCCAAACGTCCGAGCTGACCCATCATATCCGGAGTAGCAACGATGACATCAAAGTCAAACCAGCCGCCCTGAATCTTATCAATCATATCCTTGCTGCCGACAAAGTCTGCACCCGCAGCAGTAGCTTCTTCAGCCTTAGGTCCTTCAGCAATAACCAGAACCTTCTGTGTCTTACCTGTACCGTTCGGCAGTACCATTGCACCACGAATGTTTTCATTTGCCTGACGAGGATCAACATTCAATGAGAATGAAACCTCTACAGATGAATCAAACTTAGTGAAGCTCAGCTGCTTAGCAAGAGCTACAGCTTCCTTGTAATCATATGTCTTGGAGCGGTCGACTTTTTCGAGCGCAGCCTTAAAGTTCTTTCCAGCCATGCTTACTTATCCTCTCCTTCTACTTCAATACCCATGTTTCTAGCTGTGCCAGCGATAATGCGCATAGCAGCCTCAACGTCGTTAGCGTTCAGATCAGGCATCTTGTATTCTGCAATTTCCTGCAGCTGAGCCTTTGTGACCTTACCAGCCTTGACTGTATTAGGAGTTCCTGAAGCCTTCTGAACACCTGCAGCCTTCTTTAACAGAACAGCAGCCGGAGTTGTCTTCAGAACCATGTCGAATGACTTGTCCTCGTATGCGGTAATGATTACCGGAACGATGTCACCCTTACGATCCTTAGTCTTATCGTTGAACTCTGTGCAGAACTTAGGCATGTTAATGCCTGCAGCAGCTAATGCCGGTCCCGGTTTTGCACTGCCGGCCGGGAACTGAAGCTTTGAAACCTTTGCAATCTTCTTGTTTGCCATGTGGCTTTCCTCTCTTTCCAGAAATTCTCCACATGCAGTGGTTGTCGAACACAAGATGTTCTCCCACGCATGCATGCACATAAAAATACGTGCTCAAATATAGTACCGTCTTATACCCTTGATGTCAAACGGTATTTACGCTGATTTATGCAGAAATATGGGTGCCGTTTTCAGCATATTATCTAATTCGCATCTAAAGGCAGCTGTTTCAGCTTGCTCAGTTTATAGTTCTTCATCTTCGCCTTAAAAAAAGAAGCTTTATGCAAGCTTCTTAAAGTGCTCCCTTATATTCAGCCATATTCTTGCCAATGACAAGATTGAAGATAGGATTCAGCAGGATCAATCCAGCTGTCATTCCGCCTCTTCCGCCAAATGCATGGCTCTGCCTGACATCACGCATGATCATCAGTACAACAGCAGCGATGACAGCTGCTGCACCAAGCCAGGCAACAATCTGAAGTCTGACTGCCGAACCAGCATACAGGCATACAATTCCACCTGCTGCGCAGGCCAGCCAGATGATTCCCATCTTAGGCTTTTTCCACGAGATATTGAACAGCTCAACTTCTCTCAGTAAAGGAATGAAAGCTTTACCTGTTGATACCTTAGCTTTCTTGAACTCCCCCATACATCCAATGGCCATCAGGATGTACCAGACAAGACCGAATATCCCCCACGAAATATAGATTGTTAAGTTCTCACTCATAGCTTATTCCTCCGTAATTTTCTGCAGATCACTGTAGCTGATATCAGTTGGCGTTTCTCTTCCGAACAGCATCATCAACACATTGGCAATCTGTGTCTGATCATTCATAGTGGAGATAATACCCTCCATGCCCGAAAATGGTCCAGACAGGATCTTGACTCTTGACCCAATCTCGAAATCTACGACGACCTTCTTGTCAGACTGTCCAACTCTTCTCAGAATCGATTCCATTTCATCGTTAGATACCGGGAAAGGCTTAGCTCCGCCTCCGGATGATCCAATAAATCCTGTGACTCCCGGTGTGTTACGGACAACATACCAAGCTTCATCTGTCATCTTCATTTCAACAAAAACATATCCAGGGAAAAGATTATGCATCTTCTCAACCTGCTTGCCGTTCTTGATTTCAATCTCAGGTTCTTCTGCAACAACGATTCTATACAGAGAATCCTGAATACCCATGGATTCTACACGTTTCTGCAGGTTGTCCTTTACACGGTTCTCATGCCCAGAGTATGTGTTGACAACATACCAGCGCTTGGTATGTTCATCATCAACAACTTCGTTAATGAGCTCCTCTTTTGTTTTATCTTCAGTCATTGAATTACGCTCCTATTCCTATCAGCTTGAGCAGGTATGTAACTAAGAACGAACAAAGCACAAAGAACACAGCGAAGAATGCTGTAAACAGAATGACTTCGCCGGAATTCTGAATAATACCAGGATTAGTAGGTCCGTCGCTCTTCCAATGAGGCCATCTGACACGCTTGGCTTCCTTGCGGATTCCACTCAGTGAGAACCAGCGATCCTCGTTCTTTCTTTCTTCTCTCTTCTTTTTCTTATACGCCTTCTTTTCGGCAGGCATCATCTTCGCAAGCATTTCCTTCTCAGCCTTTTTCTTAGCGGCTTCCTTCTCTTTTCTTGCGATGGCTGCTTTCTTTTCTTTTTCTTTTTCAGCCTTCTTGGCAGCTTTATCGGCTTTCTTTTCAGCTGCTTTTTCAGCCTTCTTGGCTTCTTTATCAGCTGACTTCTTAGCCTTAGCTTCGTTCTTTTCCTGCTTTTTTTCAGCAGATTTTTCGTTCTTCAGATCTTTACTGTCTGTCATCACTGAATCCTCCTACTTGGTTTCCTTATGGAGCGTTACTTTTCCGCAGTGCGGGCAGTACTTTTTAAGCTCCAGTCGTTCAGTGTTGTTCTTCTTTGATCTATGTGTCGTATAATTGCGCGACATGCATATCTCACATGCCAGGATGACCTTATCATCTTTTGCCATGACGAAAAACTCCTTTTATATAAATGCTCATACACTTTATCACAGATTATAGGTGTGTGCAATTCATGATTTCATAGCATTCTGTTCACATTCCATAGCACTGTGCACACGTCTTCTGACCTTCTGAAGTCTTGCCCCATATGACTTGACTGTACATGCACAGCGCACTGCTGCTTCTTCATATTTTTCCCCCATGCACCATGACTCATAGACATCTCTGTCCCGTACGCTCATCGCATGATATGTTCTATTCAGCCTGTCCTGCAGATCATGATAGCTGCTGGAAAACTCCGGCTCATTCATAGGATCCCGCTGTGAGATACGGTCATGAAGGGTTTCTTCTTCATTAATATTCTGATCCAGATGTACAAGGCAGCTGAATGGAATCTGTGATTCTCCGCGATAATGGCGAAGAAGATTCCACACTCTTCTCTTCACACTGAGAATCATGAATGTCTGGAAACCCGCATTCATATCATCTCTATATTCATCCAGCGATCTTGAAAATGAGATCAGTGCTTCCTGCAGAAGATCCTCTTCTATAGCAGAGGATCCCGGAAATGAACGTATGGTTCCTGATACCATAGTCCTTATATAGCCGCGATAGCTATTATACAGGACCTTCTCAGCATACGGATTCCCCGCATGATACAGATAAAGCAGTTCATATGCATTCTCTCCGACCGTGTTCATAAACAATCCCCCTGATATATTTATGATGCCATGATTTCACAAGACTGCTGTTCAGCACTTTTCCCGTTTTCTTCCGCATTTCCCAAAAGCAAAAACAGGAATCCTGTGGGAAACCTGTCCTGTTATTTACTGCAGTGGATTTCTTGCGCTGAAGATCTGATACATCAATATTCCTGCAGATACCGACGCATTCAAAGATTCGATCTTTCCAACCATTGGCAGGGATACGACATAATCGCACTTTTCTCTGACCAGTCTTGAGATCCCTTTTCCTTCATTGCCGATGACCAGTACACAGTTAAAGTCATACTTCAGTGACCTGCTGTCCTGCCCATCCATATCCGTTCCTACTGTCCACCATCCATTCTTCTGCAATGTCTCCACCACTCTTGAAAGATTGGTCACACAGCAGCACTTCACAGTATCAATAGCACCAGCACTGACCTTGGCCACCGTCGGTGTCAGTCCTACACTGTGTGTCTTCTTGAAGATGACACCTTCAGCACCGACCGCATCTGCAGTTCTCAGCACCGCGCCTAGATTATGCGGATCCTCCAGTTCATCAAGGAGAATAATCAGTCCATGCTTCCCTGGCTGTACGCTGTTCATCAGATCTTCCAGTTCATAAGTACGGTAGTCAGGTATTTCTGCCGCCACACCCTGATGGGTATCAACGCCTGTCAATGATGTCAGATATCTCTTATCCGTCTTCTTTACCTTGATGTGATTCCGCATTGCCATGGATTCGATTTCTCTGTCATCCACTGCAAGCAGTATCTGCTTGATATCTCTATGATCTATCAGCATCTGCTTGACCGGATTCTTTCCATATATCAGCTGACTCATTTCTTCTCCTCCCGGAGCTTGACTGCCTTCTCCAGTATCAGACTAACTCTATCATTCTTTCCCTCAATGCGAAGCGCACCGAGCACTGCTTCAAATCCTGTTGAGATACGATAGATCTGTACGTCAGTATTCTTCGGTACATTCCCCTCACTGCTGTTCCTTCCGCGATGGAAGATATCTTCTTCCTCTTCCGTAAAGAAACCCTCTTCATGCAGAACCTCATACAGAGCACTCTGTGCCTTTGCACTGACATAGGAGATTGAATGTGCCTGCAGCTTCTTCCCTTTGTTATCACCCTTGGATACCAGATACTCTCTGACTGCAAGCGACCATACCGCATCTCCAAGGAATGCGAGTGTTCTTCCTGAGCATTCATTTACATTCATGAAAGCAGTCCTCTTTCGCTCAGCTTAGCACGGTATACATCCGCACTGTCAAAGTCCTTCGCCTTCTTAGCTTCATTCCACTTAGCAAACAGTTCCCTGTCTGCGTCACTGATTTCCGGTCTTTTTACTTCAATGCCAAGAAGATCCAGCATCTTTACAACTGCATTTCTGTAGGAAGCTACCATCTTCCAGTCGGGTTCTTTCTGACGCAGAGACTGATTCAGCTTCTTGACTGTATCAAATATGACTGTATATGCATTCGGTGTATTCATGTCGTCTTCCATCTGTTTCAGGAATTCCTTCCAGCTATCCTCATCATATGCTTCATCCGCAGCAGCATTTGCAAGAGCAGCCTTGATATCCGCCTGTTTCAATGGTGTCATCACTTTATCCAGTTCCTTGCGGGCTGTCTCCACTGTCTCATCGGAGAAGTTCAGTTCCTTGCGGTACTGTACAGATGACATCAGCCACCTGGTCAGATTCGTGCCAAGCTGGGCAATGACATCCTTTGCCCACATCGTATTGCCTAGTGATTTGGACATCTTTTCACCATTGATATTGATCATGGCATTGTGTACCCAGTAGTTAGCCAGATAGTTGCCATGCAGAGCTTCCTGCTGTGCGCATTCATTCTCATGGTGAGGAAACTTCAGATCCATTCCGCCGCCATGTATATCAATCAGAGAGCCAAGGTTCTCATTGATCATGACAACGCACTCCGTATGCCATCCCGGTCTTCCTTCGCCCCATGGGCTGTTCCACTTAATGCCCCTGTCCGTCTTCTTCCACAGTGCAAAGTCGTAAGGATTCTTCTTGCCGTCATTAACGTCGACTCTCGCACCAGCCTCAAGCTGATCTGTCTTCTGGTGAGAAATCTCGCCATACTTTGCATCACTATCCACAGAGAAGTACACATTGCCGTCTTCTGCCACGTATGCATGTCCGCTCTTTACAAGACCGTCTATGAACGAAATGATGCCGTCCATTGTTTTAGTAACACGCGGTGTCACGTCAGGCAGCTCCGTATTCAGGCTCTTCCTGACATCCTGATAAGCATCAATATATCTCTGAGCAATGACTTCTTCGGTCGTATTTTCCTCAATTGCCTTGTTAATAATTTTATCATCCACATCAGTAAAGTTGGAAACGTACTTTACTGTATATCCTTCCGCTTCAAAAAGTCTCTTCAGCACATCAAAAACAACCATCGGTCTCGCATTGCCAATATGTGCATAGTTGTATACGGTTGGTCCGCACACATACATATCCACATGCCCCTCATGAATCGGTTTAAAATCTTCTACCTGCAGTGTTCTGCTGTTATACAGTCTGATCATATTTTTATCCTCTCCTAAAAAATAAAAACGCCTTTGTATAAAAAGACGCTTCAGCGCGGTTCCACTTTTCTTTCTTCTCAATCCCTTAACGCAGTCATACGTCTCAGACTACATTATCGTCCAAGCCCTCACGGAGGCATCTTCTGTTCCTTCACCGCCGGAACTCTTTCACCGAATGAATTCCTCTCTGATTACGGTATAAAACAGCTTCTTTTCCGCTCATCGGTTTACACAGTAAGTATAGTCGAAATGCGCATGAAAATACATAGGAAATACTTTTCCACAGTACTTGGTGTTATGATTTTTATAACAAAGGAGGACAGTCATATGTCTGATAGCGATTTTGAAAAGAAGGCTAAGGAAGCCCTGAACAAGGCTGGTGATAAAGCCAGGGAAATGGGTGATAATTTCAAGGAAACAAAAGCAGGCAAGAGCATTCTTGGCGACGATGGCAAGCTAGGCAAAGATGATCTTGACCGTGCAGGCAGGGCATTTGCAGGAACCCAGGCTGGCAAAAGCATTCTTGGTGAAGATGGCAAGTTCGACAAGGACGATGCAGAGCGTATTGGCAATAGCGTCAAAGACGCAGCCAATAAAGGCATCAATTCTCTGAAAGATCTCTTCTCCAAGGCAGACTCTTCAGAAGAAAAGAAGTAAACACCTAAAAAGCAGGAGTTCTGATACGATCTCACCTCCGTGGACAGCAATTCACTTATTTGTGCTGTCTGCTTTAGTGGGATCGTATCATTCAGTCCTGCTTTTTGTGTGCCGCTTCAATCATTCCAGCCAGCAGATTTACTGCTGTCTTCTCTGTCTTTTCATTAATATCATTATCCGGATTGAATTCAACCAGATCGCATGACGATACTCTGTCAAAGTGGTCAATAATGTACTTGTTTATCTCAAGTCCCTGCTCCGTGGAAGGCCCGTCTGATACAGGTGTTGAAACACCAGGCACTTCACCGCCGTCGATACCGTCAATATCATAGCTGATATGAATCTTTCCATTATCGCCGCCGGCAATACGGAACGCTTCCTCCATCACCGACTGTACGCCTCTGCTCTTCACTTCTTCTGCACTGATCACCGTGATGCCGGCATCCTTTACATTGACTGCTTCCGCAGGATCAATACTGCGTGCGCACACAACAACTGTCTTAGCTGGAGAGATGCACTTCCCATCAAAGAATGTGCGGAACTCTTCACACTGATAGCCATCAATGCAGGCAAGAGGAAATCCATGTACATTGCCTGTCTCGGTAGAAGCAGGGGTATTGAAATCGGTATGTGCATCTATCCAGATGATACCGAGATCTCCATCCACCTTCTGCGAAGCAAGTGCACTGGCAACAGCAGCAGAATGATCTCCGCCAATCATAATCGGAAAGCTTCCCTGCTTTACTTCCTTCAGGATCGCATTGTACAGCTTTTCATCAAAGGCATTGATGTCTTTTGCATTCTTGCGTTTATCATCAGGATCCTTGCTCTTAACACAGTCAGGATTCTGCTTTACTACAACACTTTCATCCTTATAATCCATTACATCGTGAATCAGTTTCTCAGGGCCTCTTCTAGCTCCATCAATGTGGCACCCTAAATCAGTACAGGCACCGAATAATACTGTTTTCATTCAATAGTCACCTCAATTTTCAGACTATATTCCATCATAACGCATTAGCAGAAAATGAAAAGGAAGAAACAGATACTATTCTGCTTCTTCCCTACAATTCAAATAAAGTGTATTACAGAATTCCTGCAATCTCCGGGTCATCTGCCGGAAGGTACATCGCATAAATAGAATCTGCTACCTTGATCCATTCAGTCAGATCTGTCATCCAGATATAATCACTGCCTGTTAGGATTCCCTGGCGAATCAATGCCGTGAGTTCCTCCTCGGAATATGGGCCGTACTTCGTTGTATCACTTTTCATGTAGTACCAGATTTTGTCCATTCTGTGTCCCTCCCCAATATAATTGTCAAATACGTCTTATTTTATGCGTTGGATATTGTAACCGAGGTCCGAGCTGTGTCAAAGGTAGGTGTAAAATCGTCACCAGATGCTGTATAGCCCTTGCCTGGAAATTCAATATCCACAAGTTCCTGTGCAGTATACTTCTGTCCGACATTCAAAGTCAGCGAATCAGCAGCAGTGCTCTGTGTCCCCTTTGCAAATGTGAATGTGACCATCACTTCTGTAGTAGGCGCATAGTTCAATGACGCGCTCCCCTTTGAACTTGCACTGTACTGGGAATTGCTGGAATATGCAGTGACTGTGATTGTATGGGTGCCCGTAGAAATTTCCGTATCATTGATACCATATGTATATGTATTTGTTGTTGCGGTCTGTTCGTCATTCCCGTCTAAGGAAACGCCATATGTATCCGCATGGTTTACGCCATTCCATGAGATGACCCATCCTGCATCTGTTGCCTTTGCAGAAATACCAGAAGGTGTATCCAATGTCACTGTTTTAGCCTTATAGGTATAGCTCAGCGTCCCAACACCGTCACCATACTTTGTCTCATCATTGCTCTTGGCAGTGATTGTAATTGTATATGACTGTCCATCGACCAGTGAAGATGTAGGAACACTTGCACTGTTGGAAGTTGTTTTTGTATCTGTCTCAGGATCTGTGTTAATTGCACATTCATAATAATCTGCGTTATCAACCTTGTCCCATTTGATGTTTATGTTAGCGGTTGTCTCTGTAACAGTTATATTGGAAGGCTTATCCAGTGTGTCTGCAGCAGTGCTGGCACTCGCTGTTGCTTTACTGTCACTGTTCTTATACTGATTATGAGAATTGTCACCGGCGCCATACATCTTGCCGGACTTATCTATAGCTACGATAGTATCGTCATAAGCATCAATATATCTGATATCAGACCACTTGTCTGTAACATCCGTAATAGACGTATCACTTGTCAGAACATCTACCGTTCCATCCTCTGACAGACCGGCAACCATACTTTTTCCTGTACATACAGAAACCATGTTCTTCCATGAAGAAGTATCCTGTGGGGAACCGCTTCCTATGATGTATGTAGATACAGTTCCGTCTGTCTTCAGAACTGCAATTGTGTCTGTAGAGAAGCTGACACTGCTGACACCTGTCAAATCTGAAATGCTGCTGGTGTTCTTGCCGGATACTTCAATACTGCCATCCTTCTTGACACCAACTGTGATGCCATTTCCAGCATATACTGAACTGATATTCTTCCAGCTGCTGACTTCGCAGGCATCATCATTGCCTGTACATTTCACTTCGCCATCCTTTGTAACAGCAGCCGTATGATCCTTGCCAGCTGCTACATAGGTAATATTCTTCCATGAAGATACTGTCGAATTGCCATCAGAAGAAATAACTGTTCCGTTGCTCAGAAGTTCTACAGCATGATCACCAAAAGCGCTTACCTGTACTGCATCCTTGAAATCAGACTTAGGACTGAAGTCCCCATTCTCTTCCAGTTTTCCTGACTGATCAACATACAGAGAATATGTATCTCCTACAGCGATTCTGTTATTGCTGGAAACTGAAACGGATGAACCCAGACCGTTCATAATAAGGATCACTGCAACAATAATAACAACCAGTGCGCAGACTCCGCCGATAATCATCATTGACTGCTTTTTCTTCTTATCGCTTTTTTTCTTATTGCTGCCGCCGCTCTTGGAACGGTTTCCTGACTTATTGTTAGAAGCATCGTTTTCGTCCTGCTTCTCTGCTTCATCTCTGATATTTGCAGTATCCATAACCTTGGTATGACCAGTACTGTCACCAAGTTCTGCGGTATCGCCGTCTTCTCTAGCCGGCAGTACTCCATCGACTGGCAGCATATTGTCTGCCGCATCGATTGTCTGTGTCTGATTGATATCTTTACCATTCATAAAAGGGATCGTTACGCTGTTTTCAAGTGCTGAAGGCAGTACGACCGACTTTGTATTATTCACTAAATCATCCAGAGGAATCTGATACAGATCCGCCAGCTGCTTCAGCTGCGAAATAGAGCAGATCGCATTGCCGTTCTCCCACTTCATATATTCTGTAACAGGAACATTCAGCTTCTGCGATACATCTCCCTGTGAATACTGGCTGTGTTTCCGCAGGAGCGTCAGTTTCTCCGGTAATTTATTCTGCATTAATTAATTCCTCCTGTCTGATTATTTTATAAGCTATAGCGCTTATTTTCAACTGTTTCAGGGCTTTTAAAGCCTAATTGACACAGCAATTCCATCCCCGGTCCGATCATGGAACACGGTACTGAATCTCTTATCTTTAAGCAGGTGCTCCCGGAACTTTCCCAGCTTCCTTGTCATCTGTATCGTACTTCTATTCTCCGTCAGGGAAGGATCATCCACCATGCCATGGAAGTTCAGGTTATCAAAGATAAATACAGTGCCCTGACGGGAATTCCTATAGAAATGTTCCAGATATCTTCGGTACTGTGCCTTAGCTGCATCCACAAAAATCAGATCATAGATACGCTCCGTCTCATACAGTGCCGCATCCCCTAGGTGAACATGGATCCTGTCATCCAGGTGTTCTGCCTGAATATTGGCACATGCCTGTCTGTACATAACAGGATTCACTTCAAGAGTATCAATGCTCATATCCCATCTCAGCTTTGCCATTCTGATCGAAGAATAGCCAACTGCTGTACCTATTTCAAGAATATCCCGTATCTGTTCATGCATCTTTATATAATCCAGCAGAAAAATCATTCCGTCATCCAGCATAATCGGAACATGATGTTCTCTGGCTTCATCATGTATTTCCTTCAGCTTCCTGTCAGTCATAGGTTTCCAGTATAAACGTGATTCAGATATTCTTCAGCTATATTCTGAAGACGATATATGGTTTCTGTCGGAGTTGCCGGTTCGGTGTAATGGTAGCGTGGAAAATATCTGGATAGATGATATGGGATATTCCTGTCCAGAGAAGAGAGAAAAGAGGCTTCTTTTCTAATAAACGCATCACTGTCATTTTTCTCCGGTATTACCAGAGTCGTCACCTCAAGATGGCATTTATCATACACATAGGCAATGGTATTCCTTACTAGATCATAATCACCATTCAGTTCTCTGTAGAAGTCCCTGCCGCCTTTCAGATCTATATTCATTGCATCTATGTAAGGCATCAGCAGTTTCATGATCTCAGGTGATATATTCCCGTTGGTAACAATTACAATCTTCTTTCCAAGAGGCTTCAATATCTTTGCACAGTCAATGATGAATTCATAGGAGATCATTGGTTCATTATACGTAAAAGCAAGTCCTAGATTATTCTTGGTATTGAGCACATATCTGCATAGTTCTTCGGCAGTAAAAGCACGCCATTCCACACTGTTCTCATTCTTCATGGAGATAGAACTGTTCTGACAGAAGGGACATGAAAGATTGCAGCCATAGGAACCGCACGAAAGGATCATGGATCCAGGATAGTACAGCGCAAATGGTTTCTTCTCGATAGGATCCATGGAAAGCGATGTCAGTCTGCCATAATTTGCACAGGCATTCTTCCCATTCATGTTCTTTCTGGCTCTGCACATGCCAGTCATTCCCTCGTCAATCATGCACGCATGACTGCATACATGGCACTGTATGCTAGACATGTCTGATCGCCTCAAAACGCTCCATTGTGAAAGACTCCTCTGGATCAATATTTCCCTTGCGGCAGGCAATTCTAATCTGTTCACTGATACTCTCCACATTGTCCAGATCAGGCAGCAGAAGCCCTCGCCTTCCATCGGCTGTCGAACAGATAACACCGTATCTCTTTAAGTCCAGTTCTTCTGCTGATTTTATCTTCTCTGGCTTACTGAGTATATCTACACTGATATCAAGATACGGCAGGGCCATCTCCTCAATTGGCTGAAAGCGGGGATCCCGCAGAGCAGCACTGTAGGCATTGGCTGCTATCTCCTGCGCAATATTCTTTTTTGCCGGAAGAATCGTACCAATACAGCCGCGCAGCTGACTGTCTTCATGTATTGTTACAAACACGCCTGCGGATTCCTCTGTCAGTACCGCTGGCGCATTCTCAGGTACTCTGTATGGATGATGTGTACATACAGCACACTGCACCGCCTGTATCGCAAAGGATGCGTATACATCCGCTGCATTTCTCTTCTTCTCTATTGCTCTTGCACTGTCCTTCAGATAGTTCTTCATAATGCAGCGTGAATTGTCTGCTGCACCTGGTATATAGCACACAAATCCATATCCAACCCCAAATGGTGCTTCATGAGACAGAACTTCGCTCTTCACCTGCAGGCAGTCCATTGTTCCAGCCATGATACAGAAGGAACGATGTCCGCATTCCTCCGCTCTGTTCAGAAACTCCGGATCATATTCCAGCAGTTCCTGAAAGGAGGCATTGGACATTGTCTTCATGATCTTTTCATCATAAACAGGGCCTTCCTTATGCAGACCATATGGGCCTCCCGCTTTCTGACAGTGGGAAAGATCCCCGCTGGCAACTATTGCCACTCTGCAATTTAGGCTCTCAGCCGTGTCTCTGATGTACTCACCCAGTTCATAGTGCATGCGCAGGCTCAGACCTGACAGACCTATTCTGACCAGCCGAAAGTCTGTGTATGCCTGCTCTATAAAATACAGCGGTACCATAGTGCCCTGATCCAGCATTCTCTCTCTGTCATATTCCATACCGGCAGGGAATCCTGCTCTGGCACATCTTTTACTGAGTTCCTCAGTAAAGGCACTGTCATATTTCTGATCAAAGGAGATTTCCGGATGCCCATACTTTCCAAAATCGCCATAAGCTCTCTCTCCGGAGGAAACATTGAAATAATCAGAGTACATTGTCGCATGCGGACTGATGATAACAATTGTGTCCGGTCTGTCTTTCAGGATTTTCTGCGCAAGTATACCGTAGGAATTCTCAGTTGCCTGCATTTTCTTAACTTCATCTCCGCCTATCTCCGGTATAGCTGCCGGAGGATGAGGTACCATGTATGCTGAAATGATCATATATTTCACCCTTTTCTTTCCATATTATAATTCAACGGACATCTTCATGATAAAATGATATGAAACCTTGAGGGGGAATGGCAATGTACAGCGTATCGAATATTATGAATGAAACAGACAGCAGAATCTTCAGCCGAGGGGTCACTCTATATGAGAATGGACATGTTGAGGATCTTGACGTCAGCGGCACAGAAGATGGCGATCTGCGCACTGTCTATGCCAATGTACGTTCCTCCCATGGAAACAGCTATTACAGCGTACGTCTTGTATTCTCTGTGGACGGTGAGCACTGTCTGGATGCAGAATGCAACTGTCCATACTTTTCGCAGTATATGGAGGACTGCAAACATATCGCTGCTGTCAAGCTTGCATATGTATCCTGGCTGAATGAGAATGCAGAAAAAGAGCACGCTCATTCAAAACGCGTAACAGATTATTCTATTCAGCAGATCATTGAAAACTTTGAAGATACAGACACGGATATAGTTCCCGTCGATTCTGTGCATATGTATTTCACGCTCTCTGCTTCCATGAATGAAGATGGCACTCTCGACGCGGAATTCCAGATTGGCCATCCAGCCAAGAGAAGCTATGTCATTCAGAACATTGATTCCTTCTGCTCCATGATTCGTGCTCATGAAGACCATCGCTGGGGTAAGGAGCTTTCCTTTGTACATACTCTGGATGCCTTTGATGACGAAAGCAGATCCATCGTTTCTTTCCTTCTTTCGCTTGAAAATCAAAATGATACTTATTCCTCACAGAACTATTCAAACTACGGATACTATATGGATACTTCATATATTATGAAAAGAGTTCTTCACCTGAAAGGAAGGTATCTTGATGAATTTATCAATATCATAAAGGAAAGAAATCTAGAATTTTCAGATCCTTCTTATGAGCATCCCGAAAGAATTGGAACCTATATACTGAAAAATGAACATCCATCATTTAAATCTATGCTCGAAAAGACTGACGATGGATATCTGCTGTCCGGCAGCTATATGGAAACCTTCCGGGGAAACAGCTATCTGTACAGTCTGGATACTGAAGGGAAACAGATGTACCGCTATCCTCTCAGCAAAGATACGATGACAGCTGTCCGTCTTCTTAAGAGCAGTGCAGAAGAAGATGGGCTCTTTATCGCCAGCAATGATCTTTCCTCTTTTGGAAAGTATGTCTATCCTATGCTCTCCACGCAGACGCTGATTGATAATAAAGATGGTTTTGATCCTCTTGATTATGCTCCATTGAAACCTAAATTCGAGATTTATCTTGATATGCCGCATGAGGATTTTATTACAGGCAGGCTGAATGCTGTATACGGAGATAATAAGTACCAGCTTCCTTCCAGCTCACAAAGTACACGCCGGGACGAAAAGGAAGAGGAAAGAATGCTGAACTATGTCGGCGATATGTTTGGGAAAGAATACCAGTTCAGTCACCGGCTGATACTGGAAGGCAGCAGTGATACCACTTACCAGTTCATCACAGAAAAGATTCCTTCTTTGCAGCGGCAGATGGATGTCTTTGTCTCTGACAATCTGAACAGCCTCAAGGTTCGTCCTGTTCCATCCGTAAAAGCAGGTGTCTCGGTATCCCATGACCTTCTGCAGCTGGATCTGATAACAGATACGATCAGCACAAAGCAGCTGGCAGAAATACTGAATCGCTATGAAAAGAAAAAGAAATACTATCGATTGAAAGATGGTTCCTTTCTGACTCTCGATAATTCCCTAGATGAAGTGGAAAATCTCAAGAACAAGCTCGGTCTCAGCACTGCTGATATTACTTCCGGTTCTGTACAGCTTCCAAAATACCGCGCATTCTATATGGACACACTGCAGAAAGATGGCGGTGTATCGGTTACCGGTGATGAATCATTTCATCAGGCAGTCCTTGCAATGAAGGATACTGACAATGCAGATTATGTAATTCCAGCGGATCTGCACGCCGAGATGCGTTCCTACCAGATTGAGGGCTTCCGTTGGCTTTGCTCTCTGTACCATAGCGGACTGGCGGCCTTGCTTGCGGATGAAATGGGACTTGGAAAAACACTGGAAGTCATCGCTTTCATCGGTTCGCTGCAGAACAGAAAGAGATGTCTGGTCGTCTGCCCTGCTTCCCTTGTATACAATTGGTCATCAGAGATACAGAAATTCATGCCTTCTCTTCCTGCTGTTATGATCCAAGGTACAGCAGGAATCAGAAAATATCAGATAGAAAACAGCAAGGATGATGAGATCATGATTACATCCTATGATCTGCTGAAAAGGGATATCGATCTTTACAAGGATCTTAACTTCGATGTAGAAGTCATTGATGAAGCACAATTCATAAAGAACTCTTCCACTCAGGTGGCAAGGGCCGTAAAGAAGATTAATTCATCCTTTCGCATTGCTCTGACAGGAACACCAATAGAAAACAGACTGAGTGAGCTCTGGTCGATCTTTGATTATCTGCTTCCAGGCTTCTTCTTCTCCTATCCGCATTTCAGGACTGCCTTTGAACAGCCGATCGTTCGTGATCAGGATCAGGATATTGAAGCCGACCTGCGCAGGATGATCACACCGTTCGTATTAAGAAGACTGAAAAAGAACGTACTGAAGGATCTCCCTGAGAAACTGGAAACTGTTTATTATTCAAAGCTTGAGGGCGAACAGAAAGAACTGTATGACGCACGTGTACAGAAACTGAAACAGTCATTGGAAAAACAGACAGACAAGGAATTCTCCGACAGCCGTATACTTGTATTATCCGAGATTACCCGTCTGCGCCAGATCTGTGCAGATCCTCGGCTTGTCTATGAGCACTATCATGGAAATTCCTCAAAGCTTGATCTCTGTCAGGAACTTGTATCCAATGCGATCAATGAGGGTCATAAAATACTTCTCTTCTCACAGTTCACAACAATGCTTGATGAAATTACAGAATCTCTGGACCGCAATGATATTCCTTACCATCTGCTGAAAGGATCCACACCGAAACTGAAAAGAGCTGAAATGGTAGAATCATTCCAGACAGATAATGTACCGGTATTCTGTATCTCACTGAAAGCAGGGGGAACAGGTTTGAATCTGACCGCTGCTGATATTGTTATCCACTATGATCCGTGGTGGAACACTGCAGTAGAGAACCAGGCAAGCGATCGTGCCCACAGAATCGGTCAGACGAATGTTGTATCTGTATGCCGTCTCATTATGAGAGATACCATTGAAGAAAGAATACTGAATCTGCAGCAGGAGAAATCAAAGCTTGCCGGAGCAATTCTTTCCGGGGAAGGAATGTCTTCTGCAAGTCTTTCCAGAGAGGATCTTCTTGAGCTTCTATAACACACAAAGAGAACCTGATGGTTCTCTTTTTTCATGCATGCATACAAAAAGACTGGCATCGCTGTCAGTCTTCATAAATATCAGTTCTTTAAGCTGTTGATAGGAGCTGGGATCTTTCCGCCTCGGTTGATCATAACATCAGGCTTTGCCTTACGCACAGGCATAACCGGTCCTTCACCCATCAATCCGCCGAAGTTCAGATGATCTCCTTCCTTCAGACCAATTGCAGGTACCAGTCTGCAGGCTGTTGTCTTCGTGTTGATCATTCCAATAGCGGCTTCATCCGCAATGATTGCGGAGATTGTTTCCGGTGTAATGTCACCAGGAACGATGATCATATCAAGTCCAACAGAGCATACTGCTGTCATAGCTTCCAGTTTTTCAATAGAAAGGACGCCCTTTTCGGCCGCTGCAATCATTCCTGCATCTTCAGATACCGGAATGAATGCACCGGACAGTCCGCCTACAGAAGAGGAGGCCATAACGCCGCCCTTCTTAACAGCATCATTCAGCATAGCCAGTGCTGCTGTTGTACCAGGACCGCCGCATGTCTCAAGACCGACTTCTTCAAGAATATTAGCAACAGAATCGCCTTCAGCAGGTGTCGGTGCCAATGACAGGTCAACAATTCCGAACGGCACATTCAGACGCTTGGCCGCCTCGGTACCGACAAGCTGGCCCATACGAGTAACTTTGAAAGCTGTCTTTTTGATGATCTCAGCGATCTCATTCATGCTTGCATGTTCGCCGGCTTCCTTTACTGCCTGTCTCACAACACCAGGTCCGGATACACCGACATTGATAACACATTCAGGTTCAGAGATTCCAAGGAATGCGCCTGCCATAAACGGGTTGTCCTCAACTGCATTGCAGAAGACAACAAGCTTGGATGCACCGTAGCACTGGCTGTCTTTTGTCAGTTCAGCTGTTTTCTTAACGATCTGTCCCATCAGTTTTACAGCATCCATATTGATGCCTGCCTTGGTGGAACCAATGTTGACTGAGGAGCAGACAATATCCGTTGAAGCTAATGCTTCCGGGATCGAGCGAATCAATGCTTCATCTCCGACCGTCATTCCTTTCTGCACCAGAGCGGAATAGCCGCCGATAAAATCAATTCCCAGATCCTTGCCTGCTCTGTCAAGCGTCCTGCAGTACTTCACAGGATCTCCGCCAGATGCACTGACAAGCAAAGAAATTGGTGTTACAGAGATACGTTTATTTACAATCGGAATGCCGAAGTCCGAGGATATAGCATTCGCTGTTTTAACTAGATCCTTGGCTTTTTCTGTGATCTTCTTATAGATCTTCTCACATGACTTATCGATGTCACTGTCAGCACAGTCCATCAGGGAGATTCCCATTGTTACAGTACGTATATCAAGGTTTTCCTCATCAATCATGTGAATTGTTTCAAGAATGTTATCGGATACTGTTGTACTCATGCATGCACCTCAGATCGTGTGCATAGCTGTGAAGATATTCTCAGCCATGACATGTATCTGCAGACCTTCCTTTTCACCAGAGGCAGCGAACTCCTCCTGGATTTTTTTAACATCTGCTTTATCATCCGGAATCTCAACAATCATAATCATAGTAAAGAGATCCTGCAGAACCTTCTGGGTTACATCCACAATGTTAATGCTCTGCTTTGCACAGTTTCCGGCAACAGATGCCAGAATACCCGGACGATCGTGTCCAACTACCGAAATTACAGCTTTCATTTTTACTTGCCCTCCGTGGCTTCTTTCTGCAGATCTTCCAATGAAAGACCGCAGTAATACAATTCCATCTCTAGGTATGTCTTTACTTTGCGAATCTGATCTACTGTTGAATCCTCACAGCTGCTGCTAGTCGTATCATCTCCGAAGTTCAATGTACACTTGGCCATTGAACCTGTATCATTCTTCCAGCTGTATGAATAATGAATACTGTAGTTCGAGTATTCAAACAGACAGTTGGTGAAATCTATAGAATAAACTTCATTGGTGTTGTATGTGACCTGATAGATACCGGCGTCCGATACAGTATAGCCCAGTCTGTTGACCAAGCGTTTCTTAAACGTCGCAGTTACAGTTGATTCTGCCGTATCATCATAGCTTGCGGTCTCATTTGATGTTATCGCATCTGTATCAATATCGCTGTAAGCTACATATGCCTGCTGCTTTGACTTCATGTCATCTGTAATATTGATGCTGGTGTCATCGAACTTCAGATAATTCACTGAGCTGCTGAAATCGACGGTTACATTCTCACTCTGATAGGTAACGCCCGCAGTAAAAGATGCTTTCTCACTGACAAACCTTCCTTTGGAATCATATGTATCGATTATCGTATTGGCGGTGATCTTATAGTTATCATACTGCGAGAGATTATAGGTATCGTATCTATCTGTAAAAATTGACGCTGCTTTGTCACTCTTCAGACTGATCGTGTAAACGATGGAACCATCTGAACCATCTGCTGCAGTTATGGAATCAATGTCATCCTGATCAAATTTCTCCGGGTCCATTGGAACAAGCTCTGTTTTCTTCAGATTGTCCAAGTCCATATCCTCGTAGTAATTGACACTGTTGTATGTGTTATACAGGCGTCCGTCATAATAATATCCTTCTGTTGTGAAATTGCCGCCATTTGAATCAATGTTCTGTGTAATATGTGCGGTCGGATTGTCATTGCTGTTTTCTACTTCAAGCACTCCGTCCAGCACAAAGGAGTCGCTTGTTTTATCACTGTAATTCATCTTATATGTAGAATTCACTGCAGAGGAGTAGGCAGTGGCTTCTTTGCGGTTTTTATAGCTGTCCGCATAGGAAGTATACGCATCTCCTGAATGCGGTTTAGTCTGTACATCCTCTGTCGAAGAAGAAGTACTGCCGTTTGTACCGGCACATGCGCAAAGAAAAACCATCGATGCACAGAGTATTTTAAGTATGTTTTTCATGTCGACAATTATAACAGTGTTCACCTATTAAGGGAAAAGAATCACTGGGATCTCTGCTTCCTCTCTAGTTCCGCCGGCATGATGTCCCTTCAGGACTTCATCACTCTTATAACAGAAGAAGCTTCCATCATCCGATACTGCAATATAGTCTCCAATGAATTCAGAGAAGCGCGGATGCTGCATGCCTTCCCCATACATTGTGCTGTTCATCACTTCCTCATGGGAATACAGACGCCAATGCTCTCCATATTTCTTATGGAACAGTTCTTCAAACACTTCATGCTTATCTGCTTCTATATAGAAAGCCATGGATCGAGCTTCCAAAGCGGGTTCTCTGCGGAAGCAAGCACATATTTCCTTATCTTCTTCCAAAAAAATTGGATGCACATCGATCTGACTGTGATCTGCGACAATCAAAAGTCCTGTATCGGCAGGCAGACGTTTTGCCAATGCCGCCATCTTCTTCTCTATTTCCTGTGCCATATTTGCGGACACCTCAGCATGTGTGCCATTCAGGTGCATGCATGTATCCAATGCATCCCAATAGCCATATACAAAGCGCATCTCAGGCTTTGTGACAGTTCTGTAGATATTGTCGCAGAAAGCATCCAGATTTTCAGATGGCATATGCGGTGCCCAGCCCGGCCATACAGAATCTGCACAAATACCGTTTTCAGTCAGTTCATCCTCCAGCGGCATGACAGGCAGTGTCTTCCACGAGAAGCTCTCATCATAAGTACTGTCACCATACATGGAAATATTCTGAAAGAGAATGATATTGTCATCCTTTTCTCTGAAATACTGATTCCAGCCTAGCCATCCTGTTTCCACGGGTGTATGGCCTGTACGAAAAGCTGTTGTAGCTGCAGTCGTCGTTGGCGGGAATACAGTTGTGATATCCTCAGCCTTACGTTCTGTAAAGAAGCCGTCAGAAGGGCAGTTTTTCTTTATAATAGAAGATCCCAGTGCGTCAATCAGTATCGCTGCTACGCAGCGGAAATGATGTCCATTCAGCCATTCATCTACAGCAGAATCAGTATCATGATATGCTTTCAGCCCATAATACTGACGCAGTGATCCAGCTGCTCTGGCAATTCCTCCGTACTCATTCCATTTCATAATTTTTCTCCATTTGATTCACCTTATTCTAATACATACCGCTGTTTCAGCGAAGCCTGAATGTCTTTGGCGCAAATCTGTATACCAATATGCATGCAATGACCGTATACAGAACACAGAAGCCTGTTATCGCCGCTCCGAATATCACAGTTGGCATTTCAAAGTGAATTGATAAATAACATACAAGCCACGTCAATGACTTCACTGCACTGTAAACAGCACCTTTTTCCTTCAGATCCATTGTGTATGGCTGAAACAGATAATACAGTGTCAGATAATGAACCGAAAAGAATACTGACATTGCAATAATCGTAATAAACAGAACAATATAGTTTTCGTACTGATCCGTACCGCCGGTGATCCAAAGAAGGAACGGAAGTCCTGCCGCAATAATGACTGCTGGTATCAGATTGATTGAAATCAGTGAAGTAAGACGATACCTGAACAATGTCAGGATAGCTTTGGGCTGTCTGTAGAAGCGATAGGAAAGCATACTGTGATCGCAGTTCATAAACATTGCCCGGGTAATAGTCTCTCCCCTGTTGATCATATACATGACGAACACAAAATACGGCAGTGATGTCAGCATCAGTTTATTTATTTCGCTGCTAAGCGGCTTCAATATACATCCTGCGGCCGCAAATACTGCTACCCCTGCAAATGCAATCAGTGCAATGCGCTTTGCAGATTTCACAAGGATCTTCTTATGGCGCTTTACGAACAGATCATTGAAATACGCATAGCCTCTTCTGTGGCTGGTCTCTTTGGCTTCATACGTGATCGACTTCTGCATAGTTTCCTGCTGCAGGCTGCTGGCAGAACTGCTCTCTGTCAGCATCAGTTTCTCAGGTGTCAGCATCTTTCTGCATACTTCTCTATATTCATCAAAATGAAGAATACAGTGCATTCCGCAGCATGCTGGAAGCAGCAGCACTATAACAGCAATCAGCATTGTGTCTGCAGGCAGAGTATATCCTGCACATGGCGGAACAATCGCCGCACACAGCATGCTTATAATAATCACTGCTCTGACTGCGTTCCCGATCTTTCCTGATTCCACTTTATGATCACGGGTATATTTCTTCAGTGAGATCAGAACAGAAATGCATTTCACTTCCACAATATAAAGAGGTATGGCTAGACACTGCAATACAGAAAGATGCAGTTTCGTACCAAATATCAGTGACAGTATACCCATGCCGATTGCTGTTTTCAGCAGTGTGTAGAGAAAGTTCGAGATTACATATTCTGCCGCATCCATACGCATCAGTACAATTCCATAGAACTTATCACGAGATGGATTAAAGATAGATGTATTGCATACCGCTCCTATGATAGTAGTGAACATAAGAATATGCAGCAGCGTCAGTGATGGTGCACTGCCGCCCATAATCGTCAGCATATACAGGATAATCAGAAAGTAGATCAGCTTGCCAATAAACACTGTCCCGATTTCCGCCAGAATACTGACAGCATTTGCAAATTTCTTCAATCCCTTTGAGGCATACAGTCTGTTCGGCAGGAACTTCTTCAATACAGGTACTGATTTCAGTCCATAGATAATTGTGTTTGTCTTGAAAGTATTTCTCAGCCGAAAGGATAGGAAGAAAGTATTAAGCATCTTCTTCACCCTTCAGTGCCGCAATGATCTTATCCTTGAAAGCATGGTCATCTAGGCTTTCCTTCTTCACTTCATTCAGTACGCCTTCATTCAGAATCACAATCTTATCGCAAAGATCGAGTGCAAGTTCCATGATATGTGTAGAAAAGATAATGATATGTTCTGTCTTGAGCTTTCGCAGCATCTGTTTCATTTCGTCCGCTACGACTACATCAAAAGATGTTAAAGGTTCATCCAATAGAATAATACCCGGATTGGCAATCAGTGTTGCCAGCATCTGCATCTTATTCTTCATGCCGAATGAATAGTCCTTGATCAGACGGTCGCGGTCATCTTCTTCAATGCTCATCATATCAAAATAATCTTCAATGCTCTGTGCATGCTGGATAGCAGGATTAGCCTCCAGGAAAAATTTCAGAAATTCACGCCCGGTCAAAAATTCCGGTACCACCGGTTCTGACAGTACATAGCCAATATCCTCCGACTGCAGCGAACGCTCCTGTCCATTATCCTCTACAGCAATTGTTCCCCCATCCTTATCAATATCTTCATTGATACAGTTGAACAGTGTTGTCTTTCCGGCACCGTTCCTTCCAATCAATCCGTAGATTTTACCGGTTTCAAAAGTAAAGGAAGCGCCCTTCAGTACCTGCTTCTCTTCAAATGCTTTTGTTATGTCTTTCAATATCAGTTTCATCTATTTCCCCCTGTGTGAAAAATCTCCTCTTCATACTCGCCATATAGTACCATAGATAGATTGTTCATCAATACTGTACCGTTTCATGCTGCAGAACAATGTGTCTAAGCCAAAAGAAAAAGCGGACCGTTAAGCCCGCTTTGCCTGTGTTCCTTATACCAGCTCGATGTATGCCATCGGAGCAGCATCGCCTTTGCGAACACCTGTCTTAACGACACGTGTATATCCGCCATTGCGATCCGCATACTTCGGAGCTACTTCGTCGAACAGTTTCTGCAGTACAGTCTTGGATGTCTTTTCATCTGCGACAACGTCGCGGATGTAAGCAGCTGCCTGACGGCGTGCTGCGAGATCACCCTTCTTGCCGAGCGTAATCAGCTCGTCTACTACAGAACGCATATCCTTGGCCTTAGCCTCGGTTGTCTCTACCTTGCCATACATGATGACAGAAGTAGCGAGATTTCTGAGCATCGCCTTGCGATGGTCGGCGTTTCTTCCAAACTTACGATTCCACATATACGTTCCTCCTATCAGTCAAAGGATCTGAAGCTGTAACCGAGTTCGTTCAGCTTGTCCTTAACCTCTTTCAGTGATTTCTTTCCGAGGTTGCGGACTCTCATCATTTCCTCCTCGGTTTCCTGTGTCAATTCTTCGACGGTATCAATGCCGGCTCTCTTCAGACAGTTGAAGGAACGAACAGACAGATCGAGATCTTCGATCGGCATCTGCTGACCCTTATTTGGCTGCTCAGGAGTACCCTGCTTGATAACATTCTCCATCTCAACAACAGCTTCATCCTTGTTGGCAACAATCTCCAGATGATCGATCAGGATCCTTGCGGCCATAGCAAGAGCTTTCTGCGGCTCAATAGAGCCATTTGTTGAGATCTCCATTGTCAGGCTGTCATACTTAACATCTTCGCCGACACGTGTAGGCTCAACATTATAAGCAACCTTTTCGATTGGTGTATAAATTGAGTCAGTGTATACAGTTCCAATGCCCTGAGAGCTGCCCTGATTCTGCTGCTTATTGATATCAGCAGGAACATAGCCGCGGCCATTCTTGACCTTCAGTGACATTTCCAGAGAAGCATCCTTCTCAAGATGAGCAATCTCAAGATCCTTGTTCAGGACTTCAACGCCTGCAGGACAGATAATGTCACCGGCAGTAATTGTAGTAGGTCCCTTAGCAGAGATCTGAAGATCGTACACTTCGTCGTCCTCAACAGTCATGATCAGCTTCTTCAGCTGAAGGATGATCATTGATACATCTTCTCTGACACCTGCGATGGCAGTGAATTCATGATAGACGCCATCAATCTTAATGGAGAATACTGCTGCTCCTGGAAGCGAAGACAGCAGAACACGGCGGAGTGCATTTCCGATCGTTGTACCGAATCCTCTCTCCAGCGGAGAAAGAACAAACTTGCCATAGTTGGCTGATTCATCGTAACTCTGTACTTCAAAATCGGCGCGTTCAAATTTTTGCATGCGACAATCCTCCTCTTTCTAATGAATTAACCACGCGGTCTCTTCGGCGGACGGCATCCGTTATGAGGGATCGGTGTTACATCATTGATAGCTGTGATCACCAGACCTGCTGTCTGCAGAGAACGGACTGCTGCTTCACGTCCGGCTCCAGGACCCTTAACGTTAACTTCAACAGACTTCATGCCCTGCTGTACTGCAGCCTTGCCGGCTGCTTCAGCACAGAGCTGAGCGACGTAAGGAGTTGACTTACGGGATCCCTTATAGCCTAAAGCTCCTGCAGAGCTCCAAGCTACGACATTTCCGGCTTCGTCGGAAATAGTAACGATAGTATTGTTAAATGTTGAATGAACATGAGCGACGCCCTTGGCGACGTTTCTCTTAACCTTCTTCTTGCGGGAAGCGGTTGTCTTCTTAGTATTAGCTGCCATTTCGTCCTCCTATTACTTCTTCTTGTTCGCGACTGTACGACGCGGGCCCTTTCTTGTACGGGCATTGGTCTTAGTACGCTGACCGCGCACTGGCAGACCCTTTCTATGGCGCATACCGCGATAGCTTCCGATTTCCATCAGACGCTTGATATTCATAGCGGTTTCTCTGCGCAGATCGCCTTCGGTCTTGATTGAATCAATCTGGTTACGAATAGCGGTTTCCTGAGCATCTGTCAGTTCATTGGTACGTAATGTTGCGTCAACACCGGCTGCTTCACAGATCTTCAGTGCAGTAGTGTTGCCAATTCCAAAAATGTATGTCAGAGATATTCCAATCTGTTTATTGTTCGGAATATCGACACCAGCAAAACGTGGCATATTTTAGTCTCCTTATCCTTTCAAATTAACCCTGTCTCTGCTTATGCTTAGGGTTTTCGCAGATTACCATGACAACGCCCTTGCGCTTGATAACTCTGCACTTGTCACACATCGGTTTAACGGATGGTCTTACTTTCATAAATCTGCCTCCTAGACAATGTTTCATTGTAACAGATTCTTATTGATCTGTCAGTGATGCCTACGTATTCGTTATATATTTCCGGGGAAATGTTCCGATCCCGTAAAATGCGGATGATTCTCGCATTCGGATTTTAAGGGAAACGTAGGCCGGAACTTCGTGTTTCCGGAATAACGTTTCTGATAAAACAATCAGTGCGGGAAAGAGAAATCTCTTTCCCAGTGACTGTTATTTCAGTTTTGTTAAAACTCCCTTGACCTGTTCAAATACAACCTTTGAATCCTGCGAAGCATCAATATGTGTTACCACACCTCTTGGCTCGTAGTAATCAATGACCGGTTTTGTATTCTTCGCATATTCATCCATTCTGACTTTCAGCTGCTCGACGGTATCGTCTTTTCTCTGCTGAAGTTCACTTCCACATTGGTCGCAGATACCTTCGACCTTGCTCGGATGATTGCGTACGTGGTAGATCGCACCGCATTTTGGACAGATCCTTCTGCCCGTGATTCTGTCTTCCAGGACATCCATCCCTACTTCCAGAGCGAGAACACAGTCGACAGGTCTGCCGATGTTCTTCTCTATCTGAGCGAAAGCTTCCGCCTGCACAAGTGTGCGTGGAAAGCCATCCAGCAGATATCCCTTCTGGCAATCAGGTTCCTGCAGGCGCTTCTCCACCATGGCGTTAATAACGTCATCCGGAACAAGTTTGCCTGCATTCATGTATCCCTGTGCTTCTTTTCCTAAGTCTGTACCCTTTCTGACATTTTCTCTCAGCATATCGCCGGTTGAAATGTGCGGAATATCGTACTCGCCGAGAATCAGATCGGACATTGTGCCCTTTCCGGCTCCGGCAGGACCCATGATAAGAATGTTCATATTCGGATTCCCCCTGTTAGTTCAGGAAACCGTGGTACTGCTTCTGGGTCAGCTGGCCTCTCAGCTGTGCCATTGTCTCCATGGCGACACCGACTACGATGATAACTCCGGTTCCGCTTACAGATGTACTGGAAGGGATGGAAGTGAACATCGGAATCAGGTACGGAATAACTGCGACAAAGGTCAGTCCGATAGCACCTAATACAGTGATACGGTTCAGAACCTTGTGCAGATATGTCTTCGTTTCTCCGCCTGGACGGATACCCGGTATATATGCACCGGACTTGCCAAGGTTATCTGCCATACGTTCAGGGTCTACCTGCAGATCCGTATAGAAGAACGTAAACAGAATTGTCAGGACTGCATAGATACAGAGACCGGACCAGCTGCTCAATGACAGATATGTACTTAAAGTAGTATAGAGATCTGTATTGAAGAAACTGATGATAATCTGCGGTGCAGTCATGATGGACTGTGCGAAGATGACTGGAATAACGTTAGCGGAATTGATCTTCAGAGGCAGATATGTAATATCCGAGCCTCCTTTGATCGTTGAACTGTTTGTATACTGAATTGGAATCTTACGTACCGCCGTCTCCATTATGACAACGAAGATAATGATAGCAAGATATACAAGACAGTACAGTGCAAACTGCAGAATTCCGTTAAAGAGCTCTCCTGATGTAGAACCGCCGGCAAGTACGCTGTATACCTGCTGGAAGTCTGATGGCATGTTGGATACGATACCGCCAAAGATAATAATGGAGATACCATTTCCGATGCCCTTCATTGAAATACGGTCGCCGATCCAGATCAGGAACATTGTTCCTGCAGTCATGATCGTAGCAGTGTACAGATACTGGGACAGCGTGCTGCTTGCCAGTACAGAATACTGCTTGTCAAAGCCGTATACTAGTGAATATGCCTGTACGAAGGAGAGAACGACACCAAGATATCTAGTGACTTTTTCCATCTTCATACGGCCTGTCTGTCCGGACTTAGCCATTTCAGTAAGTGCTGGAATGACATCCATGGACAGAAGCTGAACGATAATGCTTGCGGTGATATAAGGCGTGACCCCCATTGCAAATACACTTAATTTCTCAAGTGCACCGCCGCCCAGAAGATTCATCATACTGAGTATAGAGTTGTCACTGATCTGCGATGATAATACCGTAGAATCAACACCTGGTACCGGAATACCGGAACCTATGCGATAGATCAGCAGCATTGCCAAGGTAAAGAAGATCTTCTTACGGGTCTCCTTATTCTTGAACAAACTGACGAACGTATGCAGCATATCAGATTACCTCTGCTTTTCCGCCTGCTTCTTCGATTGCTTTCTGCGCGGACTTGGAGAACTTCTCAACCTTTACAGTGAGCTTCTTCTCCATTTTTCCGTTGCCCAGAACCTTAACGCCGTCAAGATGCTTCTTCACCAGACCGGCAGCCTTCAGAGCTTCATAGTCAACGGTTACTCCATTGTCGAACTTGTTGAGATCCTCAACATTGACAACAGCATATTCTTTGCGTGTGAAATTCGTGAAGCCTCTCTTAGGCATTCTCTTGTAGAACGGATTCTGTCCACCTTCGAAACCGATGGATACGCCTCCGCCTGTTCTGGAGTTCTGACCCTTCTGGCCCTTGCCTGAAGTCTTGCCCTTACCGGAACCTAAACCTCTTCCGATTCTCTTCTTTGTTGAACGGGCTCCCTCATTCGGCTGTAATTCGTTTAACTTCATAATTGGAACCCTCCTTATCTAATCTCAGCGACTTTCTTATCGCGGAGCTTTGCTACATCATTAACTGTACGCATTGACTTCAGTGCAGACAGTGTTGCATATACAACATTGACACTTGTACGGGAACCGATGACCTTTGACAGTACATCAGATACACCTGCAAGCTCAAGGATATTACGAACTGCACCGCCGGCAATAACTCCGGTACCTGGAGCAGCTGGAGCGAGGAATACTGTACTGCATCCCTCTGTAACCTTGACTGCATGCGGAACTGTACGTCCGCTGTCTACGAGATTGACTCTGAAGACATTCTTGTTAGCTGCTTCCTCGGCTTTACGGATAGCATCTGGAACTTCGGTGGCCTTACCCATTCCGAATCCGATACGTCCCTTCTTATCACCGACAACGACCAGAGCAGCAAATCTCATTCTGCGGCCGCCCTTGACAGTCTTGGAAACCTTATTGATGGAAACGACTACGCTGTCGAATTCCTTCGGTTCGCGTCTTCTCATCGGTCTGCGTCCGCCGTGGAAGTCTCTTCCACCCTGCTGCGGACGTCTGTCTCTGTTCTGCTGAGGACGTGCTTCATTGTTTTCTGTTGGCATATTTCCTCTCCTTCCCTCAGAACTTCAGTCCTGCTTCTCTTGCAGCATCTGCAAGCGCCTGGACTCTTCCGTGATAGACGTAGCCGCCTCTGTCGAAACGGACGTTTTCAATCTTAGCTTCAAGACACTTCTTAGCAATAGCCTCACCAACCTTCTTGGCAGCTTCAGCATTGCCTCCATTCTCGAGCTTCAGATCGAGGGAACTCGCGGAACATAATGTCTTTCCGGTTGTGTCATCGATAACCTGTGCATAGATATTTGCATTGGAACGGAACACGTTCAGCCTTGGGCAGTCGGGAGTTCCGCTGACTACTGTGCGGACACGCTTGTGTCTGCGAACACGTTCTTCATTTTTCTTACCTAATTTCAGCATTTATTTACTCTCTCCTTCCCTTACTTCTTAGCTGCGGCAGTCTTGCCTTCCTTACGGCGTACATGTTCATCCACATAGCGGATGCCCTTTCCTCCATAAGGTTCCGGCTTCTTGACAGCTCTTGTGACAGCAGCGAACTGTCCAACAACCTGCTTGTCAATGCCGCTTACATTAATTGTTGTAGCATCAGGCATATCAACCTTGACGCCCTCTGGGATATCCAGAGTAACTTCATGAGAGAAGCCTACGCCCAGAACAAGAGTATTGCCCTTGAGCTGTCCACGGTAACCGATACCGACGATCTTCAGCTGCTTGCTGTAGCCTTTGGATACGCCTTCGATCATTGTGGCAATCAGTGCACGAGTAGTGCCATGCAGCTGCTTTGTATGCTTTTCTTCATTAGGACGCTTTACCGTAACAACACCTGCGTCGATGGTAATGTCCATGAGCGGGGAGAACTGCTTTACCAGAGTTCCCTTGGGACCTTTTACAGTCACCTCATTCCCGTCGGTCTTTGATACTTCGACACCTGCGGGAACGGTAATCGCTTTATTTCCGATACGTGACATTCGATTTATCCTTTCTCTTACCAGACGTAAGCGATGACTTCACCGCCGACGTGCTGCTTGCGTGCTTCCTTGTCTGTCATCATTCCATTTGATGTGGAGATGATAGCAATTCCAAGTCCATTGAGGACCTTAGGAATGTTGTCTCCCTGCGCATAGACACGAAGTCCTGGCTTGGAGATTCTCTTGATGCCTGTTATAACCTTTTCGCCGTGTGATGCATACTTAAGAGTAACGACGATCTTCTTCTCGATGCCTTCGCCTTCAACAGCGTAATTCTGGATATAGCCTTCAGCCTTCAGTATTCTGGCAATTTCTGCCTTTACCTTGGAAGCCGGTGCTACATCTACAGATGTCATGTGTGCCTGAACTCCGTTACGGATTCTAGTCAGCATGTCTGCAATAGGATCTGTCATATTCATGATCGCGTTTCCTCCTTACCAGCTTGCCTTCTTTACTCCAGGAATCTCACCCTTATAAGCGAGTTCTCTGAAGCAGATACGGCAAACCTTATATTTTTTCAGTACTGAATGCGGACGTCCGCATCTCTCGCAGCGTGTATATTCACGTGTGGAGAACTTAGCAGGACGAGCTGCCTTAACCTTTAAGCTAGTTTTTGCCATTCTGTTCTCCCTTCCTTACTTGGCAAACGGCATACCAAGCTGACCAAGGAGAGACTGAGCTTCCTTGTTCGTCTTAGCTGTCGTTACGATAACAACATCCATTCCTCTGACTTTACCAACTTTATCAAAGTTGATTTCAGGGAAGATCAGCTGTTCCTTAACACCGAGTGTGTAATTGCCGCGGCCGTCAAATGCTGTTGTGCTGACACCGTGGAAATCTCTTACACGTGGAAGTGAGATATTGAATAGTTTGTCAAGGAATTCATACATTCTCTGACCGCGAAGAGTAACCTTGCAGCCAATCGGCATGCCTTCACGCAGCTTGAAGTTCGCGATGGACTTCTTAGCCTTTGTGACAATAGGCTTCTGACCTGAGATCTGAGTCATTTCCTCAACAGCTTCATCGAGAAGCTTAGAGTTGTCAATGGAGTCACCGACACCCATGTTGATGACGACCTTGACCAGTTTCGGCGCTTCCATGACGCTGGAATAATTGAACTCCTTCATCAAGGACGGCTTGACCGTTTCAACATATTTCTGTTCGAGTCGATTCATTACTTCTTGTCCTCCTTGACTTCCTTACCGGACTTCTTGAAGACTCTTGTCTTCTTGCCATCGTCATTCTTCTTATAACCTATACGGCTGACTGCCTTAGCCTTACGGTCATAGATCATAACGTTGGAAGCGTCGATCGGAGCTTCCTGCTCGATTACGCCGCCTTCCGGATTCTGCTGAGAAGGCTTCAGAGACTTCTTGATCATGTTAACGCCTTCAACAATGATCTTGTTTGTCTTTGGAGATACTGCCTTTACCTCGGCAACTGTTCCTTTGTAGTGGCCGCTGATAACCTTAACTTCATCGCCTGTCTTGATTTTCATATTCTCGGCCTCCTCATAATACTTCCGGAGCAAGGGAAACTATCTTCATATATCCCTTGTCACGGAGCTCTCTTGCGACCGGACCGAAGATACGGGTTCCGACCGGTGTGTTATCGTCGTTGATGATAACGGCAGCGTTATCGTCGAACTTGATATAAGATCCATTATCGCGGCGAATACCGTATACGGTACGCGCGATGACCGCCTTGACAACCTGGCCGTCCTTGACTGTTCCGTTCGGGGAAGCACTCTTGACTGCACATACGACGACATCGCCGATGGTTGCGCTCTTGCGCTTGGATCCGCCTAAACATCTGATGACAAGTAATTCCTTGGCACCGGTGTTGTCAGCGACATTCAATCTGCTTTCATTCTGAATCATTCTGATTTCCTCCTGTGCTATTAAAGAATAACTGCCTTTTCAACTACCTTTACAAGACGGAAGTGCTTGTCTTTTGATAAAGGTCTTGTTTCCATTACTTCAACAATATCGCCCATCTTAGCTTCGTTGTTCTCATCATGAGCCTTGAAGCGTGTCGATGTCTTTACGTGTCTTCCGTAAAGAGGGTGAGATTTAGATCTCTGAATTTCGACGACGATTGTCTTGTCCATCTTGTCGGAAACTACTGTTCCGCGAAGGACCTTACGTGAATTTCTATCTTCCATTTATCTCGTCCTCCTTACTCTGTTACCTGAGTCTTACGCTCGGTAATTACTGTCTTAATACGTGCAATTGTCTTTCTGATGTCCTTGATGCGGGATGGATTCTCCAGGTTTCCTGTAGCCTGCTGGAAACGCAGTCCGTACAGTTCTTCCTTCAGAGAAGCTTCCTGCTTCACCAGATCTTCATTGCTGAGGTCTCTGATTTCTTTAACGTTCATGATTAATAAGCCTCCTCGCCCTTCTTAACAAAGCGGGTTTTAACGCAAAGCTTGTTGGCAGCGAGTCTTAATGCCTCACGAGCTGTAGCTTCATCGACGTCGGCAACTTCGAAGAGCACTCTGCCCTTCTGTACAACAGCTACCCAATGATCCGGAGCACCCTTACCGGAACCCATACGTACTTCCAGCGGCTTCTTTGTCTTAGCAAGCTGTGGGAATACCTTGATCCAAACTTTTCCGCCACGGTTCATATAACGTGTCATGGCAACACGTGCAGCCTCTAATTGAGCGCTGCTTACATAAGCACCCTCGTCTGCTACAAGTCCATACTGACCGAAAGCAATCTTACGGCCTGCCTTGGAAATGCCTTCGTAGCTAAGACGGTGAGGTCTTCTGTACTTGGTTCTATTAGGCATCAACATGATTAATCTTTGCCTCCTTCTGCAGAAGCAGGAGCTGCCTTCTTCTCGGATGGAGCAGCTGCATTCTGTGCAGGAGCTGCATCACGGCGAGCTGGACGTCTGGAATTTGTTCTAGGTCCTCGGCGGCCGTTATTTCCTCTTCTGTTATCTCTGCTGTTCTTTGGAGCTTCCGGTTCCTTGACCATCTCTCCCGGGAGAACTTCTCCGCGGCAGATCCAGACCTTGACACCGAGCTTGCCATAAGTTGTGTGTGCTTCTACGCATGCATAGTCGATATCGCTTCTTAATGTATGCAGAGGAACGACACCTCTTGTGTAGCCTTCCTGACGGGCAATTTCTGCTCCGCCGACTCTTCCCTTAACCAGGGTTTTAACACCCTTGGCGCCGGATCTCATAGACTGCTGAATAGCCTTCTTCTGAGCAATTCTGTAAGACTGACGTGCTTCAAGCTGCTCTGCAATTCTACGAGCAACAAGACGAGCGTCGAGGTCAGGATTTCCGACCTGAACAATGTCCAGTTTTACTTCCTTGCCAGCTGTCAGCTTGGCAATCTGTTCCTTGAGCTTGGCAGCGTTATCCTTGCCATTTTCATCAGCTCTGCCGATGACTGCTCCCGGACGTGCACAGCGAATGATGACCTTAACGTTCTTCGTTCCTGTACGTTCAATTTCAATTCTCGAGATATATGCATCTTTAAGCTGCTTCTCGAGGAAACTGCGGATTCTGATATCTTCGTTCAGAAGATCTCCGTAATCAGCTTTGTCTGCGTACCATCTGGACTCCCAGTCACGGATGACACCGACACGCATTCCGATCGGGCTTACTTTCTGTCCCATATTTCTGATCTTCCTCCCTTATCTCTCGTCACTTACCACAATTGTAATGTGGCTTGTTCTCTTGAAAATGCTTGATGCATTTCCCTTAGCTCTTGGCATAAATCTCTTCAGGACAACAGACTGATTAGCATATGCTTCTTTCACATAGAGCTTCTCACTGTCGAGCTGGTTATTGTTAGTCGCATTTGCGGCTGCGCTCTTTACTACCTTGTATGCTTCAGCAGCGGCCTTGTTCGGTGTGAACTTGAGAATGGCCAGTGCTTCGTCAACACTCTTACCTCTGATCAGATCCAGAGCCAGACGTGCCTTACGAGGAGTAACACGAACGGTCTTTGCGGTTGCTTTTACATCCATCTTGTATTTCCTCCTCCTTAAGCTGCAGCGTCGGCTGCCTTGCCTGTTCCGTGTCCGCCGAATTTTCTAGTCGGTGCAAACTCACCGAGCTTGTGACCTACCATATCTTCAGTAACATACACGGGGATATGCTCCTTGCCGTTGTAGACGGCGAATGTGTGTTCAACGAAGCTAGGGAAAATCGTTGAACGGCGTGACCATGTCTTGATTACATCATGCTTGCCAGCCTTGTTCTGCTCTTCAACCTTCTTCAGCAGAGAGGCGTCGCAGAATGGACCTTTTTTAACACTTCTTGACATTACTCATTTTCTCCTTTCAACTTACTTTCCATTTCTTCTTCTGACGATATACTTTGTGGACTTATTCTTATGCTTACGAGTCTTAACACCCATAGCCTTCTTGCCCCAAGGTGTCATAGGAGATTTACGTCCTACAGGCTCCTTGCCTTCACCACCACCGTGTGCATGGTCGCAAGGGTTCATAGCAGAACCACGGACAGTCGGACGAATGCCGAGATGTCTGCTTCTGCCGGCCTTACCTAAGTTGACCAGAGAGAAGTCGCCGTTTCCAACAGTACCTACTGTTGCACGGCAGTTGTCATGGATACGTCTGACTTCACCGGAAGAAAGACGCAGAGTTGTGAAGCCGCCTTCAGATCCGAGGATCTGTGCGGAACAGCCTGCAGCTCTTGCCATCTGGCCGCCCTTGCCTGCTGTGAGTTCAACGTTGTGAACATATGTTCCATCTGGAATGTTCTTCAGCTGCATAGCGTTGCCTGTCTTGATATCGACAGCGTCGCCGGAGATGACTGTATCATTGACGTTCAGATCAGCAGGGCAGATGATGTATCTCTTCTCGCCGTCCTGATAATGAAGCAATGCAATGTTTGCGTTTCTGTTAGGATCGTATTCAATCGCTGCGACCTTAGCTGGAACGTTATCCTTATTTCTCTTGAAATCGATGATTCTGTACTTCTGCTTTGCGCCGCCGCCCTGATGACGTACGGTGATGCGTCCTGTATTAGAACGTCCGCCTTTTTTACTCAGCGGAGCCAGCAGAGACTTCTCAGGAGTAGACTTTGTAAGTCTGTCCCTGTTGTCCAGTGTGGACATATTTCTGCGGCTATTGCTGGTAGGCTTGTACTTAATAATTGGCATTTATTTGTCCTTTCGCAATTTTTCCGGAGATAGCGTATTCCTCCGATAGGTGAATCAATTACTTGCTGGCGGTGCTGTCACCGAAGATATCAATGGAATCACCTTCAGCAAGTGTGACAACAGCCTTCTTATAAGCGCTTGTTGTGCCTTCATATTTGCCCATTCTCTTCTTCTTGGAATGAACATTGATCATGTTGACAGCGACCGGCTTGATGCCGTAGATCTGCTGTACTGCCTGCTTGACGGAAGTCTTGTCGGCAGTCTTGGCAACCATGAAGGTAACCTTATTTTCTGTAGATGTGAGCTTTGTTGTCTTTTCAGTAACAATAGGTCTCACGATAATATCACGTGCACTCATGCTGCGAATACCTCCCCTGCCTTCTCAGCGGCAGTTTCCGTAAATACGATCTTGTCAGCATTTACGATGTCATAGACATTCAGAGCAGAAACTGTGACCAGAACAGCATTCGGAATATTTCTCATGGACAGATATGCATTGTCGAAATCTTCAGAAGAATCGGCAACGAATAATGTTTTCCTTTCGAATCCGAAGGCATTCATCATTGAAACAGCCTTCTTTGTCTTGATGTCCTCGAAGTTCAGACTTTCGATCAGCTTAAGATCTGCATCTGCATTCTTCTCTGACAGAGCGGAACGGAGGGCGAGCTGTCTCACCTTACGGTTCAGCTTGTAGCTGTAGTCTCTTGGATGAGGTCCAAAAGCGATAGCGCCATGTCTCCACTGTGTAGCTCTTGTGGATCCCTGACGGGCACGTCCTGTGCCCTTCTGACGGAATGGCTTCTTTCCTGTTCCGGAGACGAAGTGTCTTGTCTTTGTGCTGTGTGTTCCCTGTCTCAGACCTGCCTGGTAGACGAGGACAGCATCATAGATTGCCTGCTGATTCGGCTCAATAGCGAACACAGCGTCGGACAGCTCTGCCTTCTTAACGGCTTTAGCTTCCTGATTAAATACATCAACCTGTGACATTAGTTATCCTCACTTTCCTTCTTTTTTATTCTTGCGGGCTTCGCTTGCAGCTGCCTTCTTAGCAGCCTCAATTGCTTCCTTGCCCTTCTCTTCCTTAGCAAGTTCAGCATTGATCGTGTCAGAAACCTTCTCAAGTTCTTCCTTGACCGAAGCGCCCTTGTAAGATACGAGTTCAGGTACTGCTGCTTCCTTAACAGGCTTAACAGTTGTATGGATCGTAACAAGTCCCTTGCGAGGTCCTGGTACATTTCCCTTTACGAGGATGTATCCATCTTCTGTGTCAACCTTAACGACTGTCAGATCCTGGCATGTTGCTGTAACTCCGCCATACTGGCCAGCCATGATAGTACCCTTGTTAACAACACCATTGTTACGGCCGTTGGTAGCCAGAGAACCGATATGTCTTGCGTTCTTGGATCCACCATGTGAAAGCGGGCCCTGCTTAGCGTTGTTTCTGACGATTGTTCCGTTGTATCCATGTCCCTTAGTAGTTCCCTGAACATCAACGATATCGCCAGCCTTAAACAGATCAGCCTTTACTTCATTGCCAACTTCGAGGTTCATCATTTCGTCAGCGATAACTTCTCTGATGAAATGCTTCGGAGCTGTGTTTGCCTTCTTAGCATGTCCGATAGCAGCCTTTGTTGCACGCTGCTCCTTGACATCTTCGTAGCCGAGCTGAATGGCATCATAGCCATCGCTCTCCTTTGTTTTCTTCTGCAGTACGACATTTGGCTTCACTTCAACAACAGTTACAGGAATCAGAGTTCCCTCAATGGTGAAGACCTGGGTCATACCAAGCTTACGTCCTAAAATGCTTTTCATCTAATATCACCCGATTCCTTTCTCAAAGCTTGATCTCGATATCAACTCCGGACGGCAGATCCAATCTTGACAGTGCATCAATTGTTTCTGCGCTTGGGCCGATAATCTCGATCAGTCTCTTGTGTGTACGGATTTCAAACTGCTCACGGGAATCCTTGTACTTGTGAACCGCACGAAGTACCGTGATAACTTCGCGTTCTGTTGGCAGCGGAACAGGTCCGACGATCTTCTTAGCGCCGTGATTTTCAGCTGTCTTGACGATCTTCTCACTAGCAGCGTCCAGACTCCTGTTCTCGTAAGCCTTCAAACGAATTCTTACAGAGTTCTTTGCCATGAATTTTTCCTCCTTATATTCACTCCCTTACGGGATCGCTCCGTGGAAATTCCCCGGTTATCACGCTTCCGTGACAACGCATTTCAGCGTGCCGGCAACCTCCCACATCTACGCGAGTGCTTGAATATAATATCACTGACATATATACCAGCGCAAGCATTTTTTGAAAAACTTTTCCGTGTCAACGTGTTTAAGCGTGCCATATACATGAAATTAAGCATAACAAAAGGCATTCGTCTTCTATACTTGCCTTCAGCTTGTCGCAATTACTATGATTTACGTGCTGAAAAGGCAGGCTTTACGTCGCCTGCCTTCCTATATATAAGGACACTCTCTCTTATTATATGAAATGGATCATAATATGAGGATTCTGATCTGACGCCTTTCCGATAATACCTAGAATATGAAATGCATATACTGATCCGCATACCCTGCCGACACATTTCTTTGATAAACAGATGTCTGTATCATCTTCTATCTGCATCAGCAGATCCAGTATTCCCTTATCACTGACGTCTATCTTCTTCTCTTCCGTAAACAGTTCATGCATATATAAACGGAGAGACTGTCTGTCCATCAGTCTGTCTCCATCCAGTTTTATTGTTCTCTTATTTCCAGCCTTTTCCATTGATTACAACTATATCATTTTCTTCCTGCGATTTATGTATATAAAATCCTGCCGTATCAAAACGGCAGGATCTTAATCATGCTTATCGCATCCACGTCTGCATGAGACTGCTGATTCCCGAAGCAATAATTACTATTACGAAGGCAAACAGTACAGCTTTCTTGACTGTGCTCATCTGCTTTACTTCGCCGCAATTCTCTTCGTTGGAATCTGTGCTTCGCCAGTATCCGGCCGCATACACAGCAAAGATGACCGTAAAGGCACCAAATGCCGTGCTCCATATCAGTCCGCCTTCTGCGAAAGATATAATGCTGAGCATAGCTGATACGGAAGCTTCTAAAATATCCGGAAGTGCTTTTCGTATACACTGCTGGCTTTCATTGCTTGATAAGTCGTTATTCATATATTAGTCCCCTTATTACCCTTTAATACAACTTCGAATCGTCTAACACTATAGCATAGCGAATACAAAAAAGGATACCCTCAATTGAGGATATCCCTGATTTGCAGAAATGAATTAAGCGTCGATCTCTGTGATAGATCCGAAACCTACTGTACGGCCGCCTTCACGAATTGAGAACTTTGTTCCCTTTTCGATAGCGATTGGCTGCAGAAGTTCTACACTCATGACGACGTTGTCGCCAGGCATGCAGAGTTCAGTTCCTTCAGGAAGAGTGATAACTCCTGTAACGTCTGTTGTTCTGAAATAGAACTGCGGACGGTAGTTGGAGACGAACGGTGTATGACGGCCGCCTTCTTCCTTTGTCAGTACATAGACCTGAGCCTTGAACTTTGTATGAGGAGTAACGGATCCTGGCTTAGCAAGAACCTGTCCACGCTCAACCTGTTCACGGTTGACACCACGAAGCAGAGCTCCGATATTATCACCGGCCTGTGCGAAGTCCAGAGTCTTTCTAAACATCTCGATGCCAGTAACAACTGTCTTCTGTGTAGGCTTGATACCAACGATCTCAACTTCATCGTTCATGTTCAGCTTACCACGTTCAACACGTCCAGTAGCAACTGTGCCACGGCCTGTGATTGTGAAGACATCTTCAATAGCCATTAAGAACGGCTTGTCGAATTCATGAGTAGGAGCCGGGATGTATGTGTCGATAGCATCCAGCAGCTGCTTGATAGCAGGTGTCCACTTTGGATCTCCCTGCAGAGCCTGATATGCGGAACCGCGGATAACCGGGCAGTTGTCTCCATCATATCCATATTCAGTCAGAAGTTCACGAACTTCCATTTCAACGAGGTCAATCAGCTCTTCATCGTCAACCATGTCGCACTTGTTCAGGAATACAACGATTGAAGGTACGCCTACCTGACGAGCAAGCAGAATGTGCTCACGTGTCTGAGGCATTGGTCCGTCAGTAGCGGCAACAACCAGAATTGCGCCATCCATCTGAGCAGCACCAGTGATCATGTTCTTGACATAGTCAGCGTGGCCTGGGCAGTCAACGTGTGCATAATGTCTTGTCTTTGTCTGATACTCTACGTGTGCGGTATTGATTGTAATACCACGCTGTTTCTCTTCCGGTGCACCATCAATCTGGTCATAAGCTTCAAAGTTAGCCTTGCCATCTTCAGGATGCTCAGAGAGATACTTGGTAATTGCAGCTGTCAGAGTAGTTTTTCCATGGTCTACGTGTCCGATAGTACCAACGTTTACATGCTCTAAGCTACGGTCAAAATGTTCCTTTGCCATGTTAGTTTTTTCCTCCAGTTTTTGTCTGATTTCTTATTTTCAGTCTGCCATCATTCTACATGGTGTCAGACTAAAATACAATATTACTTCTCTTCAGGAGCAGCGTTTTTCTCGATAATTTCCTTAGCGATACTCTTCGGTACTTCCTGATAATGATCCATCTGCATTGTGAAGATACCACGGCCCTGTGTGAAACCACGCAGATCGGTTACATAGCCGAACATCTGAGCCAGAGGTACGAATGCCTTGACCTTGATTGCGTTGCCTGTTTCTTCCTGCTCTCTGATCTGTCCACGGCGCTTTGTAACGTCGCCCATAACAGCTCCGAGGTATTCGGAAGGAGCAGTGATATCAACAGCCATGATAGGCTCAAGGATGATTGGATCGCACTTCTTAGCAGCTTCTCTCAATGCGAGGGATGCAGCAATCTTATATGCCTGCTCTGAGGAGTCGACATCATGATAGGAACCGTCGAACAGTTCTGCTCTGATATCAACAACCGGGTAGCCGGCAACAAGTCCATTTGGAAGAGCTTCTTCCAGACCCTGCTGAGTTGGCTTGATGAATTCCTTAGGAATAGATCCGCCAACTGTCTTATCTTCGAATTCAAAGCCCTTATCAGGGTTCGGTATAAAGCGAATCCAGACATCACCATACTGTCCATGTCCGCCTGACTGTCTGATGAAACGGCCTTCAACTTCAGCTGTCTTAGAGATTGTCTCACGGTATGCGACCTGAGGTGCACCTGTTGTAGCTTCAACCTTGAATTCTCTTCTCATACGGTCGATCAGGATATCGAGCTGCAGTTCGCCGACACCGGCGATGATCGTCTGTCCTGTTTCTTCATCCGTATATGTCTTGAAGGTAGGATCTTCTTCTGCAAGCTTCTGCAGTGCTGTATCCATCTTCTGTGAGTCTGCCTTTGTCTTAGGTTCAACAGACATCTGAATAACTGGTTCTGGGAAGACCATCTGCATCAGTTCGATAGGATGTTCTTCATCGCAGAGAGTATCGGATGTTGTTGTATACTTCAGACCAACTGCACCTGCAATGTCGCCTGTGTAGACATCAGTGATGTCTGCTCTGTGGTTGGCATGCATACGTACCAGACGGCCGAGTCTCTCTCTCTTGCCCTTGGTAGCATTCAGTACATAAGAGCCTGCTTCGGCATGGCCGGAATAAACTCTGAAGTATGTCAGTCTTCCAACAAATGGGTCTGTAGCAATCTTGAATGCAAGTGCTGAGAATGGCTGATCATCACTAGGAAGTCTGTCCTCTTCAGTACCGTCATCCAGGTGTCCCTTGATAGAAGGAACATCTACAGGAGAAGGCAGGTAGTCAACAACTGCATCCAGCAGCATCTGCACACCCTTGTTCTTGTATGCGGATCCGCAGAGTACAGGGAAGAATTCAGATGTCAGAACACCCGTACGGATAGCTCTCTTGATTTCTTCAACAGTGACGTCGTCACCTTCCAGAACCTTCATCATGACATCGTCGTCGTAATCAGCAATGGCTTCGAGCATTTCCTGTCTCTTTTCCTTTGCCTTTTCAACAAACTGGTCTTCGATCTCTTCAGTATGGATATCCGTACCGAGATCGTTCTCATACATTTCCTGCTTCATCGTTACGAGGTCGATAATTCCGCGGAAACTGCCTTCAGCACCAACCGGCATCTGTATAGCACATGCCTTGGCACCAAGACGGTCGCCAATGGACGCAACACTCATATCGAAGTCTGCACCCGTAGCGTCCATCTTATTGGAGAAGACGATACGCGGTACATGATACTCGGAAGCCTGTCTCCAGACTGTTTCAGTCTGAGGCTCAACTCCTGCTTTTGAATCCAGAACCGTAACGGCTCCGTCCAGTACACGCAGAGAACGCTCAACTTCAGCAGTGAAGTCTACGTGGCCTGGTGTATCGATGATATTGATCTGGCAGTCCTTCCAGTGGCAAGTTGTCGCAGCGGAAGTGATAGTAATACCACGTTCCTGCTCCTGCGCCATCCAGTCCATCTGGGAAGCACCATCGTGAGTCTCACCGATCTTATATATTTTTCCTGTGTAATAAAGGATACGCTCTGTAGTCGTTGTCTTACCGGCATCGATATGGGCCATGATTCCAATATTACGAATTCTGTCTAACGGAAACTCTCTAGGCATATAACCTTCCTTTCTTTATTGATGAATCTGAATGAATTAGAAACGGTAGTGAGCAAACGCCTTGTTTGCTTCAGCCATTCTATGAACTTCTTCTTTTCTCTTAACGGAAGCACCAGTTCCATTGGCTGCATCCATGATCTCATTGGCAAGTCTAGCTTCCATTGTCGGCTCATGTCTCAGTCTTGCAAAGTTAACAATCCAGCGAAGGCCAAGTGTCAGCTTTCTCTCTGTGCTTACTTCACATGGTACCTGGTAGTTGGCACCGCCTACACGGCGAGCCTTCAGCTCCAGTTCAGGCATAACATTTCCTAATGCCTTCTCGAATACTTCCATCGGATTTTCTCCGGTCTTCTTTTCAACATCTGCGAATGCATCGTACAGAATTGTCTGTGCAGTGCCTCTCTTACCGTCGATCATGATCTTGTTGATCAGCTTTGTGACCAGCTTTGAGTTATAGATCGGATCCGGTAACACGTCACGCTTTGCTACATAACCTTTTCTTGGCATTTTACTTTCTCCTCTTCTCTTACTTAGTCTTTGGCTTCTTAGCACCGTACAGTGAACGGCTCTGGTTTCTTCCGTCTACACCGGCGCAATCCAGTGTACCTCTGATGATGTGGTAACGAACCCCAGGGAGGTCCTTAACACGTCCGCCTCTGATCATAACAACGGAGTGCTCCTGCAGGTTATGTCCGACACCTGGGATGTAAGCTGTAACTTCCATTCCATTTGACAGACGAACATGGGCATACTTTCTCAAAGCTGAGTTAGGCTTCTTAGGAGTCATTGTACCTACACGTGTGCAGACACCTCTCTTCTGAGGGCTGCTTAAGCTGGTACCGCGATTCTTCAGTGTGTTAAAGCCTCTGTTTAATGCAGGGGACTTTGACTTGTAAACTTTATCAGTGCGTCCTTTACGTACTAACTGGTTTATTGTTGGCATTGCAATTCTCCTTTCGATTTTTATGCACACAGTTCCAAGTGTGCCTTTTCTTAGGCTAATAATAGGCTTTGCGCATGGCAAAGCCTTTTTTTGCTAAGCGAAACTATCTTATTATTACATTCTTATGCTGTCAATAGATATTTTCAGAAACTTTTATCTAGTCCGCATAATAGATGAAGTCATCTTTCCTCTTAGCCGGTTCATTCAGAGGACCGTCCGGGCATCCTATAATACAGTGCCCGATTCCCTCATAATCTCCTTCAATCCCAAGATCCTTCAGTATTTCTTTTCCTTCTTCACTCTCAAACTCTTCCTTTGCCCTGTGTATCCAACACGTCCCCAGGCCTAATGAATGAGCTGCCAGCATCATATTGCCTATGACAAGGCTTCCATCGTATACATAGGTAGAAGTACTCTTGTCTGCCAGCACCACCAGTACAGCAGGTGCTCCATAGAATGGATCGAAGCCTTCATCCCAGCCGCCTATTCTTCTATTCATATCAGAGAGCTTATCTCTCAGAATTCTGTTTGTTACAGCAATAATGACGGCAGGCTGCTTTCCTTTTCCGCTGGCAGCAAACTCGCCTGCCATCATGACCTGATCAAGCATATCCCGCGACACCATATCCGGTTTATACTTTCTAACACTTCTTCTTGTCATCATGTTCTCAATTGCTTTATTCATATCGTGTTCTTCCTCCTGTGCTTTTATTAGATTATAGCTATATCTCAGAAAAACATGATGTTATAGATAGGGATATATATTGCTTTTTCCTTTCTAGTGATCTGCCTTTCATTAGAAAGTACATAGCCCTTTTCAACAGGGTAGCCATCCTGCTTCAGAAATGTATTCAGTGCGCTATGCACGATATAGTCCTTCCCGGATTTTATTTCCAAGGGAATGACCTTCAGTCCTTGATAATCATCCAGCAGATAATCAACTTCACCTTTATTGCGGTTGTCATAGTAGAAAAGACTGTGACCATGTGCAGCCAGTTCGGACGCAACCGCTGATTCATATACAGTGCCAAGATTAATACTGCGTTTATCATCCAATACCGCCTGTACATTATTCTTATATAAGATACCAGTCAGGATTCCCACATCATTTAAATACAGTTTCATAAGGTTCTTACTGCCGGATTCGATCAGAGGAAATGAGGGATTGGAAATTGCCTTGACCTCCAATGCTATTCCAGCTCCAATTAGATACTCGAATTCATCCTGATAGTCTGAATATCGTTTCCCTTTTCTGTCTTCAATGTTTTTTACTACAATTCTCTTTTTCTTATTTTCAAGTGATGATGGAATCATGTCGTAGATCCTTCTGATCTTCAGCTTTCTTTCCTCATCATATTTTGAAGCATCAATTGCATAATATTGATGAATCTGCTTCTGAACTTTTCTTACCGTATCTATATTTTTTTCAGCAATATATGCGTTTACAGCATCAGGCATTCCCCCTACAAGGAGATACTTTTTAAAGAGATTCATCATGTGACTGTGTGTATTTTCATCCAGACTTTCCTCATGAAGAAACTTCTCCTTCATGGATTCTACAAAAGCTGTACCAATATCATTTGCATAAAGCCACTCTTCAAAGTCCAGTGGATACATTCTGATTGTTTCTATACTGCCGATAGGAATTGAAATGGTCTCCATCAGCGTTACGCCCAGCAGAGAACCGCTCGCTATATAAGTGAACCTATCTTCTTTCTTCAGAAATTTCAGCAATGTAAGCAATTTTGGATATACCTGTATTTCATCCAAAAAAATCAGGGTGTTCTCCTTATCCTTCATTCTATCGCCAGCGAGCATACTGACAGCCAGATAGAAGTCCTCAGTTGCAGCAACATTCTCAAATAGCTTTCTGCCAAGGGAATCTTCAACAAAGTTAATTTCAATATAATTCTTGAACAAACGTCTGCCGACATGACTGATACTGTAAGTTTTGCCCACCTGCCTGGCTCCGTCAACAATTAAAATCCTGTCAGAATCAGACTTTAAGTAATCCTCAATTGTCTTTTCAATCTTTCTATAGAGCATAGTCGCCTCCATCTCATATACACTTTTCAATAGAATAATAGTGTCAATTATCACACTTTTCAATATAATTTAAGAACGTTTTTATACACTTTTCAATATTTATTGAAAAATGTCTTTAAACAAGCCGTTTTCAGCCTTCCTCTTATGTACATAAGTGCATATCCCCGTTCCTTGAAACATTTTCATTTATTTATGAATCCATACATTATATTTTTCAGAAATCGTATTGACATCTTACATTCGCAGTTATATATTTCTCCTATCAAGAAAAGCACAGAAGGGGAAAAGTACCTGAAGGCAGATCCTAAAGTGAGTGAGGAACAGTGAGAACCTCATGAAGATGCGCAGCGAAAGAACACCCCAGAGCTTCGAACTGAAAGCAGTGTATATATTTACTGCAAGTAGGCTTCGACGGTATCAGACCGTTATCTGACTGATCACCGATGATAGTCGGCGCAAAAGAGCCTGTATATTCTTATACAGGAAGATGGGTGGTACCGCGGAGATATAACAGTCCTTCGTCCCAGATTCAGGGATGGAGGACTGTTTTGTATTTCAAGGAGGTACGCTTATGTGCGGCTTATTAGTAACGACCGATCCGAAAACGGATCCAGAAGCATTCGCTAAGGGACTTGCGTCATTGAAGGACAGAGGTCCTGACTCAGAAAGAATTGAAAGAGTAGATGGATGTCTGGTGGGTTTCAGCAGACTGTCCATCATGGGACTCAGTGAAGAAGGCATGCAGCCATTCCATATGGGAGACTCTGTCTCCGTATGCAATGGAGAGCTGTATAACTTCAGACCGGTCAGAGAAGAACTGATGAAGGACTATACCTTCAAGAGCGAATCTGACTGTGAGATCATTCTTCCTCTGTATGAGAAATACGGGACGGATATGTTCTCCCGTCTGGATGCAGAGTATGCAATGGTCCTCTATGACGGAAAGACAAAGTCCTGGATTGCATCCAGAGACCCAATCGGTATCCGTCCCCTCTTTTATGGCTATACAGAGAACGGAAAGATCGCCTTCGGCTCTACTGTTAAGTCACTGATGCCGATTGCTTTAGACATAGCACCATTCATACCAGGCTCCTACTGTATAGATGGCAAGTTCACAAGATATACAAAGATCTACCATGCAGAAGACATCCGTCATGAAACTCTGGATTCTGTATGTCATAACATTCACACCCTTCTTGTGGAAGGTGTGAAGAAGAGAATGGATGCGGATGCTCCAGTCGGCTATCTTCTCTCCGGCGGACTGGATTCTTCATTGGTCTGTGCAATTGCACAGAAGTTCTCCAAAACACCGATCCGTACATTCGCCATTGGAATGGACAAGGATGCGATTGACCTGAAGCATGCCCGCAAGGCTGCTGACTATATTGGTTCCGATCATTCCGAAGTCATTATTACAAAGAAAGATGTCATTGATGCATTGAGACCTGTGATTCAGAGTCTTGAGAGCTGGGACATTACAACGATACGTGCCTCTATTGGCATGTACCTTCTCTGCAAGTACATTCATAGACACACCTGTATTAAAGTACTGTTCACTGGAGAGATCTCTGATGAACTGTTCGGATACAAATACACAGACTTTGCCCCGGATGCAGAGAGCTTCCAGCTGGAAGCGGAGAAGAGAGTCAGGGAACTGTATATGTACGATGTTCTCCGTGCTGACAGATGTATCTCTGCAAACAGTATGGAAGGAAGGGTCCCATTCGGAGATCTCTCCTTTGTACGCTATGTCATGTCCATTGACCCTGCTATGAAGATGAACCATTATCACATGGGCAAGTATCTTCTGAGGCATGCCTTTGAAAAGGATCATCTCCTTCCGGAAGGAATTCTGTACCGTGACAAGGCAGCCTTCTCGGATGCCGTAGGACATTCTTTAGCAGATGATCTAAAAGAATACGCAGAACAGATGTATACTGACGAGGCATTTGAAGAAGGCTGCAGGAAGTACAGCTACTGCAGACCTTATACAAAGGAATCTCTGCTTTACAGAGATATCTTTGAATCCTTCTACCCTGGAGAAGAGTGTCTGATCAAGGATTACTGGATGCCTAACAGGGAATGGAAGGGATGCGATGTAACAGATCCTTCCGCAAGATACTTATCGAACTATGGTGCTAGTGCGTACTGAGAAAGAAGAGGAAAACAAACATGCTGGACATTAAAATCACTCTAACCGATTCGCCTAAGAAAAAACCTGAAGATGAATCTTCGCTTCCTTTTGGAAAGATATTCTCCGATCATATGTTTGTTATGGACTATGAGGAAGGCAGAGGATGGTATGATCCAAGGATCGAACCATATCATTCCTTCGAAATGGATCCTGCCTCTGCAGTATTCCACTATGCACAGGAAGTATTCGAAGGAATGAAGGCTTACCGTGCAGACGATGGAAGAATTCTTCTCTTCCGTCCGGAGAAGAACGCTGCCCGTTTCAGAAACAGCTGTGACCGTCTCTGCATTCCAACAATGCCGGAAGAGGACTTCATTCAGGCTGTCTCCGCATTAGTAGAAGTAGAAAAAGACTGGGTTCCGCATACATTTGGAACCTCCTTATATTTAAGACCATTCGCAGTGGCAACAGATGTAGGACTGGGCGTACATGCCAGTAAACATTACCGCTTTACAATAATCGCTTCCCCTTCCGGTGCATACTATAAGGAAGGCTTAGCACCGGTAAGCATCTATGTAGAAGATGAATATATCAGAGCAGCTCCAGGTCTTACCGGATTTGCCAAGTGCGGAGGAAACTATGCCGCATCCATCAAATCCGGTAAGATGGCACAGCATTTAGGCTATGACCAGGTACTGTGGCTTGATGGCATTTACCATAAGTATGTTGAAGAAGTCGGTTCTATGAATATCTTCTTCAAGATAGATGGAAAGCTGTATACAGCCGCATGCACAGGCACCGTACTGCCTGGTGTTACGAGAATGTCTGTCATTGATCTATGCAAGGACTGGGGCATTCCTACCATTGAAGGAAAGCTGGCTGTTGAAGATGTCATGAAGGCCTCCAGAGAAGGAAAACTGGAGGAAGTATTCGGTACAGGTACTGCAGCTGTTATTTCTCCAGTAGGCAAACTTCATTACAAGGATGAGGATGCTGTTATATGCAATGGAGAGATTGGTCCTGTTGCACAGAAACTGTATGACACGCTTACAGGCATTCAGTGGGGAAAGATAAAAGATACAAAAGGATGGACCAGAAAAGCTGCAGAAGCTGAATAAGTCGAGAGTGTAAATTAAACTGTGTAAGTTAGTTAAATGCGTACGATTTAGCTAATGAACACAGTTTTATTATGTCTCATGCTATCCTAAAGGAGGAAAAGGAAAATGAACGACATGAGTAAGAGAAATCACAATACTGCCGCTGAAGAAATAGCTGCTCGAATCATCAACGAATATGATTGCACATCTGTAGCGGATATGCAGAATGCACTCAAAGATATTTTTGGACCAATGTTTGAAGGACTGCTCAAAGGCGAGATGAATAATCATCTCGGATATAAATCAAATTCTAAAGAGCCCAAAGAGATCACTAACAGAAGAAATGGATCTACCCGAAAGACACTGAAGACATCTATGGGAGATGTAGAAATCAGAGCACCGAGAGATAGGGACGGATCTTTTGAACCGGTAATTATTCCCAAAAGAACTACTGATGTTTCTGAAATCGAAGGAAAGGTCTTAGCTATGTATGCCAGAGGGATGTCACAAAGAGACATCTCATCAACGATTGAAGATATTTATGGCTTTAAAGTATCTCACGAGATGATTTCTAACATCACTGATGTAATTCTCCCTGATGTGGAGGAATGGCGATCAAGACCATTAAAGAAATGTTATCCGTTCATTTTTGTTGATTGTATGTATGTGTCTGTTCGCAGTGAATATGAAGCTAAAGAGGAAGCTGTTTATACAATCCTCGGCTATGATTTACAGGGCGAAAAAGAAATACTTGGGCTTTGGATGGATTCCAGTGAATCCAAGAATTATTGGATGCAGATATTCGATGAAATTAAATCGAGAGGTGTTGAGGATATCTTCTTCATTTCGATGGACGGTGTTTCGGGATTGGAGGATGGAGCGAAAGCCATCTTTCCTGGAGTTGTAGTTCAAAGATGTATTGTCCATCTCATACGCAATTCAATCAAATATGTTCCTTCGAAAGATTATAAGAAGTTCACTGCCGATCTTAAGAGAGTATACGGGGCTTCCAGTTTGAAAAATGCAAAGGCAGCTTTTGAATCATTTAACGATAACTGGAAACAGTATCCAGGTGCTGTAGATGTTTGGAAACGCAATTTCATCCATGTCGAGCAGCTGTTTGATTACGGTTCAGCGGTCAGGAAGGTCATGTATACGACTAATGCGATCGAATCAGTTAATTCGTCCTTTAGGAAAGTGACAAAAAAAGGTTCATTTCCAAATCATGATTCAGTCTTTAAATTGCTTTATCTCAGAATTAAAGAGCTGGATAGAAAATGGGATGGAGGCAGGCATCAGAACTGGTCAATGGTTCTCAATCAGCTGCTGATCAACGATAGTTTCACTGAACGGATCAATCATTACTTAAATTACTAATCAAAAGAGAGTATTCACGATATTATTTTAATAATGGCGTGATTACTCTCTTCATTCTCACAGGTATATCGATTAATGAGACTGACTATTTTTGATGTGTGAATTGAAACTTACACAGTTTACTTGACAATGTCAATAAGTCCCTCTATATAAGGAGAGCGGTTTCCAATAGGAATCGCTCTCCTTTATTATTCTTTATCTTTCTACAACTGTCTTATCATGCTTAATCAGTTCTCTTCTGTCTTCTCCTTCAGGAACATAGCGGAAGACAATGAACTCTGCGGTATCATCCGTGTCATTCTCAAATGTATGAACACTGTCATGGACACGGATAACATCACCCCTCTTTGCATAAGCACTCATTTCTTTTCCATCATCCAGCCATCTGCAGAGAAGGGTTCCTTTCGTAATAACCAGGTTCTCATCAATCTGTTTATGGAAATGCCATTCCTGTACTGTATGCGGTGCAATGGCATTCAGATGAATCTCTGCCTCCGGAAAGATAAAGTAGTTTACTTCAGTACCGTTATCTTTCATTACATGTATAGAATTCTCTTTTTTCAGTATTTCCAGTTCATTCATCGTCTGCACGCTTTCATCTCTAATTGTTCACTGTAACTTCATAATTTCATGATATGACTATTATCATGAAACTCAAAAATTTATTTATGAGCATGCTAATGGCATGCAGTATAGCTCTTGGCGGATGCACTTCACAGACATCCGTATCGTCATCCTCCAGTGAGGACACTTTGATGACGATACGGATTTATGATGTTGGCAAAGCAGACGCTATGGTAATAAAGACAGATAAGGGAAATGTACTGATTGATACAGGACTGGAGGAAAATGCAGATGCTCTGGTCAGCTCATTGCAGGAAGATGGTGTTGATTCTCTGTATGCCATTATCGTGACACATTTTGATAAGGATCATGCCGGAGGAGTTGCCACTGTATTAAAGACATATACACTAGAGCATGTGTATACAACATATACATCTGATGATGGTGTAGACCTGTCATCTGCTTTAGCAGATGCAGGGCTGACTGCCGAAGTAGTCAGCGGTGATACTTCGTTTACTTTAGGAGAAGCGACATTCACTATTAATGGAACCACACAGGTATATGACAGCAATACGGATAACAACTCTTCATTGATCACTTCTATAACATGCGGTACGCAGACATATCTCTTTATGGGGGATGCACAGAAAGACAGGATCAATGAATACATGACTACGCATGACGGTACAGTGAATTTCCTGAAAATGCCTTACCATGGGCACTACATGAATGTACTTAAGAGTATGTTAGAAACACTGCAGCCCAGCGATGCAGTCATGTGCTGCAGTGAGGATAATCCTGCAAGCAGTGAAAGAGAAGAAACAGCAGCATTGTTAAAGAAAGACAATATCAATGCTTACTATACATATAACGGAGATGTAACAGTCGACATTGTCAAGTAAACTGTGTAAGTTTCAATTCACACATCAAAAATAGTCAGTCTCATTAATCGATATACCTG
>JBFLGD010000010.1:0-72943 GCA_041859965.1 Bulleidia sp. | reverse complement strand
TGAATTCTATACTGCAGCTGACTGCCCGCTCACGCTATTATCCGATGCGGACTTACGGGTGGATTGTTTTTTTTGATGCTGAAGGGAATAAAAAAACACATCCCGGTTGAGGATGTGCTTTCATTAATCGCAGGTTCTTTTCGACTTTATATTAAAATCAGATTAGAGCTTGACGACGTTCGAAGCCTGTGGGCCACGATTGGAATCAGTAATGTCGAATTCAACAGCCTGACCTTCGTCAAGTGTCTTGAAGCCGTCACCCTGAATTGCAGAATAGTGAACGAATACGTCCTTGCCTTCATCAGTTGTGATGAAACCATAACCCTTCTCTGCGTTAAACCATTTTACCTTGCCTGTTGCCATGTTTCTTTGAATCTCCTCTTCTATGTATCCCCAATGCATATTAATCATATACAACTTGAATACTAGTTCATCATAGAGTACATTTATGCGAAATACAAGATGAAATTTCAAAAAAACACCGAAAGATATGCCTAAAACACTAAATAGATGCATGTTTTAGTGCTGCACATGTCTACTCTTTTGCCTTTTTCTCCTCACGAAGTTTCTTCACCATGGCTGCAAGTGTCTCAATAATATAGACAGCAGGGACCTGAGAAGTGAGATTGCTCTGACCGCTCATGGTGATAGGCATTGTATAAGTGATTGCTACATCAGCCAGTTCAGCCAGTATGGATTTATTGTTTGCAGTAATTGTAATCATCGGTGTATTGCCAGTGTGATAGTTCTTAACATACTGCACAACTTCTTCAGTGTCACCGGATACAGAACAGACGATCATACAGATATTCTTCGCCAGTTCCCTAGGATAATAATCAATTGGGTAATTGGAAAGATCCTCAACACGGAAGCTCATATTAAATAAATATGAGAAATACAGAGTGCCGTATTCACTGATGATGTTGGAGGAACCTGCACCTACAAATAATATGAAGTGCTTGTCACTTAACAGTTCGGCAGCTTTCTCCATGGAAGCGTTGAACTCTCTGCTCTTGGCCGTTGTGTTGATGAAATGAGCAACGTTGTGATAGGAAATATCCAGCATACTTTCGGTTTCCACATTCGGGTTGTTCAGTTCTTCCTGAAGTTTGAACTTGAACTGTGAAAACCCTGAGCAGCCGTATTTATGGCACATACGGAGAACAGTTGCGGTACTGGTATTGGCCTGCGCTGCAAGTTCCATGATTGACATACGCACTACGCGGCGCGGATTGGCAATGATGTATTTATACACGTAGAGTTCAGTCTCGCTGAAAGATGGAATCTCGGATAGTATTTTCATATAGTTTTTCCTCTGAAACAGTGTACCACGTTTTGGTACATGCACAGTAATAAATTACATCAACTATTTTATGAAAATATTCTGGAAATGTGCTGGATTAGCTGAAAAATTACATGAATGAAGCAGTGAAACATATGATATCTGACGTAATTTATGACACACTGCACACAGATATTGGACCTTATGATGATGCCCTGTACAAAGAACCGCAGAAATTTCTTCTGCTCTTCCAAGGCGCTGACTGTCTGCTGACACAGCTGTCATAATTTGATCTTAAAAGGTATCTTTTCTTCAACAAATAGATTAATGGCCGGTTCCATACTCATTCCTAATTTCTGGAATAGTATTTCTGCTGCTCTGCGATATCTGCATCCATGGAAATCTGAACTGTATCAGTGCTGTTCATAATATCGATGTCCTTCCTGTAATTGCAATAGATAGGCAAATAAGATGAAAGGAAACATTTTCGTGAAGAAAGTATCAGGTTTTACATCTTTCCAAAAATATAGATATCTCCTATAATAGGAGCACAAAAGCTTTGAAGAGAAGAGTATTTCTGCAGAGGGAATATATTAGAGAACAGGTGCAGTGATGAAAGCCTGTATTCCATACAGAATGAACATGGTCTTGGAGCTGGTCATATGAAATGTAATATGACCCGGGAGATACCCGTTACAGTAAACAGAGAGCTTTCTTCTATTATTAGAGGAATGAAGATAAAGGTGGTAACGCGTGCAAGACGTCCTTTCATTCGGGATGTCTTTTTATATACACAGGAGGTGCACGAATATGACAGAAATGAAAACACCGTATTACATTACAACAGCAATTGCTTATACTTCAGGGAAGCCTCATATTGGAAATGTATATGAGATCGTACTGGCAGATGCTATTGCCCGCTACAAGAGAGAAGCAGGCTTTGATGTCCGCTTCCAGACCGGTACAGATGAGCATGGTCAGAAGGTAGAGGAAAGAGCTAAGGCTGCCGGTATTACACCGAAGGAATTTACAGACAAAGTATCTGCTGAGATTAAGGAACAGTTCGATGTCATGAACGTATCCTATGATAAGTTCATCCGTACAACAGACCCTTATCATGAGAAGCAGGTACAGAAGATCTTTAAGAAGTTCTATGATCAGGGCGATATTTATAAGGGACACTATGACGGTCTTTACTGTCAGGAGTGTGAAGCATTCTATACAAGCTCACAGATTACAGAAGAGGGAAAGTGTCCGGTATGCGGCGGTGAATTGAAGCCGATGCAGGAAGAGGCCTACTTCTTCAAGATGAGCAAGTATGCACCAAGACTGATCAAGTACATTGAAGATCATCCGCATTTCATTCAGCCAGAATCCAGAAAGAATGAAATGCTGAATAACTTCCTAAAGCCGGGACTGCAGGACCTATGTGTATCCCGTACTTCCTTTAAGTGGGGCATTCCAGTCAGCTTTGATAACAAGCATGTTATCTATGTCTGGATTGATGCACTAAGCAACTATATTACTGGACTTGGATATGATGCTGATGGAAACAGCGATCCAATGTTCAAGAAGTACTGGCCTGCAGATCTGCACTTGATCGGCAAGGATATTGTCAGGTTCCATACAATCTATTGGCCAATTATGCTGATGGCACTGGATCTTCCTCTGCCTAAGCAGATCTTCGGACACCCATGGCTGTTAACAGGCGATGCAAAGATGTCCAAGAGCAAGGGCAATGTTATCTATGCTGATGATCTTGTATCCATGTTTGGTGTTGATGCAGTCAGATTTATCATGCTGCATGAAATGCCTTTCGCTCAGGATGGACATGTTACCTATGATCTTATGGTCGAAAGAATCAATGCCGACCTTGCTAATAACCTCGGCAACCTTGTCAACAGAACACTGTCCATGGAGAATAAGTACTTCAATGGCACAGCCGCAAATACACATGTCGATGACGCGGTTGATGAAGAACTGAAGCAGTATGCAATGGAGACAGTGCAGAAGGTCAAGGATGATATGGAAGAACTCAAGGTAGCAGATTCCATTCAGGCTGTACTTGATCTGTACTCCCGCTGCAATAAATACATTGATGAAACAGAACCGTGGAAGCTTGCCAAGGATCCTGACAGTATCGGAAGACTGGCAACCGTTCTCTATAATCTTCTTGAAGCAATCCGTATCGGTGCAGTTCTGCTGAAGCCATATCTTCCTGAAACAGCAGAATCCATTCTGAAGCAGATGAATACACAGAAGACAGATATGGATTCTGTATCCTCATTCGGTCAGCTTGAGAATGGCATCACTGTTACCGATCATCCTGAAATCCTGTTCCAGAGACTGGATCCTAAGGAAATCAGTGCAAAGGTCGCTGTCATTGAGAAGGCACAGAAGGCCGCTCATGTAGAAGCCAAGGAAAAGAAGGATCCTGTTACCATTGAGGATTTCCAGAAGCTTGATCTCAGAGTAGGACATGTACTGTCCTGTGAGAAGCATCCTAATGCGGATAAGCTGTTCATTCTGACGGTGGATATCGGTGAAGAGAAGCCAAGAACGATTGTTTCCGGACTGGCAAGCAGCTATACACCTGGACAGATGATTGGCAAGGATATCGTTGTTATTGCCAATCTGAAGGAATCAACAATCCGCGGTGTAAAGAGCGAGGGGATGCTGCTGGCTGGAAAGAATGAAGACAGTGTAGCAGTTGTTGAAGTAAACGGACTGGAAGCCGGCTGTAAGGTCTCCTGATCTGAAATAAAAAAAGAAAACCGGGGGAGCCCGGTTTTCCTATATACTGATGTATAGGAAAAGAGACATGCTTATGAAGACGTTTGCAGTCATTGCCAGACCTGATGAACTGTCTGGCATGCTTGAAAAGGAAGTACAGGAGAAACTGCTGAAGGCTGGCTTTCACCGTGATGATGAACATCCTGATACAGTCATTGTATTAGGCGGCGACGGTACCTTTCTCTATGCAGTTCATAAATACATCGACCAGCTGGATTCACTTCGTTTCTTCGGTCTGCATACAGGAACGCTTGGATTTTATACAGACTACCGGGATGAGGATATTCTGGATTTCATGGATGTGCTCCTGCATCATTCGGATGAAGCAGAGGAGGAATCCTATCCTTTGCTGCGGGTGCTGGTAGGGAACGAGAAGCATTATGCATTGAATGAAGTGCGTATTGAAAATGCTGCGCGCACACAGAAACTGGATGTCTATATCAATGCTTCAAAGTTTGAAACATTCCGTGGAACAGGTATGTGTGTCTGCACACAGATGGGCTCCACGGCCTATAACCGATCTTTAGGAGGGGCAGTGATTCAGGACGGCCTAGATTTGATTGAACTGGCGGAGATCTCCGGCATTCATCATTCCAAGTACCGCTCGCTGGACGCACCGCTTGTACTGAAGCCTAAGACTATCCTTGAATTCAGAAGCGACAGTTTCAAAGGCGCACTGCTTGGCGCTGACTCGGATGTTTACCCTCTGGATGATGCCGTCAAGGTTGAAATAGCTATATCCTGTACCCGTCACATCCGAGTTATGAGAGGAAGAAATGTATCTTATTTTGACCGTCTCAAGTCACTGTTTTGATTTATTGTAGGAATCTAAATAAATAAGAGGTATTCATGCGTATCCGTCATTCTCTTTTTGAAATACTCCGGTTCCCTCTGGAAGTTCTCTTTGTGGCAGCTGTTCTGCTTGGAATCGGCAATTTATTAAGCAATCCTGTATTTGGAATAGCAGGGTTTATTAACAATGATTATGCAGAACTGTTTGCCGAAATACTGATCCGTACAGGACAGTTCCTGATCGTTAATTTCCCGCTTTTCTTTATGATCCGTCTTGTATCAAGAAAGACAGGCAGTGCGACAACTGTAATTTCGGCAGCAGCAGGCTATGCAGTGTTTCTTGTCACAACTATGTATCTGGCAAATGGAAATCTGCCTGATACAGCATTCAGTTCCATTCTTGGCATTTCTATTTCTTCAACAAGCGTTGAGTCCCTTTCTGCCAGTGCACATTATCCGCTTCAGACAGGAATATTCGGTCCTCTGCTGATTTCATTTATTTCATTGTCATGCTATACGAAGACAAAGAAAAAGGATGAATACGGTATTCTTGGCTTCATAGCCCCGGATACTACATGCACTATTCTTACCTTGTTCTGGTCATTCTTAGCAGGCATAGCATTTTCCTTTGTGTGGCCATTTATAATCTACATTATTGAGGATATTATTTCCTTCATATCCGTTGATACGACCAATCCCGTAAACCTTTCTCTTTATGGAATACTGAACCGTCTGCTGGGTGTTATGAATCTTGGGGCTCTGATTCGTCAGCCATTCTGGTATACCTCGGCCGGAGGTACATGGACATCTATGTCCGGCACTGCGATTGAAGGAGACGTCAATGTATGGACAGCACAGCTGTCCGGGTCTGTGCTGACATCACAGGCAGGCCGTTTCTTTACACCGTATTATGTACTGAATATATTTGCAATGCCTGCACTGATATGGGCGATGTATTCTCTATATACAGATAAGGCAGAACGCCGCAGAATAAGAATTGCAGCGATACTTGCGACATTTGCATCGCTGTTGACCGGCAGTCTTCTGCCGCTTGAGATTGTGCTCCTGCTTCTGTGCCCTCTTCTATTTGCATTCCACTTGGCTTATACAGGTTTCCTGTATGGACTGATGCAGGGACTGCATATCTATCTTGGCTATAACAGTACAGGCACATCTACCTTGACTGCACTTCCGGGAACACTTCCGGAAATGCTGAGCTACCTTTCACACCCTGCTCTGCAGAAATCATTGATCGGTGTATTAATCATCGGTCTGATATCGGCAGCGGTGTACTTCGCTGTGACAAGATTCTATTTCCGTCATCTCGCTGCCGATGTGTTCAAGACGGGTGAAAAAGAAGCATTGATACAGGAGACCATGGAAGCGGCTGGAGGAATTGAAAATATCCGTCTGACCCAGTCTTCTATCAGCCGCCTGACACTGTCACTGTATGAACCGGATAAGCTGCAGATTGATAAGCTTAGAAGTCTTGGCATATTCCGTATTTATGAAACGAGAGCAGGTGTCAATATCTGCCTAGGCGCTTCTTCGACTATGGTGAAGAATGGTATTGATCAGGCAATGCGCAATGCGACACGCACAGTAAATACTGACAGCAGTGAAGAAAGACAGTAAACAGAACAGTACAGCGTGCACATGCACGCTGTATTTGTACTCTCATGGTATAATATTCTCGCTTTGAAAGGCCTTGAAATGACAGAAGATAAAACAAAATATTCACCTATGATCCAGCAGTATCTAAGCGTAAAAGAGCAGTATCAGGATGCTCTTGTTTTTTATCGTATCGGCGATTTCTATGAGATGTTTTTTGATGATGCGAAGATTGCTTCCAGAGAACTCGATCTGATCCTTACCGGAAAGAATGCCGGTGTGGATCATAAGATACCAATGTGCGGCGTCCCGCATCATGCGGTAAAGAGCTATCTGCAGAGACTCGTCGTGCGCGGATACAAGATTGTTATGGTGGAACAGATGCAGGACCCGAAAGATGCAGTTGGTCTTGTAGAAAGAGATGTCATACGTGTTGTTACACCTGGAACAATCATAGATGAGATCACGGACGACAAGGCTTCTGTCTATCTGGCGGCGGTTGAAGATTATGAATATGGGTATTCTGTATCCTTTGCGGAAGTCTCTACCGGAGAGAACTTTACCGAGGACTGCGTGCATAAGGACAGTGTCCTGCTGCAGCTCCTTTTAAGGAACAATGCCCGTGAAGTGGTTGTTAAGAAAGATTTCCGTACAAAGCTTCTGCATTCTTTCAGAGAAATGAATATTGTTATCTCATACTGTGAAAAGGATACGATTGCTGAGAACTATCTGCCTTTAGCAGAGAGCCTCAGCAAGGACTATGACAGACAGTCCTATGGAAGACTGCTGAACTACCTTGAAGAGACACAGAAACATATCCTCTCACATCTGCAGGCATGTGTGTATGAGGCGGAAGATGAAGTTCTGTATATGGATTACTCTACAAGACAGAATCTGGAGCTGACTGTTCCTCTTCATGAGAATGGCAGAGCAATCACACTGTGGTCTTTCCTGGATTCCTGCAAGAGTGCAATGGGTTCAAGACTGCTCAGAAAATGGATTGAGAGACCCTTAGTCAATCAAAAGAAGATAGAGACAAGATACGACAAGGTACAGTGGCTCATGAAGAACTTCATGAACCGCAGAAAGCTGAGAGATGCACTGTCACAGATCTATGATCTGCAGAGACTGATTGCGAGATGCGCAATGAACAATGCCAATGCAGTGGATGTACAGAGACTGGTGAAGACACTTGCCCAGGTTCCTGCAGTTCTTTCTGCTGTGGATACAGAGGAGTTCAGGGAGTATAGAAATACAGATACAATGAGTGAACTGTATGATTCTTTGAAGAATGCATTTGTGGATGAGCCTCCGGTGCAGATATCCAATGGCGGTATGTTCCGTACCGGATACAATGCGGAACTGGATGAGGCCAGATCTATTCAAAAGAATGGCAGAGACTTCATCGCTGCTCTTGAAACAAAGGAAAGAGAACGTACCGGTATCAAGACACTGAAGATCGGCTATAACAGAGTGTTCGGCTATTATATTGAAATATCGAAAGCGGCTGCCAAGGATGTTAAGGATGAGTGGGGATATATCCGCAAGCAGACACTGACAAATAATGAAAGATTCATTTCTCCTGAACTGAAAGAGAAAGAAGATCAGATCCTGCATGCGGAAGAAAATGCAATTCGCATTGAGAAGGAACTGTTTCAGAATATACTGAATGAAATACGTACCTATCTGCCGAAACTGCAGAAGCTTTCAAAGGTACTTGCAGAAATGGACTGCTATGGAGCGTTGGCGGAAGCTTCCTCCAAGTATGGCTATGTCAGACCGGAGTTCTCGGATGATGAGTTCTGCATTACCGCAGGCAAGCATCCGATCCTGGATGAAATGATGAAGGATCCGCACTATGTGTCCAATAATCTGGAACTCAATAAGGACAGCAGTATCCTTCTGATTACCGGTCCTAATATGGGCGGTAAATCTACATATATGAGACAGACTGCCTTGATCGTGATCATGGCTCAGATAGGCTGTTTCGTACCGGCAAGAAAGTGCGTCATGCCTGTCTTTGACAAGATCTTTACAAGAATAGGTGCGAGCGATGATATCCTGAGCGGACAGTCCACCTTTATGGTGGAGATGACGGAAGCCAACCATGCTCTGCAGGAAGCTACTGATCATTCCCTGATCCTGTTTGATGAGATTGGCAGAGGCACCAGTACGTATGACGGCATGGCGCTGGCCCAGGCAATGATCGAGTACATTGCATCAGTCATTCATGCAAAGACTCTGTTCTCAACGCATTATCATGAACTGACATCGCTATGTGACAATGTGGATGTGATCCGCAATGTACATGTAGCAGTTAAGGAAGACAATGAGAAAGTTACCTTCCTGTATAAGATCAAGGATGGTCCTGCCAACCAGTCCTATGGTATCAATGTGGCAAGACTGGCAGGACTGCCTGATTCGGTACTGGACAGGGCAAAGGGGCTGCAGAAGGAACTGGAGTCAAAGAGAAGAGTCGTGCAGCAGAATTATCAGCTGGTAGAGATGAGACCGGAGAAGACAGAGAATGATAAGATATCGGAACAGCTGGCTGAGGTGAATCCTGATGAGATGTCACCAAGACAGGCATGGGTCATGCTGTGCGATCTGGTCGAGGAGAATAAGAAGAAATGAAGGAACAGGACAAGATTGTTATAAGAGGAGCCAGAGAGAATAATCTGAAGAATCTCTCTCTGGAAATACCGCGCAATAAACTGGTTGTTATGACAGGTCTTTCCGGATCCGGAAAGACATCATTGGCCTTCGATACTATTTATGCCGAAGGTCAGAGAAGATATGTAGAGAGTCTGTCTGCCTATGCAAGACAGTTTTTAGGCGGCGTGGAGAAACCAAATGTGGAATCCATTGAAGGACTGTCTCCGGCTATTTCCATTGACCAGAAGACTACATCCAACAACCCGCGTTCTACTGTAGGTACAGTCACCGAGATCTATGACTATCTGCGTCTTCTGTATGCAAGAACCGGGACCCCATACTGTCCAACCCATAACATTCCAATTACCGGACAGACGATTACCGAGATGGTAAGGACCATCATGAAGATGCCGGATAAGAGCAGACTGACAATCATGGCACCGCTTGTGTCCAATAAAAAAGGCACCTTCAAAGATGTTTTTGCCAAACTGATCAAGGATGGCTACATCCGTGTCAGAGTGGATCATGAGATCCGCATGCTGGAAGATGATATTGTTCTGGAGAAGAACCAGAGACACGATATTGATGTTGTAATAGACCGTATTGTGAAGAGCGAAGATTCCCGTTCCCGTATCCATGACTCTATGGAGACTGCACTGAAGCTTTCTGATGGCAAAGCGATCGTCATGGATGGGGAAGGGAAGGAGAAGCTTTTCTCCAGCAATTATGCATGCCCGATATGCGGATTCTCTGTGCCGAATCTGGAACCGAGACTTTTCTCCTTCAATGCACCATTAGGCGCCTGCGATGTATGCAAGGGACTTGGTTTTACCGAGGAAGTGGATGTAGACAATCTGATTCCTGATAGAACAAAGTCTATCCGCGAAGGCGGTATACGCTACTACAAGAATATTGTTGACACCGATAATATTGAGTGGCAGACATTTTCTATTCTCTGCAAGAGCTATAAGGTCTCACTGGATAAGCCTATTAAGAGCCTGACAAAGAAACAGATAGAGATCCTTCTGCATGGCTCTGACAAACCGATCAAGTATTCACTTACATCCTCTTCCGGCACTACCTACAACCGCAATGACTATATTGAAGGTGTTAAGGATATGATCGAGAGAAGATATGCAGAGACATCCTCTTCCATGATCAAGGACTGGCTGCATTCCTTCATGATTGAAACACCGTGTCCGAAGTGCCATGGCGACAGACTGAATGAACAGGCACTGAGTGTCAGAGTGGGTGAGAAGAATATCGCTGCCTTTACTGCAATGTCCGTAACAGAGGCACTGGACTACATTGATCATTTGAAGCTGGATGAAGAGAAGACAAAGATCGCGGATATGGTGCTGAAGGAAATCCGCTCCCGTCTGCAGTTCCTGAAGGATGTCGGATTGGAATATCTGACTCTGGACAGACTGGCAGGTACTTTGAGCGGCGGTGAATCACAGCGTATCCGTTTAGCTACACAGATAGGTTCCCGACTGTCTGGTGTTCTGTATGTTATGGATGAGCCTTCTATCGGTCTGCACCAGCGTGACAATGCAAAGCTGATACAGACAATGAAAAACATGAGAGATCTGGGCAATTCACTCATTGTTGTTGAACATGATGAAGAGACAATGATGTCTGCTGACTGGATCGTAGACATTGGTCCGGGAGCAGGTGTCCATGGCGGAGAACTGATGGCTGAGGGTACTCCGCAGGACATCATGAACAGTCCGAAGTCCATTACTGGTGCGTATCTTTCAGGGAAAAGGATTATTCCGCTTCCTGATAAGCGAAGAAAGGGAAATGGAAAGCACATTGAAATAACAGGTGTTGAGGAACATAACCTGAAGAAGATAAATGTGAAATTTCCGCTTGGAAAGCTGGTATTGGTTACCGGGGTATCAGGAAGCGGAAAGAGCACACTGGTCAATGATGTGCTGATGAAGGCGGTGCTGCAGAGCCTTGGCAGAGTGCGTATCCACCCAGGCAAGTTCAAGAGCATCAAGGGACTTGAGAACGTGGACAAGCTTGTTCAGATAGATCAGCAGCCAATAGGAAGGACACCAAGGTCCAATCCTGCTACGTATACAGGAGTCTTTGATGATATCAGAGATGTCTTTGCCAAGACTCCCGAAGCAAGACTGAGAGGCTATGACAAGGGCAGATTCTCTTTCAATACAAAGGGAGGAAGATGCGAAGCATGCCAGGGGGATGGTGTTAAGGTAATCTCTATGAACTTCCTGCCGGATGTCTATGTACCTTGTGAGATCTGCCATGGCAAGCGCTATAACGAAGAGACACTGCAGTGCACATATAAGGGAAAGAGCATTTATGATGTACTGGAGATGTCAGTGGAAGAAGCACTTACCTTCTTCTCTGCACATCCGAAGATCAAGAACAAGCTGCAGACACTGTACGATGTAGGACTTGGATATATGAAACTTGGACAGTCCTCTACGACACTGTCCGGAGGCGAGGCACAGAGAATCAAGCTGGCTTCTGAACTGCAGAAGAAGGCAACCGGAAGAACAGTCTATATACTTGATGAACCGACGACAGGTCTGCATACAGATGACGTAAAGCGGCTGATCGGGGTACTGCAGAGAATTGTAGACGGCGGCGATACGGTAGTTGTGATTGAGCATAATCTGGATGTCATTAAGTGTGCCGACTGGATTATTGATCTGGGTCCTGAAGGCGGAGACAATGGCGGAACAATCATTGCTCAAGGCACTCCAGAGCATGTTGCAGAGGTAAAGGAATCATGGACGGGACAGTACCTGATCAAGGCACTGAAATGGACCCGTGAGCATATGAATAAGGATTGACCGTTCTCTTTTGCGGCGGTCTTTTCCTGTTTTGAGTGCAATGGTATAATAACCACTAACGGAGGCAATTATGTCCGAACAGCAATATACAAAAAAAGTGACAATCCGAGAGATTGTAGAGTTCTTTAATTTCGAGCAGATGACAGGCGATGATGCATCTCTGGACCGCTGGACAGTGGTACCGGATGTCAACCGTCCAGGTTTTGAACTGTGCGGTTTCTATAAGATGACAGAGCCTAGAAGAATTGTCGTCATTGGAAACAAGGAATCAGAATTCATCCGTACGATGAGCGAAGAAGATCAGAGAGCCAGATTTCCTATGTTAACAGATGGGCTGACTCCTGCCATTATTATCACAAAGAATAATGATCTTCCTCCAATACTGAAGGAAGTAGCAGAGAAAGCGGATTTCCCGATACTGAGAACGGGCCTCGAAACATACAGACTGATGGCTGATATCATAACCTTCCTGGATGAAAAACTGGCACCGGAAGATACGATGACAGGTGTACTGATGCAGGTGCATGGTGTTGGCACAATGATCACTGGTGAAAGCGGTATGGGCAAGAGTGAAACTGCACTGGAACTGATCCGTCAGGGAAATGTACTGGTATCAGATGACCGTGTGGATGTGCAGCATATCCATAACAATATTATTGGACATGCGCCTGCTATCATCAAGGGACTGCTGGAGATCAGAGGTATTGGTGTTATAGATGTTGAAAAAATGTTCGGCGCAATGAGCTTGGCGGAAAAGGCACAGATAGACCTTGTAGTGAAACTTGTGCCGTTTGAGTCCGGTGCAGAGTATAACCGTATCGGTGATGAGACAATGCGCTATACAAAGATACTGGGTGCCGCAATTCCGACACTGATTCTGCCGGTAAGTGCTGGGCGCAATACAGCTGCTCTTGTGGAGTCGGCAGTTACTAACTTCCGTCTTCTGCAGGCAGGATTTAACAGCAGTGATGAAATACGTGATCGTTTCCGCAATTACAGTGAATTGAATAAGGAGAGTGACAAGTAATATGGTGTGGTTTCCTGATTCCTCCACGATCGTTACAGTCGGAGGTGTATATATTCACTGGTATGCGGTGACTTTAGTGCTTGGCTTTATCGCCGGCTTCTTCTATCTTTCAAGGAAGATGAAAGATCATGGCTACCAGCAGAGAACAGCAGATGATCTGTTCCTTGTCGCAATTGTATTCGGTGTCTTTGCCGGCCGTGTTGGCTGGATACTTGAGAACTTCAAGAATTATTCCATGTATGCATGGTATATGCTCAGTATCTTTGACGGCGGTACGGAAGTACTGACAGCTATCTTTGGAATGGCAATTGGTGTCTTTCTGTATACTAAGAAGAATCATATGTCATTTCGCAGAACGATAGATATTGTTCTGGTTGCAGAACTGATCATTTCAACAATCGCCAAGACAGGAAGATGTCTTGAAAATCCGAGCACTTGGCTGGTGGTTGCATTCAACTGTGCGGCTCTTGCAATTCTGTATGGAATCAGGACTTGGAACAAAGGCAGAAGAAGAGGCGATCTCGCATCAATCGGATTCATGCTGGCAGGTATGTCCAGACTGCTCGCATATGTATTCAAACTTGATACACTTGCCGTCAACTGTCTGTGGGTATGCATTGCCTCGGAAGCAGTCGGTCTGTGCATTTATATTTTTGCTAGAAATGTGAAAGATACAAAACCAGTGATACTGCTTGACTTTGATGGAACAATCATGGATTCCGAAGGAATGGTCATTGGCTGCTATGCCTATATCTTCCAGAAATTCGGGAATCTGAAGGACTTTACAAGAGATGTACAGCTGGAAGTGTTAAGCCTTTCACTGAAAGATGCAATGGAAAAACTGTTTCCGGATCAGAATCCTGAACTTCTTGTCAGAGAGTACAGAGACTTTCAGAAGTCCCTGCCGGGAAAGCATCTTGTCAATGCACTGCCTCATACAGAGGAAACATTGAAGAAGCTGAAGGAAGAAGGCTACGTTGTAGGCATTGTCACTTCAAGAATTTCTTCTTCCTGCGAAAGCTGGCTGGAGGATCTTGGTCTGAGAGGCTATGTGGATGCAGTTGTTGGAACAGAGAAGATCAGACATATGAAGCCGGCACCGGATGGTATTCTGGTAACAGGGGAAGTACTGAATACAGGACATGATGCCTGTGTATACATCGGTGACAGTGTTACAGATGTACTGGCGGGGAAAAATGCTGGTGTCTATACGGTTGGCCTTCTCTCCTATCCTGAAAAGGAAGAGAAGATTATTGCGGCCAAGCCAAATGAAACAATCAAGGATCTGCAGGAACTTCTTCCAATACTGGAAGAACAGCATGCTTGGAGCTATACGAAGATTTAGAAGCGTCAAAGGTGTATGATTAAGTCAGAAAATCTATAATTTAAATAATTGAGGGTGATAATGATGAAAACAGCCGAAGACTACGCAGCAATCATTCAATGGAAGAAGAGCGAATTCCACAATAACGGGTGGAACGCACTTGATCTGAAAGCAGCAGATATCATGAAGAAGGAAGATCCTGTTCTCGATGAAGTTGATTCTGTTACAAAGGGAATGCTATGGAATATGCGGGAAGGGGATACTGTGCTCAAAGGGGATGTACAGCATCCTGATCAGAGCCTGACGATTCGTTATTACTGTGACAATCTGGATGAAACCAGAAAGTCTGTATTCAATCACTGAAGATACAGGACCATATTGAAATATGGTCTTTTCTTTTGGCTGCCCGTACCCGTAAATATATTTGACAGAGCGGTGGTCGGCATAGTAAACTCTTTCTTGGTTAGAGACGTCTAACTATTATTTTAACCAACGAGTTAGTTATGACTAATTTTGACAGGAGGAAACAGATGATGCCGCTGACAATGGCAGGAATCGGAGAGACCGTAACAATACGGAAGATCACAGGACGTGATGAAGTGCGCCAGCATCTAGCAGAACTGGGTTTTGTGGTGGATGGCACTGTGACAGTAGTTTCTGAAATGGCAGGAAATCTTATCCTGCAGGTAAAGGACAGCAGAATAGCTCTGGATAAAACCATGGCAAATCGAATCATGATCTGAAGAGGAGAAATGATGAAAACACTGAAGGAAATAAAAGTCGGAGAAAACTGCATCGTTGTAAAGCTTCATGGTGAGGGTGCGGTAAAGAGAAGAATTATGGATATGGGGATCACAAAAGGTGTAGAGGTACATGTTAGGAAAGTAGCACCTCTGGGCGATCCAATGGAATTGAATGTACGCGGATATGAACTTTCTATCCGTAAGGCAGATGCGGAAATGATAGAAGTAGCGTGATCTGTATCTGTATCCGAGAAAGGGGAGTGTATGGAGATAAAGATAGCACTTGCAGGGAATCCGAACTGCGGTAAAACAACATTATTCAATGATCTGACCGGTGCCAATCAGTATGTAGGAAACTGGCCAGGTGTAACAGTAGAGAAAAAAGAGGGAAAGCTGAAGGGACATAAAGACGTCATCATTCAGGATCTTCCGGGTATCTATTCATTAAGCCCATATACACTGGAAGAAGTAGTTTCCCGTGAATATCTGGTCAGGGAAAAGCCGGATGTGATCCTGAATATCATTGACGGTACAAATATAGAAAGAAACCTGTATCTGACGACACAGCTGATCGAACTGGGCATCCCGGTCGTACTTGCTGTTAATATGATCGATCTTGTACAGAAAAATGGAGACAGGATAGATCTTAAAAAACTTGGCGAGGCAATGGGCTGTCAGGCAGTTGAAATGAGTGCTCTGAAGAGCAATGGCAGTATGGCTGCGGCAGAAGCGGCTGTCGCTGCTGCACAGAAGGTCAGAACCGGAGAACTGCCGCATGTATTCAAGGGAAGTGTAGAACATGCGATTGCACATATAGAGGAATCCATCTCTGATAAGGTAAATGAACAGAATCTCAGATGGTATGCGATCAAGGTATTTGAGAGAGACAGCCGTGTAGATGAAGAACTGAAGTTCAATGATGCTATGAAGGCACATCTGGAGAAGCATATCAGCGACTGTGAAAAGGAACTGGATGATGACGCCGAAAGCATTATCACTAACCAGAGATATGCCTATATCAATGAAGTAGTATCTAAAGCAGTGAAGAAGAAGGCGGCAGTGCACAGCATGTCACTGTCGGACAAGATTGATCGGATCGTAACGAACCGTATTCTGGCACTGCCGATATTCTTCGGCGTTATGGTTATTGTCTACTGGGTCGCAATGGGACCGTTTGGTTCCTTCCTGACAGACTGGACAAATGATGTACTGGGTGCTGAATGGCTGCAGGCTGGTTCCCGTGCACTTCTGGAAAGCGTGAACTGTGCGCCATGGCTGACTGGTCTTATCTCGGACGGAATTATTGCAGGTGTCGGTGCTGTGCTTGGCTTTGTACCGCAGATGCTGGTTCTGTTCTTTATGCTGGCAGTATTGGAAGATGTAGGATATATGGCACGTATCGCCTTTATCATGGACCGTATTTTCAGAAGGTTCGGACTTTCTGGCAAGAGCTTTATTCCAATGCTGATAGGATCAGGATGCGGGGTGCCGGGTATTATGGCGTCGCGTACGATTGAGAATGAACGTGACAGACGTATGACTATCATGACGACCTGCTTTGTACCGTGCGGCGCAAAGATGCCAATCATCGGGCTCTTCGCAGGTGCATTGTTTGGAGGAAGCGGGCTGGTTGCTGCTTCGGCATATTTCATCGGAGTTGCGGCAATTGTTATCTCCGGCATTATGCTGAAAAAGACAAAGGCATTCTCTGGCGATCCTGCACCGTTTGTTATGGAACTTCCGCAGTACCATGCACCTTCCATGAAGAATGTACTGCACGCAACATGGGAGAGAGGTTCAAGCTTTATTAAACGTGCAGGAACAGTCATTGTTGCCTCATCTATTATCCTCTGGTTCCTGCAGGGATTTGGCTTTGAGAATGGATTCAGAATGGTGGAAGATCAGGATCATTCACTGTTAGCTTATATAGGAAATGCAATCAGCTTTATCTTTGTACCGCTTGGCTTCGGTGAATGGCAGTCGACCGTAGCGACAATAACAGGACTGATAGCCAAGGAAAATGTTGTTTCCACATTTGGTGTTTTATTCCATATTGGCGATGAAGCAGCAGAAACAGACACAGGGCTCTGGGCAGCAATCGCATTGCATTACACAGCTCTCTCTGCATACAGCTTCATGGTATTCAATCTGCTCTGTGCACCGTGCTTTGCAGCAATGGGCGCAATCAAGCGTGAAATGAACAGTGCAAAGTGGACTTGGGCAGCTATTGGATATATGTGCGGATTCGCATATCTTGCTTCACTGATGATCTACCAGTTTGGCGGACTGATCACAGGAGAGGTGAGCTTTGGTTTAGGAACAATTGCGGCAATTGCTGCACTTCTGTTCCTTGTCTATATGCTGTTCCGCAGGAATCATTATGACAGCAATACACTGACGATCAGTGCAGTAGCTGCAGCTTCAGAACGTTAAGGAGGCAGTTTCCATGAATTTTTCCACGATTATCATATCGATTGTGATTCTGGTAATATTCGTATCCATTATTTCCAGTACCTACAGAAATAAAAAGAATGGCAAGGGCAGCTGTTCATGCGGATGCGGAGGATGTGCACTGAAGGGTCAATGCCATCAGGATCATCAGCAATGAACGCAGCACTGCTGATGATTGCATGCAGATAGAGAAGACATACAGCGGTTATATTGTAAATTGATACTTTTGATCCTCCTGAATCATGTATAATCGCAGTTATGTACAGAAGACATTATCATTACCAGCATTACAGAAGATACCATTCCAGGAAATACAGAAAACAGAGACTGATCCGTATAGGAACAGTATGCATATGCTTTGCAGTACTGCTGTTTGCAGTCATCAGCATTGTCAGCAATGCAGAGCGTGAGGAACAGGAAACAGCTGTAGAGGGCGAGATGTCCTCCTGCCCCTATGACTTTTCCAATCTATCCAGCAGTGGATTCCTGAAGAGCTACAGTGATGACACTTATACATCCTTGCAGGGCATTGATGTATCTGCACATCAGGAAGCCATAGACTGGGCAAAGGTAAAAGCTGCAGGCATTGACTTTGCAATGATACGATGCGGCTACAGAGGCTATGAGACTGGCAAGGTATACAAGGACGAGTACTTTGATGCAAACATACAGGGAGCACTGAATAACGATATTCAGGTAGGTGTGTACTTTTTCTCTCAGGCTGTCAGTACAGATGAAGCAAGAGAGGAAGCCAACTTTACACTGGACTGTATCCGTTCCTATAACATAACCCTTCCAGTTGTATTTGATCTTGAGGAACCAGAAAGTACAAGCAGGGTCATAAATCAGACTGCTATGGAGAATACGACCAACGCATCTACATTCCTGCATATTCTCAGTGACAGCGGATATACACCGATGGTGTATAACAGTACAAGTCTCTACTCAGAACTGTTCGAGGAAAGCTATCTGCAGGAATTTGAAACGTGGGTAGCAGAGTATGATGTGGATGCACCGACCTATCCTTATGACTTTCAGATGTGGCAGTATACATCCGCCGGTACGGTGGATGGCGTGACTGGAAGTACAGATATGGATCTGATGTTTGTAAAGAAGAGTTCATAAAATGGAGATCGCTGGGGTCTCCATTTTCAGTGCTGTATCTCTTTCTCGAGCATAACAGTCTTAACGAATTCTGCTCTGCATTGGCCTCGTGTCAGTGCAGATATTTTTTCTTCGATATTTGCATTCTCCGCTTCAAACAGACAGGAAACTTGTTCGCTATACTGCATGTCGCATATGACCGTTTCTTTTCGCAGCATGTTTTCGAGTGCCTTTGTATATTCATACGGGTATGTCAGAAGATACTGACGGTATGGAACATCCAACACAAACTGTGCTTTTTCCAATGTCTGTGCAGCAGTCGAGGAGTAGGCTCTTGTTAACCCTCCGGCTCCTAGCTTAATGCCTCCGAAATACCGGACTGTACAGGCACATATGTCAGTGACATTGTTCTTCTTCAATACTTCCAGCATGGGAACACCTGCGGTACCTGCTGGCTCCTTATTGTCGGAGGAATGCTGGTACTGCCCATTCTCGCCAATGATGTAGGCTGTACACACATGCGTGGCATCTGTGAATTCCTTGCGTATGGATGCGATATAGGAAAGGGCTGCTTCTTCAGTGCGTACGGGCATAAAGCATCCAATGAAGCGTGATTTTTTAATAATCTGCTGTGAACGGGTTTCCTCTTTGATTCTCATGAAAGTTCCTCTTGCGGTTATTGTATAATAATTAGCAGGTAAGGGACAGATGGGAAAAATACAGCAGTTAGACAGCAGAACAGCAAATATGATCGCAGCCGGAGAAGTTGTTGAAAGACCGATGGGCGTGGTCAAGGAACTGGTAGAGAATGCAATCGATGCAGGAAGCACCCGCATCCGTATTTCTATTGAAGAGGGAGGTCTGAAGAAGATCTCTGTACAGGATAATGGATGCGGCATGAGCAGTGAAGATGCGCAGATGTCTTTTAAAAGACATGCGACATCCAAAATTCATAAGGAAAATGATCTCTGGAATATCCATACACTTGGCTTCAGGGGCGAGGCACTGCCGAGTATCGCAGCCGTGGCTAAGACGACATTAGTTACCAGCGATGGCAATGAGGGCACCAAGATTGTGATTGCTTATGGAGAAACGGTATCTGCCAGTGCATATCCATGCTCAAGGGGAACAGAGATTTCAGTGGAAGGACTGTTCTATCAGACACCCGCAAGACTGAAGCATATGCGCAGTGCTTCTTATGAAGCATCGCTGATTCAAGATGTTATCAGTAAGTTTGCGCTGTCACATCCTGAAATAGCTTTTCGATTTGTGAATGAAGACAGAGATGCCTTCCGTACTTCCGGACAGAACAATCTGCTGGAAGCGGTATTTAATGTGTTTGGACAGGGTGCGGCTGAGAAGGCAGTGGAAGTGTCCTTCCATGATTTTGACTATGAAGTAAAGGGATACCTGATCAAGCCTGAGATCACCAGAGCTTCCAACAGTATGATGCATATCTTTCTGAATGGAAGAATGGTAAAGACATATAAGCTGTACAGAGCAGTCAGGGATGGCTATGGAGACTGTATTCCCAATGGAAGATATCCGCTCTGTGTACTTTCAGTAACGATGGATTCCCATCTGCTGGATGTGAATGTACATCCATCTAAATGGGAAGTCAGGATTTCCAAGGAAATACAGCTGGAGAATCTTCTGCGTACAGAGGTGCATGATGCAATGCATACCGAAGAAGCAGTAACAGCGGAGAGCACACCCTCTGTTTCAAAGCCGGAGTATTATGAACCGATTGCCTTCGATACGGATGATCTTGCACCGAAAGAGAGAAAGACAGAAGTAAAAGAAGAAGTGAATGAAGAAGGCGCAGAAACCAAAAGACCTTCTTTGCAGAACTACAGTGCCATTATGCAGGAAGCGCAGGAAGACAATGAATTGCTGAAGAAGCTGCAGGTACAGGAAAAGGAATCTGCATATACAGAGGAAGAAGAAGCCGATCAGTTCCCTGTTCTGCAGGCAATTGGACAGTATCGGGAGAAGTATATTCTCTGCAGTGCAGAGAAGGGCCTGGCACTGATTGATCTGAATGCGGCTGGCATGAGGATCAGCTATGAAACAATACTGAAGGAAATGAACGGAGCTGCAGTTATGCATGAACTGCTTGTCCCAATCACACTGCACGCAGATGATGCAACGGTAAGAAGAGCAGACGAGATCAATGCAGCGTGCAGTGATATGCATATCACTTTTGAACCATTTGGACATGATACGCTGATCGTTCATTCTGTTCCTTCATGGCTGAAGGATCTGGATGCAGAAAGCTGTCTGAACGATCTGCTGGATGCATTCCTTCAGGAGAAAACATTCTCCGGCCGCGAGAAGGCAGCTTCTCTGGCAGCTTCTCATCACCGCAGTATGTACAGGAAGATGACTGCAGATGAAATGAAAGATCTGGTACACAGTCTTTCTCTCTGTGAGAATCCTTATTATACGCCGCAGGGGAAGGCAGTGATGGTCATACTGGATGACAGTGAACTGGAAAGGAAGTTTGCGAGATGAAGAAGGTCCTTGTGATAGCAGGGCCTACTGCATCTGGGAAGACAGCATTTTCACTGCGCTGCGCAGAGAAGTTTCATACGGGCATTATCAGCGGTGATTCCATACAGGTATATCGGGGATTTGATATAGGCTCTGGTAAAATAACAGAACAGGAGAAGGCTGGTATCGATCATTATCTGATTGACATACGCAGCCCGCATGAAAGCTATTCTGTATCTGACTTTCAGCACATGGCCAGAGAACTGATAGATACACATGATGAGAATATGATCATATGCGGAGGTACAGGACTGTACCTGAAGGCATGCCTTTACGACTATTCTTTTGATCCGGAAGAAGGAGAAGCATCTGTGGATCCTGAACTGGAAAAGCTGGATAATGAGACGCTGTATGCAATGCTGAGGAAGAGCGATCCGGTTCAGGCAGAAAAGATCCATCTTAATAATAGAAGAAGGCTTTTGAGATCTCTGACAATACAGAAGAGAGAAGGAAAGCCGCAGTCTGAAATTGAGAGTGAACAGACACATCATATGGTATACGATGCATATATAGCAGGGTGTACCATGGACAGGGAAGTCCTCTATAATAGAATCAATCGAAGAGTGGAAGGAATGTTCCGCAGCGGTCTGAAGAAAGAAGTGGAAGGACTGCTGAAAGAAGGTGTTTCCTTTGAAGATTCCGGCATGAAGGGAATCGGATACAGGGAATGGAGAGATTTCTTCGATGGCAGCATGAATGAACAGGAAGTAATGGCTGAAGTGCAGAAGCATTCCCGTCAGTTTGCCAAGAGACAGTACACATGGCTGAATCATCAGATGCCTGTACACTGGTTCAATGCACTGGATGAAAAGGATACAGATAGAATTCTGAATGAGATAAGTGAATGGTACAGCCATTCCTGAAAGGATCTGGTGAATATGTATACAAAGAAGATTAAAAAGGATATCAAAAATGCCGGTATGTATGATGCGATTGCCTGGACAGCAGGATACACACTGCTGATATGGGGTGTGCTGGCATTGATGCAGAGAACGGATATGCTGGTGTGGGGACTTGCTTCTGCCGTGATCGTTCTGATTGCACTGCTGGTGCTGTTCTCGGTTGTTTCGATGTCAAGAATACGTGCACTGAAGAAGAACATAGAAGCACAGCAGTGCAGTATTGCCTTCGATGATGATCACTATATTCTAGTAGCACCGGATCTTGCTATAGGGCAGGAATGGCTTGTATATCACAATGGAAACAGATATCGCTGCATTGCCCACAGCAATGTTTCTTCATTTAATGTGAATGGTAGAAATGCAGTTATAGAACTGAAAGAACCTGCAGGCACTGTTTCACTTCCAATAGTGAATCAGTATACTGCACAGATCATTCATGGCTGGAGTGAAGGAACAATCGTTCCTTCAGGAATTATTGCATCTGCAGAATAAGTGAGTATAACCTGCATCAATATACCCGGAGATCAAAGGTCTCCGGGTATTCTTCAAGATATGTTAGCTTTGATGAACAGCTATTTATCTGTCTATTAACTGATGTTCGGAAACTGCTTCAAAGCAGTATCTGACGATACCGCAGTCAGCTTTTGTATAGGATCCCTTGGCATAGCTGATATATGCCTTATCTTTCTGCAGTGTGATATAGAATTTCTGCTGGTTCATTGCAGTCGGTGCTAGTTCCGCTGCTTTCACTCCTTCTCTGTACCATGTCGGTGCATTGACAGGAATGTCTGCCAGTTCTTCAATATTCTTTGAATGATGCGGAACTCCTGCAGTACATCCATGCCCCAATGCAATTGTCAGAACAAGCTTCTCACCAGAATCAATTACTGCTCTGCATTTTTTCTTACTATAGGTCAAGGCGACCCAGCACGTATTCAGACCGAGCTCCTGTGCTTTCATGACAAGCTGCTGTCCATAATAACCGCAGTCTTCCTCCAGTCTGCCGTTCTTTTTCCCAACCAGACAGAAGTAGTTATTCACACCTCTGAAGTTTCCGTAATGAGCTAAGACTCCGGTAAAGCATTCAGGTTCGTCAAAGAAGATCTGAAAATGAAGACCTGTTTCAGCATTAATCTCACCAATCAGTTCCTGCAGTGCATTTCTGGATGTCTCTTCAATTGGCTGGTCAGTATACTGACGTACGCTGTGTCTCTGCTTGAGTATTTCTAAATTGTTCATCTGTTCTCCTTTAAAGTTCTATTGTCTGCTCTGTGACAGCAGGATCGTGATTAGGGAATATCCCTATACAGGCAGGATCCTCAGCACAGGAACAGATCCATTCCATGGATCTCTGTGCATTCTCATTATTCACGGTAAACCCGGGAATGATATGTTTCTCAATGGAGACCTGTGTATAAACACTGTCTCCTGCAAGGATCAGATATTTATCACCATTGGAGATTCGAGCACTGCAATGACCATGGGTATGCCCTGGGGTACTGACCAGCTGCACGCTTCCATCACTGAAGACATCCAGCGATCTCCCGAAAGGACCTTCACCCGTATGGGAATACTGAAAGGAGGAAAGATGGATATCCTTCCACGTTTCCTTCTGGTACCTGAAAGAGAAATGAGAAGAATCCATCAGTTCCTCTTCGGAAGCGTAGAAGTGCTTTGCATTCTGTACCAGAGGAATGCCGCTGGTATGATCAAAATCAAGGTGGCTGAAGAAGACAGCATCTATATCGTAAGAAGTAAGATTCAGTGCCTTCAGTTTCGTGTCAATGCCTTCATCCTCATTGATGACCGGTGTGCTGATGCGATTGAGAAGCCCAAGAAAACGCTTTGGCTCGGTGCGGGCATAAATAGTATTCCAGCCGGTATCGATCAGTATTTTACCTGCAGGATGTTCTATCAGATAGCAGGATACTGGCAGGATGATTCTGTGCGAGCTGCCTCTGAACAGGCCAGTGACAGCAGCGGGATTGTTCTGATGGTAGGGGATGGCTTCATCCACAATCACAGAGCCTGTATGAAATATATGTACTTTAATCATCATTGCCCTTCCTGTCAGGCATGATGGACATAATACCCTGTATATGTACCAGCAGGGACTGCATCTCTTCTATGGAGGACTCACTGGTATCAAAATAATAGTAGTTCTTAGTACCGTCTCTGCGCATCTTAAGAATTCCTGCATCTTTGAGAATCTGCAGATGATGCGATACGGCAGGACGGGAAAGGTTGGTACGTGCAGTGACTTCGTTTACACGGACACCTCCGCATTCTGTCATCTTGATCATTTCCAGGATGATGTGCTGGCGGGTAGGATCGCCTACAGCAGTCAGAAATTTCTGGCAGGAACGGAATTCGTTTGAAATTGTTAATAGTTTGTCATCTAATTCTGTCATTTGTATTGTTCTCCTGTTTAAGTACTTAAACTATACAGCAGCAGAATGAGTTATGATGAATGGTAAAGAATATCGAGACAGAGCAGGAATGACAACAGAATGAGTGAATTGTATTCAGTGCAGAGAGGATTATTTGACTTCCTGAACCAGTCAGATATTATATATGTTACATCGAAAGGATGGTGCTATTTATGAGTGAATATAACAATACCGCATCGTATTCAGATGCCGGACTGCAGAGCTACTTATTAAAGGTTTACATTAAGATGGGATTGGGACTTCTGGTGACAGCTGTTGTGGCTGCGATCGGATACTATACGAATCTTTACTACTCGTTTGTTGAAGCAACAAGCGGACTGGGACTTCTGATTCTGTTCTTTGCTGAGATTGGCATTGCAATTGTACTGACTAGAAATCTGGCAACACTGAAGCCGGCAACAGCCAACTTACTGTTCTATGCATACGCAGCTATAACTGGATTTACATTTACAGTCATCCTGATGGCATATAACATCATGACCGTATTCCTTGCCTTCGCATTTGCAGCGCTTCTGTTTGGAAGCAGTGCAATTATCGGCTATACAACACATAGAGATTTAAGCAGGTTCTCGACCCTGATGATGGGCGGACTGATTGCTTTGATGGTCGCAAGTGTTGTAAGTATGTTTGTGCCAGCATTAAGAAACTCACTGCTTATCTCTTATCTTGGCATCATCATATTCCTGGCACTGACAGCTTGGGATATGCAGAGAATCAAGACGATGTACCTGCAGACAAACGGAAATATGGGCGGTCTTACTGAAAACCTTTCTATTTATGGAGCTTTGGAACTGTACCTGGACTTCATTAACATCTTCCTGTACGTTATTAGAATTCTTGGCCGTAACAGCAGCAACAACTAAGTCATTCAGGCAGGACTGCTCCTGCCTTTCTTTATAAGAGGGAAAAATGAAATTACTGGAAATGCCTTTTACAACCTATTATCATAAGTTCGTTGTTATTGAAGCAGATGTGCTGACTGAAAGATGCAGTGCAGTGCTGAAAGTGAAGGAGACGGACTGCTATGCATTATGTTCCTCATACTGCAGTAAGGCAGGGGAACTCTGCTTTCATATACTCTCCATCGGTTCTGATTGGAATGACTGCAGCAGAGGTCTTCGCTATAAGAAGATGCTTGGTGAATTTGTTATGCATGAAGTGATAGACTGTGAAGCAAGGGTCGCTGAGGATCAGGATGCTTATCTTCATAAGAATGATCCATATCAGGAAAAAGAAGACGATGAAACGGATGACGGTGTGCTGAAGTGCCGTCTTGATGCAAGACTGGATGATATCCGTGATCCATACAGACCGGATGCTGTAGAAGTAGGCATCCTAGATGAGAATTCTCTGTATACATATCATATGAGGATTACAGGTGTTAAGGGGCTGTTCGCTGTTGGTATATTATTAGAGACGCCTGAAGATAAGGGCATTGATGCAGGAGAGAAGATTTATGCGCTTGCATACAGCGGAAGCACTGGCAATCATTTATTGGCAGTATTTGCCGGAGATAAGTTCACTGATGATGAGCAGAAAGTTATGGACTATCTGCTTAAAATGTCGGATAAGATGGGCTTGGACTTCAATGGAGTTTCTATTAAGAATTGAACTGGAAAGAGGAAGATATGAGCAAATCACAGGAGATGAAATATAAGTGCCCTTACTGCGGAGAGGAATTCACACTGACTGTATATGACAGTGTAAATGCACAGCAGGATCCGGACCTGAGAGACAGATGTGTATCGGGAGATATTTTCCGTCATTCCTGCCCACACTGTCATAAGGACTTTATGCTGCAGAATAATCTTCTCTATGAAGATACGGAACATCGTTTTGTACTTTGGCTCTCTGTCAATGAAGTAGGAGATACACTGAAGAAGTATGCAGAGCCATTGATCAAGAATGGATATAAACTGAGGAGATGCTCTTCATTGAAGGAATTCACAGAGAAAATTGTGATCTTTGAAGATGGTCTGGATGATGTGGAAGTGGAACTTGCCAAGTACGACAGTTTCATTGAATTCATCGACAATCGTCAGGGCAAACCTGAGGATGTCACATCTGTTGAATATCAGAAGATAGAAAATGATGTTCTGAAGATCAATGTCAGGACAGCTGATAAGGGTATGTCATTTCTGATCCCTATGAATGGACTGCATGAAGAAATGAAGGAGAATAAGGATCTCTATGCATTTGAAGAGACTTCATTCCCATGCATCAATGCAGACTATATTATTCATAAGTATGAAGATAGAAAGAAAGAACAGAAGAACTGAATATAAATAAGACCAGATCCTCTTTGATGAGAATCTGGTCTTTATTATGCTGATGATACTGAACATTAATTTCAGAAGCAATAAATGAGAATGATTCAATAATTATGAGAGTCTAATTCCAGTAACCGCAACATCGTATTTTGGAACAGTAAATGTCGCTGTGAGACTTGACGGATCTTTGAATTGCAGATCTTTATCTAGAACAGGGTCACTGCCTGAAATGATTTTGATTGCATACCATTCATCGAATTCATCGCCGTCTATTTCTTGCAATGAAGTGACAGAAACTGTTTCACCCCAGCTTATTTCAGCAGTCACTGCATCAAAACCCATGAATGTAGTCGGTTTTCCACCCTCAATTGTTCCAAAGAGAACAGTCACTGTATATTTCTTTTTTGCAAAGACCGCTTCAATAGTATGATCTGCATTAACATCTTCGAAGCTGTAAGAAGTTATATCTCCTTTGCTCTTACCATCCACCTTTACATCCTCAATAACATAGTATTCCTCAGGTGTGATCGTGTATGTTTTTGTTTCTTCCGGTGTCACTGCGCTGTCTCCGGCATCGGTGATTGTCCCGCCTTCGTTAGCTGATGCAGTGATTGTATATGCATTTGCAGCATAGTTCGGCTTTACTTCAACTGCCTTTCCAGGCATTGTGAATGTTGTTGTAGCTGCTTCTGCATTTGCCAGTGCCACACCGCCGCTGACGACTGTCCAGTGCGTGAAGTGCTTGCCTGTTACAGTTGGAGCAGCAATCGTAACAGTATCTCCTTCTCCATAAGTGACAGGATCTGTACCTGTTACAGTAACTGTGCTATGTACAGCATAATCATAGGTAACAGACGCTGTGAAAGTTACCTTCTTTCCATCTACTGTAACTTCTTCCGAGGCTGTTAGACTCTTGTCTTCAGCCTTAACAGATGTAGGAATAGCTATTGTACTGATAACTGCAGCGCAGAGAAACAGAGAAATGATTTCTTTTCCATTTCTGTTCTTTACAGCAACAGCAACGATTGCTCCGCCGGATATGAACATCAGCGCAATCCACATTGGAAGCTGTGAACTATCACCTGTATTAGGATTGCTGCTGGCCTTTGCAGCAGTGACAGCAGTCACTTTCTTAATTGCAGTAAGCGCATTTGAATTGCTTTCGCCTGCCTTCAATGTGTAGGTGTCCTGTGTTAGACTGCCTGATTTCAGTGTTACTCCTTCAGGAAGTGTGATAGCTGTCTTAATATCTTCAACAGTGTATGAGTTTGTGTTCTTAACGGTTAGGTTAAGATCAACATCCTCATTAGCAGCATACGCTGTTTTCTCGGAGCTCAGGACTGCTGAGAGTCCATCCTGGTTAGTTGCTGTGGCTGCTGAGACAGTCATATATGCCGATAGCATAAAGACCATACTTAGCATCACTGGAAAGAATTTCTTTTTCATAATCAGGTTCCCTTTCTTGATTGTGTGTGAATGAACTGAAGCTTTATGTGACCAAAAAGATTATATCAAGCCATTTGAAATGAAGTAAACAAAAACATTTGTGAAATATAGGATGTAACTTTGTATGATAAACATCCGCTGTACTGTGCAATGCTGCAGCAATGGTATATGATTAGTTTAGTTATGAGGGGAAGTTATTCTAAGAATAGAAGGGGATTCACATTAGCTGAACTCCTGATAGCGGTCGCAATAATTGCAGTGCTTGTAGGAATATCTATTCCGATTTTCAATACACAGCTTGAGAAGTCAAGAAAAGCATTGGATATGAGCAATGCAAGGAATGCAGAAGCAGTGCTTGCGGCCATGGTGAATGATGGAACAGCAGATCTTACAGCTGGTACAAATACAGGCGGCACTGCCAATGGTATCTGGATGATCGTAAGAAGAGATTCCAGTGTGAAGATACTTGGCTATAATACTGCATGGAAAACCAATGTATTCTGCGGTGCTGATCGAGGCGTGACAGTTGACGGAAAAGCAAGCTACAGTGACTGGAGTGCGAATGAGAACAGTACAATACGCAATACATTGAAACAGTCAGGTATTGCTGTGGATGATATCAAGACTGAGAGCAAGGACAGCAGTAAAGATACAGGCTGGGACTGGTATGCAGTAGAAGTGGCTATTGTAAAGGATGGCAGCAGTTCAGTACTGACCACACGCATCTATTCCGGTTTCTCGGGAGAGAGTGCCGGCTATTCGACAATGAAAAAGAATACCAATATTGAAAAAGCAATAGAGGGAGATACACAATAGAGCATATGAAGTATCATGGGACAAAACAGAAAGGATTCACGCTGGCAGAGCTTTTGATTGTGGTTGCCATCATAGCGGTGCTGGTTGGTATTTCCATACCTATTTTTACCGGGCAGCTGAAGAAGGCTAAGGAAGCTGTATGTGAAGCCAATCGGAGAAGTCTTTTGGCTGCTTACAGAGCAGCAGAGATGACTGATCTTGATAAGACACCGAAAGAACTGGTGGCTGAGGCAGCCAAGAGTCTTGGCGCCACAGCAAATGGATATGAAGTGACAGGACTGTGTTCTGAAGGCGGTACATATACGATTACAGTGTATGATGATGACACAATTAAGATCACCTGTACAAAGCATACAGATGCGACAGATACATATGCAGGTGAGATAGGATCAAACATCATAAAGAACATCAGCAGCCTCACACGTGATACAGGCAGCGGAACACAGAGTCTTGCATCGTATTTAAACGGAAATGGCAAGAGCATTGATTCTGAATCGCCAAAGGTTGCCAAAGACAGCGGGACTACAGAATCATGGACCAATGTCATTAATAGAACGCTCAACCTTTCAACTGATAAGATGTGGACAATGACCAAGAGCAATGGCAAATATGTCCTGTATTTAACGACAGGAGATACCAAGCCAACAAAAGCCAATCAGACTGTAGAAGTAAATAAGTATACATATGATTCCAGTGGAAATATTGTTTCAATTGAATCTGCTGAAGCAACTACATCCACGAAGAACAGCAATAATACAGACTATATAGTCCTGCGAGCGAAGTGACAGGAAATATTTGTTTTATGTGATGTTATTCTCCTATCTAGTTGCATTATAAATCAGGCGGAACAAAAAGCAGCACAATGTATATACATATGCTGCAGTTGACGCTGCCCAATGAAAAGCAGTTCCTCCTTCTCTTAAGAGATGGAAGAACTGCCTATTTATTTATGAAAGCTTCTTTCTGCGATACATGATCATTCCTGCTGCAAGTACCAATGAACTGATCAGTATTGCTATCTGAGCAGCTATGTTGGAACTGTCACCTGTATCAGCAATGACTTCTTTCTTAACATCTGCTACCTGAATTGTATTGTCATCCTTAACCTCAGCAGTATTGCTGTCCTTCAGAATAACATTGCCATCTTCATCCAGTGTAAAGACAATGCCTGCAGAGAGTTTCTCATAGCCCTCCGGTGCTTCTGTCTCAGTCAGTGTATATGTATTTCCTGCGATAAACAGAGCACTGTATTTCTTTGCTTTGCTTGAAGAAGTGAAGCTGATGGAGGAACTGCCATCAGCGAATGCTCCATTCACAGTGAACTTTGCATTGCTTAATGCATTTCCATCCTTATCTGTCTTGAGAATAGATACTTCTGTAGGAATATCAGTAACAGTCAGCGTGTTTTTTTCACTGATGGAAGCGGCTTTGTCTTCATCATCGATAACAGTGACCCTGGATGTTTCGTCAATAATGAATGAAATACTCTTCTTTTCAAGGAGATATCCTTTAGGTGCTTCTGTTTCCTGCAGTGTGTATACATGCCATGTATTTTTATCGGCACTTGGATCGCTTGTGTAAAGGTTTCCCTTCAGCTGTGCTTCAAGAGACTCAGCACTGCCTTCAATATCTTCAGTTCCGCTGATAAATGTACCTGACACCTTGAAGGATGATCCTTCAAGTGATTCTCCTGTATCCTTTGCGGTCTTTTTGACACTGACATCAAGCATTGTGTCTGCTACTTCAATGCCTGTCTTATCTTTGCTCAGAGTGACATTGGATGGTGTGTTTTCAGCTAATGCCAATGTACCATCCCCATTCACTGTAAAGGATACAGTGTCTGTCATTCTTGTATATCCTGCAGGTGCTTCTGTTTCAGCTAATGTGTAGCTATTGCCTATAATAAGCAGTTTATCAATCTTTTCTGCTTCTGTATCTGAAGTGAACTCTTTTTCAGTGCTTCCATCAGCGAATGTTCCGCTGACTGCCATCTTAGCTCCTGTAAGAGAATTTCCTTCTTCATCAAGCTTGTGTATGGCAACGCTGACAAATGGATCACTGAACTGCAGTACGCCATCTTTTATCGAAGCACAGCTGTCTTCATCACCGATAATATGCAGTGCTGCAGTATCATCTACGATGAATGTGACAGGCTTGCTTTCAATTGCATATCCATCCGGTGCCTTAACTTCAGCCATCGTATAGATGTGCCACGTACTGCTTGCCTTGCTTGTATCACTTGCATACAGTTTGCCAGTCAATGCAGCACTGATTGTTTCAGGATCGCCGCTTACTTCACTTGTACCGTCTGTAAATGCACCTGAAACTCTAAAGGTGACACCATGCAGCACTTCACCAGTATTTCTTGAAGTTTTCTGCAGTACTGCCTGAATCTGTCTGTCACTGATCAGCAATTCTTTACCGCTGTTATCTAATGTGACATTGGCAGGTGTGCTGTCTGCTAATTTTAATGTACCGTCGTTGTTCACTGTAAAGGACACTGTTTCAGTCATTCTTGTGTATCCTGCAGGTGCTTCAGTCTCTTTCAATGTGTATGTATTGCCTGCAATGAACTGTGCATTGAATAATTCATAAGAAGTGAAATTCTTCGAACTGCTTCCGTCAGCAAATGTTCCATTTACTGTGAATTTTGCATTGCTCAATGCATTCCCTGCAGCATCCGTCTTCTGGAAGGATACGCTGACAGGTGCATTTTTGAAGGCAATGACTTTGCCGCTGTCATCAACAGAAGTGCACTGATCTTCATCACTGATTACGATTACTTTGGAAGTGTCATTAACAATGAACTGAACATTCTTTGTTTCTTTAATATAGCCTTTAGGCGCTTCTGTTTCTTCCAGTGTATATACATGCCATGTACTCTTATCAGCACTTAGATCGCTTGCATAAAGGTTTCCCTTCAGCTGTGCTTCAAGAGATTCTGCACTGCCTGCAATCTCCGCAGTGCCATCAATGAATTTTCCTGATACTTTGAAGGAAGATCCCTTTAGTGTTTTCCCTGTATCTCTGTCTGTCTTTGCTACACTGATATCTATCTTTGTATCAGTAATAATGAAACCGTTCTTATCTTTGCTCAGAGTGACATTGGAAGGCGTGCCTTCAGACAGGGACAGTGTTCCATCATTGTTTACTGTGAAGGATACAGGTTCAGTCATTCTTGTGTATCCTGCAGGTGCTTCTGTTTCTGCAAGCACATATGTGTTGCCAGCGATGAACTGCTTGCTGAGGGAAACAGCATTTTTATCGGAAGTGAATTCCTTTTCTATGCTTCCATCAGCGAATATTCCGTACACAGTATATTTTGCATTCTTCAGTGCATTGTCATCTTCATCCGTCTTGGATGCGGATACAGTGATTGGAGAATCCATGATTGTCACTGTCTGCTTATCAACAGTTACGTTCTTTGGTTTATCTTTGCCTGCTGACAGACTTCCGTCAGCGTTTACAGTAATAGTGAATGCTGGAACAGCAGAGTAGCCATCCGGAGACTTGAATTCCGTGACTGTGTATGAATTGCCAATGATCAGTTCTCTTTTGAGTGTGCCGGAACTTTCACCATTAACAATCGTTATATTATGCTGCTCATTATCGTCAGAAAAGACTCCATACAGGTTGATATAGCTTCCAGTTAATTTGTTTCCTTTTTCATCAGTCTTATTCACAGTAATACTTGTGGATGTGTCTACGACAGTCAGTTCGGAACCGGAAACAGTTACATTGTCTGGGTTGCCATCTAATAATGTGACGGTGCCGTCCTCATTCATCTTTACCTGGAATGAAGGAACCATTTCGAATCCAACAGGAGCAGCAGTTTCAGTGATTGTGTAAGTATTGCCTCCCACAAGCTGTCCTGTCAGCTCACCATAATTCTCCTTAGTAAGCAGATTTCTAGTTTCTTCAGTCTCCTTTCCTGCAAATATTCCAGTGATAGTGAAGACACTGTTGTCTAATGCAACAGCAGGAGAGTCATCTGAAAACTTACCGAGGATGATTGTGTTCTTCCTGTTTACTACATTTAATGCATTGTCAGTAACTGCTATGTATTCTCCATCTTTGGAAGCACTGCTGGATAATACACCGCTGTCATTCATCTTCAGATAAACATCATCAGTCTTTATATAGCCCTGCGGTGCTTTTGTTTCTGACAGCTTATAGATATTGCCACTGATCATCTGTCCGGCAATCGTTTTCGCATCTGTACCGGATTCCCAGCTGATTTCTTTAGAACCATCTGCAAATTCACCAGAGAGCTTGAAGGAAGCACCAGCTACAGAGCTGCCTGTCTCATCTGTTTTGGCTATTGTCACTGAGTTCTGAGTATCTGTACAGTCAAATGACTGATTGACATCCTTTTTTGTCTGAGAAACAGTGGCTTTAATATATGAACTTGCATCCAGCTGATATCCCTTAGCGGTTTTTGTTTCATAGATGCGATATGTACCTGGAAGGACATTGCCGAAGATCAGCTGACCATCAGCCGAGGCTGTGTATGTATGTGTATTGCCGTTGGAATCTGTCTTTGTGACTGTGCTTCCCATTTTAGAAGTTGTCTGCGTATCAATAACTGTATATTTAGTATCATCAGTTTCAGAAGTGTACTGACGCAGTTCATAGGTTGCTCCAATTACTGCTTGATTGCTGGAGGAATCTGTCTTGCTCAGTGTAATGGAAGCATTCAGTGGAGCGTTGGTGATTTTTGGTTTTTCGAATAGTGTCTTTACAGTAAAGGCTGACCATGTGTATGCATCATTATCCGTTACAGTGAATTTATGAGGCGTTGCATCCAGCACAAAGTCACTGTGCGTACTTGTTTCAATAAATTCATAATTTCCTGCAGTCAGTCCCTTGCTAAGAGAGAGACCTGTATCGCTGTTATCTGCAGAGGCAGCCAGTGTGGAAACAAGACCGCTGTCATCTGATGTAAGACCGCTGCTTATTATGTCATAAGTGCCCTGCTCATTCTCCTTGAGGAGATTGAATGTTACACCGGAGAGTGCTTTGTTTTCTTTTGTGGAATCGTATTTTGTGAACTGTACTTCTGAGAGAATACGTTCATTTCTCATTGTGAATGCATTGCTCTTATCATAGCTGTTCAGATAGTTATTGCCTGATTTTTCGTTCGAAGCCTGACCATTGCCTAGGTCATAGCCTTTTTCAACATTTCCATATTCATTGATGGTGAATGTGATGGCTTCTGTTTTAGTGTGATTGGATGTACGGTAGCCAGCTGGTATTGCAGTTTCAATCAATTGGTACGTCTTTCCGCGTTCCAGTGAAGAAAACGTATGTCCGGTTTTTGCGTCATCTTTAGTTGACTCCCATGACTGACCGGTAACGTCTGTCCAGTCATTCCCATTCTTGACCTGAAGTTTGATAGCTGCACCGATAACACCATTTCCAAACTGATCGAGTTTCTTCAGACTGACAGAAGCGGTATTATCGTGAACAGTAATTGCTGTTTTTGCTGTATCAAGTGCAGCAGATCCAGAATTTATTGTGACTGTTCCATCTTTATTGACAGTGAACTTAACATCACTGATCTTTCCTAGATCCATATCATTAGCAGGCGCTGTATCTTCACTTAGGTAATATGTACCTGCAGGAAGTCCTGCAAGCGAGAAACCCTGTGAAGTGATAGCAGCTGATTTAGCAGCAACAGTGAATGTATATGTACTGCTGTCGAAAGGACTGACTGCAGCTGTATCTGTTTTCTTGCCGTCTTTATCCGCTGTGTAGACGGTAAGGACAGCCCCAGTTAGATCATGACCATTATCACATGTCTTAGTCAGTGTGATACTGGTAGGATTGTTCGTGATTGTTTCCTCTGTGCCAATATCCTTCTCTGTGCTGGTAGGAACATAGCTGATTGTTCCATCCTGTGCAATACTGAAGTACTTCTCTCCTGAATATGCAGCGTATCCTTTCTGAGGATCCGTTTCCTTGATGGCATAAGTTCCCCAAGGAAGACCGCTCAGTTTAATAGAAGAAGCATCTGTGCTGTTAACAACAGCAGCTGCTTTGCTGCTGTTAGATGCAAATGCACTGTATGCATATACACCATTATCACCCGTGAAGGTAACAGACTTGCGATCGCTGCTTTCTGTTCCATTTGGACATAGAGATATTTCAAAGGATGACTTTGAATCGCTGATTGTATTTCCATTCAGAGGACTGTATGACTTCTTGATCTCAACAGTTGAATCTGTAACAGAACGTTCATCACTTACTGTTATCTTCTGCACACCGGCTTTTGTTTCAGAAAGAAGGTATGCCTTTGTATCAAGCTGGTATCCTGCTGGAGCACTTGTTTCTTTGTAGTAATATGAGATTCCTTCATCACTATATGGAAGCCCATAGAAGGAAGCAACTCCGTTTGCATTTGTGACTGCCGAAGCTACTAATGATGTACATGCTTCGTCTGAATAAAGACTGTAGGAAGCACCTGAGAGGGCCGCTGTTGTTCCGGATTCAGCATCATATTTAACCAGCTTGACAGTTGCAGCTTTGGACATCCATCCCCATGCAGCAGAATCTACTTCTACAGCACATGTATCTCCTGCGGCAGCATAGTTTGTACCAGCTGCGCTGATGCTGTTGGAAACACTGGTTCCATTTGCTGGAGCGCTAATCACCTTTGCATCATATTTTATGACATAGGAAGCAGTGCCATTAGGTATCTTTACCTGCAGCGAAGTTTTATTGTCTGCTGCAGTAAGATTCTTGCTCCAATCGGAAGAATCTACCTCATCACCGACATCGGAAGAAATATTTCCATTGCCGTCATGCTTTGCGTAGTACAGCTTAACAGAATTGATGTCAATATTGAGACAGCTGTCAGGTGTATCAGTAATAACTGTATCTTTCATGTCCAATCCGTTTGGATTGACATTGATGGTATAGCCAATATACGGGCTGTCACCTGTCAGCGTGGAAGTATCACCGGATTTGCTGACAAGTTTATTAGTGATGGTCGGCGATTCGTTTGATGTATTAGCTGTGACAGTGGCTGCATTTCCGCTGTTATACTCAGCAGCTGAAGCATTAGAAGTATTGGATGTTGCTATAGAATATCCATTTGGATATGTTTCCTGCAGAGCTTTCAGTTCATCCTGTGACAGTGTCAGATAGAAATCAACAATATAGCTGCTGTCTGTAGCTGTGCTGTCAGAGAAACTGATATCCAGTATCTTGCTGTTTGTTAATGCATTAACAGCATCCGTATAGTTAGCTGTTACATCGTTCTTGTCATTGTTCTTTTTAACTTCAGTAACCTTGGTCTTATTATCTGCAACTGTCCACTTAGAAGCATCGAAGTTTGTGCTGCCTGTATTGGTATTTGCTGAACTTGCTGAGTAAGCTGTGGCTGTCATTGCAGTAAGGTCGTCTTTTACAGTAAGGTTAGCTGCTGACATATGGCTTGCATTGACTGTGATCTGGTAATGCAGATAGCCGGTAGATGTTTTATTGCTGTCCACTACTTCATAGTTTCCTGTTTTCTTCAGGAACTTGTTTTCAAATACTGTGGAGTCTTCGTCCGAATCCTTGAAATAGGTGTCTGTGTTCAGTGTACTGTGAACAGAAATGTCAGCAGTATCAGAATATGTATGCTTGATATAATTCTCTGCTTTGTAATTCAGAGCAGAGGTTTTATAAGTGATTGCAATGTCATTGACTTTATGAATGCTTCCATCAAAAGCAAAGGTGAGATTGCTGTCAGAATTTGTATAAGTGTAATCAGTTCCTGCTGTCAGTGTTTTATCTCCATCCTTAACAATGACGGAATCTTCAATGAGGCTCTGATCAGGATTGATAGTGTCTGTGATGTTCCAGTCTGAATACTGGTCTGTACGTACAGAAGGCTCAATCTTCCATGATATTTCACCTGTTGCATTGTCATGTCCTTCGCAGGACTTTTCAATACTTGCAACATTGAATTCAGGAGTGATGGAAAGGGGCTTGCGCGTAACAGGGTCCGGTCCATGTCCTCCTGGCCACTTATACTCAATCCAAGCAGAATTTGCAAAGACTGTGTCTTTATTCTTCTCGGCTTCTTCCATTTTGATGTCTGTATCAAAGACAATAGTCTGTTTTGTACTGATAGTTCCTGCGAAATGAATCTCCAGAGTATGTGTGCCGTCATCATTGGATACTAGAAGACCATACGTTTTTGAGGTGTCAGCAGGAGCGGAATCCAATACATCGATTTTCTTGTTATTGATCTGCAAAGAGTCGGCAGTGTATGTGGCTCTGCTGTCCAGCTTATCGTATACGATGACATCTTCAGCACTGCCGGATTCATCCTCATTGACGATCAGTGACCATTCCATTGCTGAACTGCTCAGCTGTACACCGGACTTGCTGATAGAGAAGGAAGGAACAGTAACAGACGCATCTTTTGTCTGTTCTGCAGGTACTGTTACATTGCCTGCAGTCTGAACAGGAAGAGAAGCAGTGTTGCTGATGGACTGACTGCTGTCAACGGATGCTTTCAGGACGTCGTCCGAGACGTCTCCTTTTACTGTCAGTGTATATGGTGCGACAGCCTTTGAATCACTTGGAAATGTATAGGAAAAGCCTGCATCGGTAGAGGTGACATCCAGTTTGCTGCCATTTTCATCTGTGACAGTGGGTGTATTCATCTGCTGTTTGCTGTAGCTGTCATTGACTGTGATGCCTGCGAGTGAGATTCCTTTGCTTGCAGCGTCTGTGCCAACGGTAATCTTCCATGTAACAGAACTGTCATCCTTGTTATATGCGCCTGTCTTATCAATGCCTGAAAGAGTGCTGCTGCTTGGCGGTAAAGTGATAGTGAATGGTGTTCCGCCGTTCTGCAGTGTCCACTGAACATTTGGATTGCTTTCAGCGCTGTACTTTGTCATATCCAGACTGAAGCTGCAGACCAGCTCGCCGCCGATTTTGTTATAGCCTTCATCCAGATTGACGCTTTGCGAGAATGTAACAGTTGCCTTGTTATCTGCAATTGTGTATGTAGCTATTTCTGTTCCATCGCTGGAAGTAATGGACTGAGGTTCTGATATGTTCTGCATTGCAAATATTTCAGGAGCTGTGCAGGTGAAGGTATCACCCTCTTTGATTGTACGGGCATCACCATCGTGATTGATCGTGAAGGATAGTTCTGCAATATAGTGGTCGATTGATGCTAAAGGGAAAGAAGAAATATCACAGCTGCCGTCAGTTACAGCAACATCCTGTGTCTTTCCCGACTTATCAACGATTGTCAGTTTGGAAATACTGAGAGACAGCTGATCCAGATTGTCAGTGACATCTTCAGATCCTGATTTTGCCAGACTGTATACAGCCGGCTGCTCATTTAATGTATCTGTAAGAGCATTATCAGCATCATAGGAAGCAGTATATCCATCCGGCGCACTGCTCTGTACCAGTTTGTAAGCAGCGGCATTGCCTTTTTCATCCATTAAGAACAGACCTTCATTCAGGGAACATACCCATGAAGATGTATCTGTATCAGTGATGTCCTGAATGGAAGGGAGTGCAGTATATCCAAGGGAGGCCATGTTATCTGCAGTTAAAGCAGTCCATGTACTTCCGCTGTCTGTGCTGAATGCCATCAATCCCGCAGTAAAGCATGCGGCGATGCGTTGAAAGGTGCTGTTGCTTTGTTTAGTCATAATTAACCCCCTGGAAAAATGAAGAACAAAAAAAAGCAGACGTGAACGTCTGCCAATAATTATAACCATATTAATTAGGTTATAGATGAACAAATGTTTTATATAGTTACACTGTTACATATTCTGTAATTATTTCCTTGTAAAACGGTACTTTGTTTTAATTTCGGGATACTTCTTATGATCGACTTCACTGAGGAACATATCCAATGGTCTGACATACATCTTTTTAGTGCCATAAAGTGCCTGGTATACCATGACATGCTTTCTTGTCTCGGAATCCACAGCATCTCCGATGATGCGATAGAGGTACATATCAGGATCTTCGTGAGGAAGCTCCCGTTTGAAATGAGAGACAGTATCTCCAGGATGAAGATCACGCATATGAAGCTGCACTAAAGGTATCAAAGAGAGATCTCCTGGAAGCCAGTCAACATCGTAGAGATGGTCAATATCCAGCCAGCGTGCATCTTCATGTTCGAGAAGGGTTAGTTTTCCTGAAGCGACAGTGCAGAAGAAACAGTCCATAGATAAATGAAAGGAAGGATAGTCACTTTCTATCGTATCAATCAGTTCACCTGGCTGGATAACAGTATCCAGTTCTTCCTGTATCTCTCGGATGAGAGCCTGCTGTGGAGTTTCCTTAGGTTCTACCTTTCCGCCAGGAAATTCCCAGCCATCCTTAAATTCTCCATATCCCCTTCTGGCAGCGAATATCTTTCCGTTATGTTCTATGACTGCAGCTACTACATGTTTGGTCTCCATAAGGACTCCTTTATCTATCTATATTATTTTCAATAATATAATCATAAATATCATCACGTACAGGATTGTCTAAGTGATACTGAATCTCAAAAGCACTATCGCCAGTTTTATCCATTGTGATTTGTTCTGGCTGTCCTTCTGCACGTATTTCTCCTAAGAAATAGAATTCCTTAGCTTCCTGATCATCTTTATTCTTGCGTAGGAACAGGTAATTACGGTTGTCACGGTCAGCTTCTGTACGATGATAAATATGATCTGCATCAGAAGAGGTGATCTTACGAGGATGCTTAGATAATGCGATTAATTGATCTTCGGAAATGAATCTGTCTTCATATGCAATTGCATCATCATTCTTTTCATAGTTAATGAAGACGGGCATTGTATGTGTATCTTTGTCATAGAAATAGCCGCCTATGTTCTGCGCATTCATATCTTTTTTCCAGTTGAGAAGCAGACATACATCTTCGTATGTGTATTTCTGGTATAGCTGCAAAGCTGTGTCCTTATAACGCTTTGCATAGTATTTCTTGTATTGAGAAATACCGAATGTGATCAGTTCGTTGATCATTTCTTTAAATGAATAATTCTTTAATGACTGTTCGAAGAAAGGATGTACATGAACATCAATCGTATCCTCAGATGATAGGAACATACACGAAGACAGATGACTTTGTTCTTCGGTCTTTGCAAAGAGATTTGTTAAGCTGCGTATAGCTGACTGCAGTTCTGCATCCTTTACTTGGATACCATAAGTATGTTCCATTTCAATCTTGCAGTATTGAATGAGCGACATTGTATCTGGCACTTTTTCGGGATCCAAGACCGCTTGTAGAAGAATCAGTTCATCGATTCTCTTCCCCTTTGCAATCTTCCTAGATATAAAGTTCAAGATGCTTTCTTCTTCTTTACTGAATCGTACTTTATAATCCGGCTCGTATTTTAATAAGAAGTTGTAATAAGAACCGCACTTATCAAAGATCTTTGTGATATCAATAGAACCATACTGATCAAAGTCATTGATGCATGGTATTCTTCCAAGCATATTCTTAAGATCAAGATATGATTTCCGTATCAGTGCCATGGTGTTTGTTCTGGCACTGTCGATTGAGTGATAGATCCGTTCTCTGGCAATCTCATCGAAGTGAATGCTGGAGCAGCCTGGTATCATTCGATTGCCTTCACTGACATATCTGCGCATTGTATCTTTGTTATAAGAACGATCACCAGATAACGCGATTGGAATCATATAGTTATTTGCGTAACTGCCAATAAAGTCTAGGATGACAACATATTCTTTGCCTTGTGATTTGCGGAGACCTCTGCCTAGCTGTTGTACAAATATGATAGGAGATTTCGTTGGTCTTAACAGAATGACTTGGTTTACTTCAGGAATATCAACACCCTCATTAAAGATATCAACGGTGAAGATATAGTCTAAAGGATCGCTGCATGTATCAGAGACGAGTCTTTCAATGCTGGACTCTCTCTTCTCCTGAGAATCACTGCCACTTAATGCAATGGTATGCAGGCCGTGTGTGTTGAATTGCTTACTGAAGACAGAAGCTGCTTCATTTGTACTGCAGAATACAAGTCCTTTTACTCTTGATCCACTGTATCCATAATAGGACGCCTGTTTCAGAATGAATTCTGTTCTTTGATTTGAAGTAAGAAGATCAAAGTCGTGAAGTTCGGTTTCATCATCAATTATTTTTCCATCAACACTCAAATCAGTAATTCCAAAGTAATGGAAAGGGCAGAGAAGATTCTCTTCCAGTGCTTGCTGAAGACGTATTTCATATGCAATATTATGATCGAATGCTTCAAATACATCGTAACTATCTGTTCTTTCAGGACTTGCAGTCATGCCGAGCCATAGTTCTGGGACAAACCAAGACAGTATCTTTTGATAACTTTCTGCTCCGACTCGATGTGACTCATCAATAATGATGTCTTGGAAACGATCTTTAGGTAACTGATGCAGAATGTCATCCCTAGAGATTGTTTGCATTGTTGCAAAGATAAAATCCTGATCCATCTGTTTTGAATTACCAGAGAGAAGGCCGTATGTGCGTGTGTTCTTAAAGACTTTCTTATAACTTTCCATTGCCTGCTTAGCAATTTGTTCACGATGAACAATAAACAGTACTTTCTTCTGATTCTCTTCTTGCATTGCAAATGCCGATGCATATGTTTTGCCGGTGCCTGTTGCAGAGATCAATAGAGCTTTGTGTTTTCCTTCATTGCGAAGATGATCCAAGCTATTAATAAAGCCTATCTGCATTGAATTAGGACGCAATGAAGGAAGAGAAAGAAGTTCTTTTGTTTCTCTGTGCTGTATATCACGCTGCTTGCGCATGCTTTGATAAAGCTGTTCGTATGGCTGAATGAAATCATCAAATGACTTGGTACGTTCGTTATTCCACAATGAATCAAACTCATCAAGTACATTGGACGCAAACTCACCGTCACGTGTTGAAACTATCTTTGAGTTCCACTCGCGGTTCTGTGCCAATGCGCTCTGTGTCATGTTAGAGCTGCCAATGATCATATGATAGGAATCTTCATGGTGGAAGATGTATCCCTTTGTATGGAAACCAGCAGTGTCACCGCCAGTATAATACATGCGTATTTCAAGATTGCGCAGTTGGTGCAACTGTTTTAATGCTTTAGGCTCGCTGAAAGCCAAGTAGTCAGTTGTAAGAATTTTGCCAGGTACATTTCTTTCTTCTAGTTCTTTAAGAACTTGGGCAAGTAAAGTGAATCCACTGCTTGTGATGAAGGCAACACTGAAAATAAAGGAATCACATGTGCGTAATTCTTCTTCAATGGCAGCGGATACTTTTCTCCCCTTTGCATAATCATTAGAAAGAAAACGTGGACGATTCATGAGACCACTTGGCTGATTTTTGTTTATAAAAGCAGTATATATGCTTTTCTGAATATCTTCTTTGTTCATAATTACCTGTAATAAGGCTATTCTAATACTTCGCAGCATTCTCTGCAGCAAACACCTCACATAATTTCACAAACTGCTGCTGTATTTGAAAGACAAGAATTTTGTATTCTACAGGTGCAGAGAGATCTGTACTGAATGAATGCTTCCCCTGGCGGACATTCAGAGTATTCTATCCCCTTTAATAAGATAAAAAGAGAAAAGGCCTGGAAGAGAGGCCTTTTCTCATGGTGTGATAGAATATTTTTATGAATTCCTATGATGATCTGCTGAACAGAATACAGAAGTTAAAAGAGAATAGGGAATGTGTGTCTATCTGTATTGATGGAAGATGTGCTTCAGGCAAGACAAGTCTTGCGCTGTATATACAGAAACATCTTGGCGGCAATGTCTTTCACATGGATGATTTTTTTCTGAGACCTGAACAGAGAACAAGCGAAAGGTATGCAGAGCCAGGTGGGAATGTGGATTATGAAAGATTTCTGCAGGAGGTATTGATACCAATCAGTAAGAATGAAGATATTGTCTATTGTCCTTTTGACTGCAGTACGATGTCATTGGGAAAGCCGGCTGCTGTGAATAGACAGAACATCAATATTATTGAAGGCTCCTACAGCATGAGACCGGAGCTGCTTCCGTATTATGATCTGAAGGTGTTCCTGCACACTGCGCCTGAAGTGCAGCTCGAGAGACTGCAGAACAGGAATGCTGAAAAATTAAATGATTTCAAGGAAAAATGGATCCCGATGGAAGAAAAATATTTCCTTTTCTATAAAACGGAAAAGGAAGCTGACATGTGTATCGATACTTCTGATATGTTCTGATATATAATAAAATCAGTAAGAAGTGCAGATATGCAATCATAAAAGGAGAATATAAAAATGGCAGGTACAGGCAAGAATCTGCCCGTTTGTCCGCACTGCGGATCAAAGCGGGTAAAAAAGATGGATGAGTTTTACCGCTGTGATGATTGTAAGAAGGATTTTGGAAGAACAGCTATTTCTGATGACGGGGAACCTTTAGTTGAAGAGGTTACTGGTCTGCGTTTTCGCTATGGAGATGAAGAGAGCGGGCATACGCATCTTCGCATTGTACAGGATGAGAAGGAATGTCTCTTTGAAGTCTACCGTGCTATGAATGGAGATGTTCATAAGATAGCAGATGTCATGACTTTGGATGAATGGTCTAAGCTGAAGAAAAAACTGTTTCAGAATGTATTCCTTACGGACTGGGATAATACATATATTCCTGTCAACGATGGGCAGCAGATACCTGAACATGTTGAATGGGAACTTGGTCTGGAGGTAAATGATACCGAGGAGAGGATCTATCACGGCGAGGGAGCCTATCCTGTCTATTGGGACAAATTCCTCGGCTATCTGATGCCATACTTCAAGAAACTGGAGAAGCAATGAATAAAGGCATGCATAAATCGCATACCTTTGCATGACATACAGGTATTGGACAGACATAGAAAGTGAATTAATAATGAGTGCAGTGAGATGTCACTGCACTTTTCAGTTCCAATGACAGGAAAGGATGAATGAATATGAGCAGAAATATTAAACAGGATGCAGGAAGAAAGCAGCTGGGAGAGTTCTCTCCAATGTTTGCACATCTGAATGATGATGTGCTGTTTGGAGAGGTATGGAATGATGCAACACTGTCACTGAAGACAAGAAGTCTTTTGACAGTTACAGCATTAATGGCACAGGGAATCACGGACTCCTCTCTGCAGCATCATCTTCAGAATGCAAAGAATAACGGTGTAACGAAAGAAGAGATAGCAGCTGTTATTACACATGTCACAATGTATTCAGGATGGCCGAAGGGATGGGCTGTATTCAGATTGGCAAAGGATATCTGGAATGATGATGAGAAGCCATTAACGGATAAGGACCGTTTCCAGAAGGAGATCTTCTTTCCAATTGGGAATCCGAATGACGGCTATGCACAGTACTTTACAGGGAAGAGCTGGCTGGCACCTGTATCCACAAAGCAGGTATCTATCTATAACGTTACCTTTGAACCTGCCTGCAGAAATAACTGGCATATTCATCATGCCAAGACAGGCGGCGGACAGATGCTGCTGTGTGTAGGCGGCAGAGGCTTCTATCAGGAAGAAGGAAAACCGGCAGTAGAAATGGTACCAGGCACACTGATCAATATTCCTGCCGGTGCAAAGCACTGGCATGGTGCTGCTCAGGATTCTTGGTTTGCACATCTGTCCATTGAGGTCCCTGGAACAGAGACTTCCAATGAATGGCTTGAACCAGTATCAGATAATGATTATGCTGAAGCAAATAAGTAAATGAAAGCATGGGACTGTCCGAAGACAGACCCATGCTTTTGCTTATAGAAGCGCTCCGTGCTTATGGATATAGAGTTTCTTTACTATGGTCACCAGTACCATGTAACAGATCACAATCAGTGCAAGCCATGCAAAGTATACAGGCGGCAGAGATGTAAATCCGAATACAGTACCTAGCGGTGTATAGGAGATAACGATTGCAGATGCGATACCTGCCAGTGTCATGCACATCAGAGGTTTCGAAGCTCTGCTCTGTATGAACGGAATCTTAGGTGTACGTATCATATGCACAACCAGTGTCTGTGTCCACATGGACTCAACGAACCATCCTGTCTGGAACAGAGCTACATACATTGCTTTCATGGCAGGATCGCTCATTGCACTGTACAGCTGTCCTCCAGTCAGAGAAGGGCAGATGATGAAGTACATAATGAGATACGTCATGATATCGAATACAGAGCTTGTAGGACCTATCCACAGCATAAATGATCCCACTGAGTCAGCATCCCATTTCTTTGGCTTAGCCAGGTATTCAGGATCTACATTATCCCATGGTACTGCAGTACAGCAGAAATCATAGATTAGGTTGAGAAGGATCAGCTGTATTGCTGCCATAGGGAGGAATGGAAGAAATGCACTTGCGGCAAGTACCGAGAACATGTTTCCAAAGTTTGAGGAAGCAGTCATCTTGATGTATTTAATCATATTGGCATAGGTTCTTCTGCCTTCCAGTATGCCATCCTCAAGTACCATTAGATCCTTGTCCAGAAGAATGACGGAAGCAGATTCCTTCGCAATATCTACAGCAGAGTCAACAGAGATGCCTACATCGGAGGCTTTCATGGCAGAGGCATCGTTGATGCCGTCACCCATGTATCCGACTGTATGTCCGTCTTCTCTTAGAGTGCGTATAACTCTTGCTTTCTGAGAAGGAGAAAGTTTAGCAAAGACGACGGTTCTTTCTGCTTTCTCAGCCAGTTCCTCATCACTCATATCATCCAGTACTGCACCTGTCAGCATTGCTTTTCCATCAAGACCGACTTTGCTGCAGATACATGCTGTAACGCCTTCATTGTCTCCGGTCAGGATCTTTACAGAAACACCATGATTCTGCAGTGCCTTGATGGCAGAAGCTGCTGTTTCTTTCGGTGGATCGAGGAAGGCAAGGAACCCAATCAGTACCATACCTGTTTCATCGGAAACAGAGAACTGTCCGACTGGAGCTGGGTTTGTCTTATGCGCAATAGCAATGACACGCATGCCCTGTGCATTAAGTTCATCGGATTTCTTCAGAATGAAGCCTTCGATCTCTTTATCTAGGGGCACTACATTTCCCTCATATTCTGCATAGGAACAGCACTGCAGCATTTCTTCAACAGCACCTTTGGTAATGACCTGTGTCTTGCCTGTCTTGTCTGCGACCACGACGCTCATTCTTCTTCTGTTGAAGTCAAAAGGTATTTCATCCACTTTGCGATAGTCTGTTTCCAGCGATCTGTCAGATACCTGATGCTCCTTGTTGATGATGGCAAGATCAATCAGGTTCTTTAATCCAGTCTGGAAATAGCTGTTCAGGAATGCATGCTTCAGAACTCTGCTGTTCTCATCTCCATGGATATCCAGATAGTATTCAAGAACTACTTTGTCCTGAGTGAGAGTGCCGGTCTTATCAGTACACAGGATATCCATGGAACCGAGATTCTGTATGCTGTTGAGGTTCTTGATGATCACCTTGCGGTGGCTCATATTGACTGCACCTCTGGCAAGACAGGTGGTTACGATCATCGGCAGCATTTCCGGGGTGAGTCCTACGGCTACTGATATTGCAAACATCGCTGCTTCAAGCCAGTTTCCTTTTGTAAATCCATTTACAAAGAAGACGATCGGCACCATTACCAGCATGAATCTGATCAGAAGCCAGGATACGGAATTGACTCCTTTTTCAAAGCTTGTAGCAGGTGCTTTTGCACTGAGATCCTTTGCCATGGAGCCTAGGACTGTATCATTGCCGACTGCTAAGATTACAGCTGTTGCACTTCCGCTGATAACCGTGCTTCCCATGAAGGCAAGGCTGCTGATATCTGTCAGTGTCTTCCCTTCAGGATCCTGCTCTTCTCCAGTTTTCTCCAGAGGCTCACTTTCTCCTGTAAGGGCAGCCTGTCCAATGAAGAGATCCTTTGCACTGATGATCCTGACATCGGCCGGTACCATGTCTCCTGAAGAGAGGTGAATGATATCTCCTACAACTGCTTCATCAAGAGGACGTTCCTGGGAACCGTCATCTATTCTTTCAATACATGTTGTTGTATGAATCATGGAAGAAAGCTTAGCGGCTGCGCTGCCGGATCTTGTTTCCTGTACAAAGCGCAGTATTCCGGAGAAGAGAACCATCACGGTAATAATGATGACGGTTACATAATTCCTGTTTTCCGGTGCCGCAAAGATGATATCTGTGCATGCAGAAACGACTGCTAAAGCAATCAGGATCGCAGTAAAGGGACTGACAAAGGATTCGATCAGTCTGAGAAGAAGAGATTTTTCCTTGGCCTTGGTAACACTGTTCCTGCCATACTTTTCTCTAGCTTCTTCAACATCTTTCTCATGGAGTCCATTCAGTGATGTATTGTATTTTTTAAATATCTCCTGCGGGGTGCTGGAAGCACCGAACAGCATTCTTTCCTTAATGATTCTGCTGGTGCGGAGAAGTGTTTTAACAGACGTATTCTGTCTGTCTTTCATGATTGTCATTGTCTTTTCCTCCCGTTTCTATGAAACTGCCGGAGAGGAATGATCAAAGGGGAGTCAGCACATGAATGAGGCAGAAACTGCCGGTATCATGAAACAGACGATCCTTCGACCATCCGGCTCCGTGTCTTTACCGTGACCTGCATCCATGTGTGCCCACCTCCCTTCAAGTGTCATCAAGATATAAAAAGCCCATCGTCAAATGATCAGACGACGGGCTTTATCCATATCTTCAATGTAAGAAGAGTGCTATCTGCTTATAGAAAAGGTATCCGTCGTCATCATAATGCATCGACCGTGACTGTCCATAACAGGTACCTCTCTTTCCAAATAAAACTCCCGTATGTCCGTGCACGAACATACGGGAGTGATCTTCTCACTTCACATGTATTCGTACGAGCTTTAGCTTTACGGAGCTTTGTTAACTGTTTTATGCCACACCTTGTTTTCGATGCGGCCTGTTCATACCATCGCATTGTGTTTCCACAACTCTGCGGCAACAGTCCATATCTCCGTAGGAGCCTCACCTACCGAACTACCATAGAATTTATAATACTGCAGGGCGTGAATGTCAATAGACAGACTTTGTCCGAAGGTCTTTCTATAGAACAATATTCAGCCGCAGAAGGAACACGCAGTCTTTGATGCAATTCCGCACATATCAATAAATGCGGAACTGCATTGATATTTAATATGCACCGCCATGCAGAAAGAATCAGAAAGATCTTTTCTGTATGCTAGAATACTTCATATGAATATCGTTTATTTCGACATCGACGGCACTCTTGCAAAGGGCATAGAGATCCCTGCAAGTGCTGTCAAGGCACTGCATCAGCTCCGTATGAATGGGAATCTGATCTTTATCTGTACAGGCAGGCCATATGCTTATGCATACCGCTACTTCTATCCGTACGCCAATGGTTTTATCTGCTTTAATGGCAGATATGCACATATGGGATGCTGTGAAGTGCTGCATGATGCACCGGTGGAAAAGGAAAAGTCTGACAGGATCCTCACTATACTGAAGGAGCTGGACGCTGGATATACATTCTTTGATCTGGATCATGCCTGGTACGGAGGTCCTGAAGAAGGATATGCAGATATGTCTCATGGATGGCCGGATGGCTATATTCAAAAGACAGAGAGGCTGAGTGAGGCTCCTGTATACGCAATGGATGCCTGGTACAGAGATGAGGAACATAAGAATAGGATTATAGATGCTTTGCAGGATCTTTGCCTGATGAACCCGCATGGGAAGTCTCCTACTATGGATGCGACGATCCAGGGAGAGGATAAGGGAAGTACACTGCTGGAAGTGACCAAAAAGCTGAATGTGCCGATAGAGAATACATATGCTTTCGGTGATGGTGTAAATGATGTGACAATGCTCAGGAATGCTGGACATGGCATAGCCATGGGAAATGCAGCAGAGATACTGAAAGAACAGGCTGAGTTTGTTACAGATGATATAGACAAGGACGGAGTTATGAAAGGGCTGAAGCACTTTCATCTCATATAAAGGGGAGAACAATGAAGATTACTTTCTACTATGTAAGACACGGACAGACACTGTTCAATGTAATTGAGAGAATGCAGGGAGAGTGCGACAGCCCGCTGACCGAGGCGGGTATTGAGGGAGCAAGGGATACTGCTTCTGCTTTGAGAAAGGTTCACTTTGCCGGATGCTACAGTTCTTCCTCTGAAAGAACATTGGATACTGCGGATATTCTCTGCGAACCGCATCCGGGACTGAAACCTGTGCCAATGAAGGAATTGAAAGAGTTTGACTTTGGAGATCTTGACGGACAGAAACTGTCAGAATTCAGAGATTCTGTGAATGAAACAGAAATGCAGGATGACTGGACTTCCTTTCATGGGGAAAATATGAAGCACTTTGATGAGAGATCCAGAAGAGCATTCAAGGGGATTATCTCTGAATCAAAGGATGGAGATAATGTTTTGCTGGTAAGCCATGGCAGCTTTATTGTCCACTTAATGAAGACACTGCTTGGATTTGATCAGGACAGCTATATTGAAAGATGCAATAAGGTGAGCAGACCTTGGATGCCGAATACAGGTATCTGTATCTTTACATATGAAGATGGAAAATGGAAAGTTGCTGAGGAACCTATGTATGCTGAGGAATACAGACGCAGACATGATCCTAAGAAGGTCACCTTCTATTTTGTCAGACATGGAGAAACGCTGTTCAATGTGAATGACAGACTGCAGGGAAGATGCGATTCCCCATTGACGGAAAAAGGCATTGGACAGGCAGAAGATGCTGGCCGAAAACTGAAGAATGTTCCATTTGATGCAGTCTACTGTTCGTATGCAGAAAGAGCGAGAGATACAGCAGATATCATTCTTAAGGGGAGAAATCTTCATGCCGTATGGGAAAAGAGACTGAGAGAAGTGAGCTGCGGCAGCCTTGAGGGAAGCCATCCTTCAGAAATTGGAGAAAAGCAGCTCCAAGAAAGATCTCTGAATGAACATTTCAAGGATGTCGGTGGTGAGGATTATGAAGACATTGCCGGAAGACTGCGTGCATTTCTGAGGGATGCTTATGATAAGGCAGAAGATGGAGATCGTATTCTGCTTGTATCTCATGGAGGTATGTACTTCACACTCTTGCATGCTTTGTTTGATACAGATATTGAAAAGCTGCTCGCGGATGCAGAGAAAACACATACAAATCCTGCACCGAATGGAGGTATCAGTATCTTCACCGTGGAGAACGGGAAATATGAATTGCTTCAGAAAATGAGTGACAACAAGTAAATATAAATTAGTCATTGAGATGCTATATGAACATTTCAATGACCGAATTTCACTGAATGCCTGCTGATTTTCACTGGAATATTGATGATTGAGCGGCTTGATTTTAATATAAGTATTGATATAAAAGCGGGTGGGACTTGTTAGATATCGTTAGGTTTTGGGGGAAAGAATATAATTTATCTGTTTTAAAGATATGCATTGCTGATGGCGGTGCATTTTTTAATTGCGGGCAGAACAGTCAAGTGCTGAAAGATACTGGAGTATTCCGGATGCTGTATTACAATATTGATAAAAGAGGGGAAATGTTATGGGGAAGAGAAAGATACTGTCATTTGTCATTATGGCTGCGATGCTGTGCGGATGCAGCGCAGATACAGTTTCGTCTGCAGTGCCTGAGGAAACAGAAACGGCAGCAGCCACGCCTGCACCAACTCCTACACCGGATCCAGTGCAGACATATATTGATTCGCTGACACTGGAGCAGAAAGTGGGACAGCTGTTCATTGTCAGACCGGAAGCGTTCACTTCATTGTCAGACTCCTCGGATATTAACAGTGAGGATACTGCGGGCATGACGTCATGGAGTGATGAAATGACTTCCTATCTTGCCAAGTATCCGGTTGGAGGCATTGCCTTATTTGGCAAGAATATTACTGATCCAACTCAGCTCAGTTCATTTTTGTCTTCTCTGCACAGTACAGCAGGGGTTCCATTATTTCTTGGTGTAGATGAAGAAGGCGGTATTGTAGCAAGAATTGCCAATAATGGGAACTTCAATGTAAAGAAATATTCTTCCATGTATGCAATTGGACAGACAGGAGATCAGGCCAATGCATATGGTGTGGGGAGTACAATAGGAAGCTATCTGAAAGAGTATGGATTCAATCTGGACTTTGCGCCGGACAGTGACGTATATACAAATCCAAACAATAAAGTGATTGGCACAAGATCATTCTCGAGCGATCCACAGGTGGCTGCGAATATGGTGAACTCTGCAGTACAGGGATTCCATTCAGCGGGTATGATGACATGTCTGAAACATTTCCCGGGACATGGCGATACTGCTACAGACAGTCATCACGGATATGCAGAAGCAGACAAGACATGGGCAGAGATGCTGCAGTGTGAAGAACTGCCATTCGAAAGCGGAATATCGGCAGGCACTGACTTTATCATGGCTGCTCATATTACAACACCGAATGCGACTAGTGACGGTCTTCCTGCTTCATTAAGCAAGGAGATGCTGACAGATAAACTAAGAGGAGAGCTGGGATACCAGGGACTGATTATTACAGATGCCATGGACATGGAGGCTATTACGAATTATTACTCCTCTGCAGATGCGGCAGTTACCTCATTCAATGCAGGAGCAGATATTATACTGATGCCGCAGAGTCTGCAGGAAGCGTATCAGGGAGTGCTTGATGCGGTGAATAATGGAACAATCTCACAGGACAGACTGCAGGCAAGCCTGTACCGTATTATCTCTGTAAAGATGAAGTACGGGATTATACAGCAATAAGCAAACAGCAGTACTCATTTTATGGTGGCTGATTTTCATGCTTTTCTGAATAAACAGCTAAAGAATTCTGAATTCAAAAAGGAATATGATTCTAATCAGCCTAATCGTGCATTGATTCAGACCATGATAGATACTAGCCACGATGAGGGAGTTACACAGAAGGAACTTTCTGAACGTACGGTTATTGCACAAGGAGATATCAGTAAATTGGAATACGGCAAGGCTAATCCTTCAATACATACTTTGCAGAGATTGGCGGGGCATGACCGTAAAGATTGAATCCATAAAAAGAAATGAATCGGATATGCTGAGATTGCTTAGCTATCCGATTTATTTTTGAAATCTAAATGCAGTGGCAATCAATGCATTATCTTTTTGGTAGCCAGCATCACAATGAAGAAGTATATTATCATCAGCAGAGGCAATTTTATGAAATTCGAAAAAAATAGATATTTGCTGATTATGAAAGAATTATCTGATAGAAATGTGGCTGTGACTTCTGAGGAACTGGCTAGAAAAGCAATGGTTTCAGTAAGAACAATCAAGAGTGATATTTCATATTTGAACAGTATTACTGAAAATGATGGATCAGCAAAGATTGTTTCTATAAAAGCAAAGGGTTATATTCTGAAAGCACTTGATGATGATAGATATAAGAAATTATGCAGTGATATTAATATTCAGTACACATTGTTTCAATCCCGTTCGATTGAGAGAACAAATAGAGAACTGTATATTCTGCAGAGTCTCCTATCAGAAAAATATGTAAAGCTTGAAACTATATGTGACACTTTATTTCTTTCACGATCGGCTATTGCTGAAGATATAAGCTGGACAAAAAACTTTCTGTTCTCATATAACTTGAAAATGATTTCTATTCCGGGAAAGGGACTTCATGTTGAAGGACTTGAACAGGATCTAAGATCTGTTATGGTGGAGGTTTTCTGCTCACAGTACCACGACATTGAACTTCTATATCCGGTAGAAAGATTCAGCAAGTATTTTTATGATGATCGGCAGATATATGAAGATATACGTCACGCATTATTGAAGGCATTGAGAGAAAGCAAAGTATCGGTGCGTGATCTGGATTCAAAAAAACTTGCTACACATCTGTGTTTGATAAAAAGCAGGTCTGCAGCTGGAAAACATCCTGAACTTCCTAAGGCAATGATAAAGGAACTGAAAAGCAGTTATGAATACAAACTTGCTACAGAAATAATAAATCTTCCCATTATTAAAGAGTATGTTGGAAAGATTAATGAAGGCGAAATCTTGAATTTTGCGAGACTGATTATCGTCAATAGAGATATTGATCTTCACTCAACTAATGATTTAGAAACACTTTCAACCGATCTGATCATACAGAACCAGAAAATATATGCTGAGATTGTTGAAGAGTTGAAGAAGGGGACAGGCGGAAAGCTGTTTACTATGGATCTTTTCCGCTTCTTTTCCGGTGATTTGGAAAGTCTGCAGATGGGCCTTTATTTAAAACACAGATATGGTAGTACATCGAAACAGAGGATTGTTACGTATAACGAAGGTGTTGAAAACCAAGTGTCACCTCTGTCACTTGAACTTTCACGATTGATGATCAGAAAAACCGAGGAACGATTCGGAGAAAAAATATGCGGTGTTGAAAACAAGTCATATGCAGCGGCGTTTGATTATCTGATTGATCATGTTGATTATTCTTATAAAAAATTGAGACTTGCGACAACATCAACGGATGGGAAAATAATAGCAGAATTAATGCGGGAAGATTTGAACAGGCATTATAGAGATTATATAGAAACTAACGATATCTTTGAATTGTATGAAATGAGAAAAATTGAATTTGATGATTATGATGCCGTGGTGATTTCTTGGGGCAGCCTGTATCTGACATATCCTCTGCCTTTTATTCGGTATGATTATCCACACACTGATAAGAATCGTCAGGATAACATGTTCAAGGAACTGTTCTTAAGAGGTTATTCGAGAAAGCGCCTTGAAGAGATAAAACAGATAGTGAACTGTTATGAAAATGTTGAAATCAAAGATTATGTATCATTTATTCAGGCTTTGAGTTTTAAGTATGGAGACGATGATGCAAATCAGAAGAATATATTCGAAGAAACGATGATGAGGGCTGAGATTCTTTCTTACTATTACAATAATTCTGGAATCTCTCTTCTTTTCTTTGATTATGCTGCAACAGGAAAAGAATTTATAGATGTCTATAGAACTGATAAGCCTCTGTATTGGAATCATTTTATGGAAATTAATTATGTAGTGACAGTATCGCTTAATCCTGCCCTTCCTACACAGGACTTGAAACTGACGGATCGCATGCTTCAGATACTTGTTAGGGACAGATTTATAGTCGGTCAGCTATATAAAGATAAAAATACAGTCATAGATAAAATGTTCTGCGAAGAAATGGAAGAAAACTTTATAAAGTAGCTGCACTAATCTGCACTATCAAGAGTGCAAGCATGTATCCTGCACTTAATACGGTATTAAAACGTGCATTCACAGTGATCGCTGTGAATGCTATTTTTGTGTCTAGAAGGGAGACAGACAGTGCTAAAGTTATTTCTTTCGAGCCATGGTCATCTTGCCAGTGGGATGAAATCATCTATAGAGATTCTAGCTGGGATAAATACACGACTCACAGTCTTTGATGCATATGTGAATCAGGAAAATGTGCAGGAGCATCTTGAAGAATTCTATAAAGATGTTGCATCGGACGATCAGGTGGTCCTGATGTCGGACTTGTATGGAGGGAGTGTGAATCAGCAGATGTATCTCTATTTAGATCGTCCTAATACCACACTGATTGCAGGTGTGAATCTTGCACTGGTATTGGAATTGTCTATCAGAGATTCAATCACTGCGGATGATCTTGAAAAACTTGTGGAGCAGAGCAGGGAAATGCTTCGAATTGTAAAACCGGAGGTAAGCAGTAAAGAAGAGAAAGAAGATTTTTTCTGAAGAGGGTAAAAAAATAATGATCAAATTATTAAGACTTGACGAAAGACTGATTCATGGACAGATTGCAATTAAATGGTCGCGTCATACGGGTGTCGACAGAATTATTGTTGCCAATGATGCGGCAGCCTCAAATCCGACAATTAAGGAATCGCTGATGATGGCCGCTCCTTCGACATGCAAGACAGCAATCCGCTCTGTAGATGATGTAATTGAAATGATGAAGAATCCAAAAGCGGCAGATCATAAAATCTTAATGATCTGTCAGACTCCGGACGATCTGCTGAAATTGGTCAAAGGGATTGCAGAGAAACCAGAAACGGTTCAAGTTGGCAATTATGGAAGAATTGCCTCTAAGAATAAAGACGGAAGCTCAAGAAAAACATATGGAGCGAATCTCTATTTGTATCCGGAAGAGTCAGATGTTCTGAAGCAGGTTGTTGATCTTGGATATGACGTTATATATCAGACTACTCCAGAAGATGCAGCTGAATCGTTAGCAAAAATGCTGAGCTGAAAAGCAGAATCATATTAAAGGGAAGGAAGTGTTAAATAATGATGATTCAAGCAGCTTCAATTGTTGCAATAGCGTATTTCATTATTACTATACTCGATTTAAATCTGCTGTCATGGCAATGTCTGAATAGACCGATTGTTGTGGCACCGATTATTGGACTCGTTCTTGGAGATGTTAAGACAGGGATCATAATGGGCGCGTCTCTGGAATCCATCTTCATGGGCATTTCCGCTATTGGCGGTGCAGTGCCAGCCGATGCCTGTTCAGCTTCTGTTATTGCGGTGGCCTACACTATATTGACGGGAGCAACTGCTGAGGAGGGGCTTGCTATTGCATTGCCTATCGGAACTGTTATGGCTAGTTTCAACTCAATTGTTACCTCACTGATCAATTCTCCTCTTGCGGCATATTGGGAGAAACTTGCAGTTAAGGACATGAAAAAGTTTAAGTTTCAGACAATCGCATGGATGTGCATATCCAATCTCATTCCAACAGTAATTCTGTTCCTTGCCATTGCATTTGGAGTTGAAGGATTGAACTCTGCATTGAATATGCTGCCTTCATGGGTGATGAATGGATTGACTGCTGCCAGTTCGATGATGGTTGGTGTAGGATTTGCAATCCTGACATCCATGATATGGGATGGAGAAGTTGGTATCTTCTTCTTTGTTGGATATGCACTTGCTGCATATGCAAGTTTAGGAACTGTACCAATTGCAATCTTAGGAGCAGCTATTGCAGTTACATTATTCTTTATAAATAAAAACATAATAAACACAAAGAAGGATTTGCAGATTAATGCAGCTCCAAATCAGAAAAAGGATGAGGAGGATTTCTTCTGATGAAAAAGAATACAGTTAATGCAGAAGATAAAAAAGTACTGAGAAAGATGTTCTGGCTTTCTCATCTAGTATTTGTGACATTTAACATGGTGAAGATGGAAGCCAATGGTTTTACACTCACAATGGAACCTGCAATTGAATCTATCTACAAAGATGATGAAGAGGGCAAGAAGGAAGCAATTGAGCGTCATCAGCAGTTCTTCAATACACATGCAGTGGCATTTTCTTTTATAGCAGGCCTGTCATATGCAATGGAAAAACAGCATAAAGAAGGAAATGTTGATGGCGCAACGATTGAAAACATCAAAGCGGCATTAATGGGTCCTACTGCTGGAATGTTTGATAGTTTGTTCTTTAACTGTTTAAGGATTATTGCTGCAGGAATTGCAATCGGTCTTTGCTCACAGGGAAATGCATTCGGTGTCGTGATCTTCATACTTATGTATGGGGTTACGCAGTCAGTTGCCAAGTATTATCTGCTGAATGCGGGATATACTTTTGGAACGAGTTTTATTGATTCGATATTCTCGTCGGGACTAATGTCGGTACTTACAAAGAGTGCTTCGGTTCTAGGACTGATGATGGTTGGTGCTATGACATCAACCATGGTGAGTGTTCCACTGACGTGGACAATCAATGCAGGAGATACATCAGTAGTTGTCAATGATGTGCTGAACGATATATTTCCAGGTTTTCTTGGGATCGTGCTTCTGTTTGTTATGGTAAGACTTATTAAAAAGGGATGGAGACCAACGCAACTGATACTGCTCATATTTGCAATTGCATTTGTAGGAGCATTCTTCGGCGTTTTCTGAGAATGTATGGCAGGCAGCGGACGTGATTGTCTGCTGCTTGTTTCTTCCATGAGGTGACATATATATGAAAGATGAAATGATGATGTGGGGTGTAACTCTCGGGAAAAGATATACCAATAAAGAAAAAAGCACATTCCTTCAGGAAGCTGAGAAAAAACTGGCTGATGAGAATATTGACTATTCTGTATATGAAAAGAAATCATCTATTATGGATGTCAGACATCTGATTGTTCATTGCCCAGAAAAAGCAAAGGTAATAATAGCAGTGCCGTATGATACGCCAGAAAATACTCTTTACAGTAAATATCAATGGTATCCATTCAGCAAATCAAAAAAAATAAAAATGGATAAAATATGTCTGCTAATCAATACCATGATTGCCTTGCTTCTATGGTTTGCTTCTGCTGCCTTGCTTTTGAATATGATGCACATGAATGCTGTCATCAGAATTATCTTTGCAATCCTATCAATAATGCTTGTTATTGAAGGATTTAGATTCCTGAAAGGGAGACCAAATCATATCAATTTTTCTATGAACAGTGCGGCTGTTGCTGTGACAATGCGACTAGTATCAGAATTCAAAAATTGTATAGATGTGTGCTTTGTATTCATGGATCAGAGTATAACCTCATTGGAAGGTTCAAAAATTTTAAAAGGAAAAGTTGCAGCAAATACCCCAATCCTATATCTTGGGAATCTTGCGGACGGTGAAGAGCATTTTCTAGTGTCGGGACCAAAAAGTGACCGCATTGAACTTGATCCTACGAATGAATTGAACTTGAATCATAAAAAATTATCTGTTGCACAGATGGAACAATGCTTTGTCGGACAGTATCCGCGATCACTGATGCTTCTTTATGGTGATCGTGACGATACGGATTTTGTAATAAAGAATGCGAAGCATCGTAACGATACATCAGTTGATATGGAACTTCTTGAAAGAAGTGAACAAGTACTTCGCAAATTTATTGAAAGGAAGATAAGTGAATAATATGAAATTGCTTGTTGAAGGTGACGATTTTGGCTTTACTAGAGGTGTAACGGATGGAATTGTTGATAGTATAGATTTTGGGGTTCTTAGGAATACTGGTCTGTTTGCAAATATGCCGTCCGCTGAATATGCTGTCTCCTTTATGAAAGACAGACCGAATGTCTGCTTTGGACTGGATTTTAATATTGTATCAGGTCCATCTGTTTCGAATCCAAGCGATATTCCGCATCTGGTTGATGAAAGCGGAAATTTCATCCGCTCTGGAGTCAGAACAAGTGACCCTATGTTTCAGACTGAACAGGGCAGAAGAGCAATGTTCCCTTATGAGGAAGTTTTTATGGAACTGAAAGCTCAGTATGATAAATTTATAAAATTAACAGGAAGAAAGCCGGGTTATCTTCACGCACATTCACTTTCGCATGAGCACTATGTAGAAGCCCTGCGCACATTGTCTAAAGAAACAGGCATACCTTATTCAATAGATCTCATGAATACGATTCATGCTGCAACAATGCTTGGTCAGATGGGAACTAAGAAAGAATTCAACGCAACTGAACAGCTGAATAAGGATCCGTTTGCTTCGCTGATGAAATACGAAAAGACATATCTCAGCAGCAAATATGGATGGGTGTGCTGCCATCCTGGGTATGTGGATGCTGATCTGCTTAGTTTGACTACACTTTCCTTGGAAAGATGTAAAGATGCAGAAATGTATATGTCCAATCGTTTAAAAAAATGGATAGAGGACAATCACATTGAACTGATAACATATTATGATCTTTATTGACATGCCAATATGCTGCAGCACATTGTATAAAAAAGAATCGGATATGCTGAGATTGCTTAGCTATCCGATTCATTTTCATTCTTTTTGTTTTTTGGGAGTAAGCTCTCTTTTAAACTGTTAATGGTATCAAAGGATATATGTGACTGCATATTCGGGAAGGCTGTCAGCATTCTGTGCAGACCTGATGATTTTCTGACTGCCTGTTTCATCAGATCATCCGTCAGTGAAGCCAACTTATTCTGATATTCAGTTTTCTGCATCTGTACAGATACAGCGGCATTGAACATGCGATTACCCATCTTTTCATACTGTGCAGCTGCTTCATCTTTAGCGGCAGAAGCTTTATCCATGATTGTATCTTTGGCAAGACTTGCCTGAACCTGCTTCTCTTCAATCTTATCAGCAGTCTTGCATGCGGCGGAACCGATATGTTCTGTCATAGCGTCGGATACTGTACGCATCTGTCGGCTCAGTGTATCGATTTCCTTCAGCTTTTTATTCAGCCCAGCTATTGTGCATATTGTAACGATCAGATCAGCAGTGATGCCTGCGTACAGTATCAGCATGATGATCCAGACGGCCTGATATTCCATGACTGCACCTGATGCTTCTGCAATCAAAGGGTAGATCATACCGACGACCACAATACAGCCAATGCCCCATAGAAGACTGAAGCCCAGACATACATAGCCCTTGATATTGAATGGCTGTTTGGAGTAATCCCACCATCTCATGTGGAAAAGCTTATCAAGTATCCACCCGCCAATCAGTTCGACTGCACTGCCGAATAAGAATCCGGCACCGAAGAGTACAAATACATTTGTATCTTCTGCAGCAGTGGATGGATCAATACTGTTCAGGAACATCATCAGGCAGACCATCCCAACACCATATATTGGACAGAGAGGCCCGTTCAGGAAACCTCTGTTTACGATCTTTCCGGATTTCACAGCATTGTAAACAACCTCAAGCACCCACCCTAAAAATGAATAGATCAGAAAGTCACTGCAGATTTCATAGTACGATAAACCAAATATCATCTTTTCCCCATATTCTAGAAACTATCCAATCAGTCCCATGCATCCAAGTACAATACCTAGGCATGCTGAGATGATGATGATCAGAATAGGATTCACTTTGACTTTAAATGAAAGAATAACTGCCAGTACGAAGATTCCCAGAGATACATAGAAACCTGCTGATGACAGTACAGAAAGTGTAACACTTTGCGGAAAGAATACTTCTGTTCCTATAGAAATAATGGATGCGGCGATCATTCCTACAACAGCAGGCTTCAATCCGCTCATAATACCCGCAACATATTTATTCTTTTTAAAAGCAGAATAGAATTTTGCAACAAGAAGAATGATAAGGAAACTTGGAAGTATAACACCGAGTGTTGCACAGAAGGAACCAAACGGTCCACCTGTAACAGAACCTACATATGTAGAGATATTCACAGCAAACGGACCGGGTGTACTCTCTGAAACGGCAACAAAGTTTACAAGCTCCTGCATTGTCATCCAGCCATGTGCGGATACTTCCTGCTGGATGAGCGGCAGCATTGCATAGCCACCGCCGAATGTGAAGGCACCTATCTTAAAGAAAGTCAGAAACAGATCAAGATATATCATACATTCACCTTCTTTGAAGCAGCCAATGAACTTATCAGACCAATGCAGGCACAGGCAAGAATGACATAGATAGCATTGATGTTAAGAATGGCTACTGTAATAAAGGCGAGTGACATGATGATATAAGAAACAATGTGTTTCGGTGACTGTTTATACATGGAAACACAGGCATTCAGTATCAGTGCGAGCACACCTGCTCTGATTCCAAAGAAGGCATACTCAACAATCCTGTTTGTTTCAAACCATGGAAGAATAAAGCTGATGGCTAGAATGATCAGAAAGGATGGAAGCACTACACCGAAGGTGGCTAGAAAAGCACCGAGAAAACCTGCAGTGTGATAGCCGACAAAAGTCGCACTGTTAATGGAAATAGGACCCGGGGTGGATTCGGCTATGGCAATGATATCTAGAATATCATCATTATTGATCCATTTCTTCTTCTCAACGATCTCTTTCTGTATCAGAGGAATCATTGCGTAGCCTCCGCCGAAGGTGAAAGCCCCTATTTTCAGAAAAATCAGGAATAAATCTTTATATTTATTTTCATTTTTACTCATAACGTCACTATTATGGTACGAAGTTGCTTCAGAAACAATCATTCCCGATACAAAATGCGTTATGATAATGTCGCTCGGAGGATTGAAATATTATGAAAGGAATCATCTTTTTTGATGTCGACGGTACTACAGTAGACAGCGAACACGGACAGTCCCACCCTTCAGAATCTGTCGTGAATGCAATCCATGAAGCACAGTCGAATGGATACCTCTGTATGATTTCCACTGGCAGAAATCTGATCGGAGTATCCGCACTTGAAAGCATAGGCATGGACGGCTATATTCTGTCTGACGGAGCTGCTGTGATTGCAAAGGACAGAGAGAGTCTGTTTCACCCAATTACTGATGTTAAGGTAGCGAAACTGATCCGTCAGGTAACACATGACTATCGCGGCAGCCTGCTGTTAGCAACCTTGAATGGTGCCTATGCAACAGAGAAGTCTTATAACCATACAATGAAGAGTGCAAAGCGATTGGCAGAAGCACAGAATATTCCGCTTGAGGATATACTGAAGGAATTCAATCTCAAGCCTTTGGAAGAATATGCCGGTGAGGATATTCTTGAGATTGATGTAGATTTTCCGAATACAGCACTGAAGGATGAATGGTGCCGGAATAAAGACCCGGAACTGAAGTTCATACTGACGAACTCTGCTTATGGTACGAAGGCGAAAGCTAGCGGTGAAGTCACAATGAGGGGTGTTTCAAAAGCGGCTGCGTGCAGAGAAATTGTACAGATGTTCGGCGGTGATATGGAACATACAATTGCTTTTGGAGATTCAATGAATGATGGTGAAATGCTGAGAGAATGCCATATCGGTATAGCCATGGGAAACAGTCCGCGTGAACTGAAGGATATTGCGGATGATGTAACAGATACGATCCAGGATGACGGTGTGGTCAAGGGACTGCGCAAATATGGAATTATAAAGTAGATAGGGTGCGGCTGAAAGGCCGTTTTTTTATTGGCAGTGGAAATAGATAATTGTCTGTAAAACATCTGTATAATAAAGAAAGAAGAATCATAGAATATCGCAGCATCTGTACAGTCATCAGGAAAGGAGAAAATAACGATGAAACGTACGCATATGTGTGCAGTATTCATGGCGGCGATGCTGGCAGGCTGCAGCACTGCTTCCACAGTGAATGATCATTATGAAAGCGACAGTAAGTTTGCACATTCATCTTCGGCAGAAATACAGACATCCGCAGCAGCTGTCACACCTGCACCAACAGCAGTATCTACTCCTGAAGCTGCCGCCGAGACAGCAGCTTCTTCCGCAGATGTACAGTATCAGGCAGTGCTGGATGAATACAGCGGTAAGATATCTTCTGCAGTACCGCAGCTTGTGGCAGAATACAATAATGAAGCTGCAGCCAATGCCAATGGGATTGAAGGACTTGCAGAGATCAGTACAGCTAAGATACAAAAGCTTGCCGAGATTGAAGCCGAAGGTACAGAAAAGATGGCTGAAGTATATTACTCGGCTGGCGGAGACTATGCAGTATACGAAGACTGGGCGGGAAAACTGTATGATGTGTATGAAGCTGAAGCAGGAAAGATAACCGATGCATATATGAATTCTGCTATGTAGAGATCATTCTGTTTCAAAAACATTCAAATTAAAAGAAGAGATGAAGACGGTACAGCCTGACTGTCTGCATCTCTTTTTCCTTGCGCTCACAGCACTTAAGTGCAGATACCGTGTATCAGTATTTCAACGACAAAATAATGATTGCAATATCAGGAAACAGCAGAGTAGTATGTTGCGGGGGTAGTAAGTAATGAAGAAGATTATCGCAGCAGTATCAGCAGTGTCTATGTGCCTTGTTTTAGGCGGATGTGCACCTTCAGTGGAAAGTGTATATAAGACAGCATATGAGAATGCGACGGGCAGCAAGAGTATGACAGCTTCTGTCAGTGTGGACATGTCAATAGAAGCTTCCGGAAGCACAATGGATATGCCTATGACGGTTGACATACAGTTAGTCAATCCAGATGATGATGACAAGATGGAAGGACATATCAATATTGGCATGGAATTGCTAGGAACAAGCACTGAAGCTGAAATGTGGATCAAGGATAAGAAGATGTATATCAGTTCGAATGGATCCAATACAGAAACAGATCTTGATACTTCCGAACTGATGGAAAGCTACTATATGCCTGTTACAATAGACAGCTTTGAATCATGCACAATGGAGAAGGATGGCTCTGATAATAAGATTACATGCAAAATGAAGCAGGACAGTGTCGATAAGCTGTTCAGCAGTATCAGTTCGTCTGCAGAAAATTCTACAGGCTATGATCTTAGCGGATTGACAGCTTCCATTGGGGATATGGTGTATACTGTGGACTCCAGCAATAACCTGAAATCTTCATCTTTTACACTGACAGCTTCAGGTACAGTTGCCAGCACAGATGTGACATATACATATGATGTAAAGACTGACTATTCCAGCTGGAACAGTACAAAGATTGATTTTCCTGATTTAAGCAGCTGGGAATGAAAGATATGAGAGGGAAAGCTTAGACTTCCCTTTTTTGATGGAATATTCATGAAATAGGGCCTTTGCATGCAAGGGCTTTCATGTATAATAATCCGATACAAAGGAGACTGATTATGGACTATAAAGAACTGAAACCATTCCCCGAGAACTTCCTCTGGGGTGCTTCATCCAGTGCCTACCAGTGTGAAGGCGCATGGGACGAAGATGGGAAAACACCTAGTGTATCGGATGATCCAAAGAAGGTGCCTGCAGGAACAACGGATTTCCATACTGCGATTGATCATTATCACAGGTACAGGGAAGATATTTCCCTGATGGCTGAAATGGGCTTCAAGGAGTTCCGCTTCTCAATTGCATGGCCTCGTATTATTCCGCAGGGAAGAGGAGAGGTCAATCCAGTCGCTGTACAGCATTATCATGATGTTATTGATGAATGCCATAAGTATGGTATTGAACCGGTCGTTACTCTGTATCATTTTGATCTTCCACAGATACTGCAGGATAAGTACGGCGGATGGATTGACAGACAGTGCATTGACGACTTTGCGGAATACTGCAGAGTATGTTTCAAAGAATATGGACCGAAAGTGAAATACTTCCTTACGATCAATGAACAGAATATGATGGCTCTGTTTGAAGGATCGCAGTATGGAAGTGAAAAGAACAAGTGGCAGGCCAATCATCACATGCTGGTAGCACAGGCTAGAGCGATGAAGCTGTGCCATGAAATGTGCCCGAATTCCATGGTGGCACCTGCACCGAATATTACAGCAATTTATCCTGCCTCTTCTTCTCCGGAAGACTATCTGGCTGCGATGGATTTTGATCAGCTGAGAAACAGACTGTTTCTGGATACAGCGGTATTCGGAAAGTATCCTGAAGCACTTTGGAACTTCTGGTGTGATCAGGGTGTTGAACCGGATGTTACTGAAGATGACTGGAAGGATCTGATGGATGCACATCCTGACTTTATAGCATTCAACTACTATGGCGCAGGCACAGTCAAATACTGCGGTATTGAAGAAGGAAAGAAGGTCCTTTCTGAAGCTTCCGAGAAAAAGGATTTCATGACTGGACTGATGACATTCCCTGGTATTTCGATGGCAGTGAATAATCCTCTGCAGGAGAGCACAAGCTATGGAATGGGCATTGATCCTACAGGATTGAGAAGTACATTGAGACAGCTGTGGGAAAGATATCATCTCCCGCTGCTTATAACAGAGAATGGATGCGGTGTTCCGGATAAGCTGGAAGATGATGGAACAGTGCATGATGACTACCGAATTGACTATCTGAGAAGACATATACATGCATGTCAGGAAGCAATTACTGACGGTGTGGATCTGATGGGATATTCACCATGGTCGGCATTCGATCTAATTTCCACACATCAGGGCATTACAAAGAGATATGGATTCATCTATATTGACAGAGATGAATTTGATCTGAAGGATATGAAGAGAATTCGCAAGGATTCCTTCTACTGGTATAAGAAAGTCATTGACTCCAACGGTGAGAATCTGGATTGAGATAAATAAGCAGAGGCAGCTCTGCTTTTTTTCTGCCTATATATTTATTCCGGAATGAAAAGGAAGAAGTGTGCAGAAGAAATAAGGCTGCGTCTGCTATGATACGCCCGCTATAAAGGGGAGCTATACGATGAATACGGGAATGATACTTTTGCAGCAGATAGCTGTTATGTTTATCTTGATGGGAATTGGATTCTGCATGTTCAGGAGGAAAATGATCACAGTGCAGGGGACTGCGGATATAGGAAAGATACTGCTGTATGTGGCAGTGCCGGCAGTTATCATTAACAGTTTCTGCATTGAGAGAACAGCAGAGAATACAGCTGCACTTCTGCATTCTGCGGTCATTGCAGGGATAGGGATGTTTACGGCTGTTCTGCTTTCTTATCTGATTTTTGGCAGGAAGGATGGTATATCCTGTTTCAGTTCTGCTTTCTCCAATGCTGGATTTATCGGTATTCCTTTAGTGCAGGCGGTGCTGGGAAGCAATGCCGTATTTTTTATATCCGTTATGATCGTACTGATCAATGCATTGCAGTGGACATTTGGGGTCTTCACGATGACGGGCGACAGGAGTGTTATGAGTCCTAAGAAGATAGTACACAATCCGATTGTGATTGCAGTAGGGATAGGACTCATCATTTACTGCACTGGCTTTCAGCTTCCTGATCTCATCAGCGATGTTTTCTCACTGATCAGCGGTCTGAATACACCGTTGGCAATGATTGTGTCTGGCGTATATCTTGCAGAATCCGATCTTGTGAAGATGCTGAAGAAAAAACAGATATATATTGTTTCACTCATACGTCTGGTCCTGATACCTTTAACAACGATTCTTGTATTCAAACTGATTCCCTTCGGTTCACAGGAAATCAAGCTTGCGATTATGATCGCAGCAGCCTGTCCTGTCGGCTCCAATGCTGCAATCTTTGCACAGGTATATGGAAAAGACAGCACGGAGGCTGTCGAACAGGTATGCATGAGCACTATATTATGTTTAGTAACAATGCCAGCTGTGATCACACTTGCAGGGCTCATTCTTTAGTCAATGCACAGCACTGATGCACTGCATAAATTCTTCGAATGATGTGCATGAGATGAGCTGACGTGCGGCTTCATCACTGCAGATGATTTTGCCAATACGTTCAAAGAAGAAAGCAGCGGCTTTTGGAGAACTGGGTGCGCAGAGAAGAAATACGATCTGCACCGGCTTTCTATTCCATGTGATTGGCTTATCAAGAACAGCAGCAGAAATGAACTCTGGCGCATCATGTATGGAAAGAGGATGCGGCATGGCAATTCTGTTGTCATATTCTGTAGAACCCATTTTTTCGCGCAGAATAACCTGGTCATAGAAATTCGCAGGAAGAGGAAGAACTTTCTGGATCAATGCGATCTGCTGTTTCAGCAGATCATCTCTGTCCTTTGCATGGATATGGAAGAACAGTGACGGAGAAAGCAGAGGGAACAGTGCTTTCATGGAATCCAGGTGTTCAATTGCCTGACGTATGGTATGAATATCATCTTCGTTCATAAATGTAGATACGCTCAGTACAGGTACCGGACATGAGATCTGTTTCTGTGTTGTGTTCAGTACAATGGGATAGTCCTCAAAGTCAAAGCCTCTCAGATCCTTTACATCAATGAACTTCACTGTATTGACTGCATCATGAAAATATTTCTCCAGCTTAAAGGAAATGATATGGAAAAGACCCGTTACTTCATCACAGATGATCAGTGCATTGTACTTTCTCTGTGATTCCTTATTCTTTTCAAGAGAAAGAGCAATATGCAGTGCGAAGTAAGTGATCTCCGCGGAAGTGATTCCATATCCGCTGTCAGTGACGGCCTTCAGCCCATACAGCGCAAGTTCATATGCGTAGGGAAATTCATTCTTAACATTCAGCAGATCTGATTTTGTAATCTGCATGTTGTTATGCACTCTGTTTAGAAAGGGAACAATATGATTCAGAAGACTGGTACGAAGCTCTTCATCATCAAACAGATCAACACCAGCCATTTTGTATATATTTCTCAGGAATTTATTATAGAAAACATTGCTCTCTTCGGACACTTCCACCTGCAGACTTTCGTGACCGAAAATACGCTGCTTTCCATTGATGTGCATAGTCAGGTAGAGAAGCTCATTCTCCGGCAGAATGGTGTTAAGCTGTTTTGAAATCTCTCTGCCGATATAGGAAGCTACATAGTACTCAGGTGAAGATCTGAGCTTTGTGATACGGATATCTCCATCTTCAAAACGAATTGGATTCTGTGTTTCCAGTCTGTTGATAGCAATCAGTACATGAAGTGTAAGTGAGTTGATACCCTGATTGGAAATGGAAATATTGAACTGCTCCAGTGCTTTGGCAATGATACTGCTTACCTGCGCCATTTCATCTGATTTCAGGTCTGTCTCGTTCAGTACATCGCCAAACCGTACAGCTGCCTGGCATTCAGCAGTAAGACAGTGCCGGATATCTTTTTCGTCTCCGGTGATCATATATCCATGGTTATGGGAATGCTTCAATGTGAGACGATACTGATCAATGATGTCCTGCAGGCTCTTGATAATGGAACGAAGCAGAGAAGGCGATATATATAGCTCATCCGAAAAGTCATACAGATTCAGATAGTCATCTGCTAAAAGCAGGCGCATCAGCACATAGATTCTGCGCGACTGCGGATTGTCTAAAATATCTTTTTGATCCTGTTTGGACATGTACTCGTTGAACTTTACAGAATCAGTAATAACGAGATAAGTGCCGGCTCCCTGCTTGATTCTGAGCGTTGCTCCATGGGATTCCAGTTCTTCACGAAGTATATTCAGGTACTTTAAAACTGTTTTCTCGGACATGCCGAGAGTAAAAGCCAGATCACTGCTGGAAATAGGCACATTTGACTGGGCGAGCTTATCGACCAATAATTTCAGTTTGCTTTCCTTCATATTCAGCCATACTGATTATATTATGAAAGGGAAGAAATAATGCTTTAGGAAGTTCCTTTTCAAAACGGAAGATGTCTGCAGAAGGAAAATGATGATGAATGCTATAAAGAAAGCGAAACAAGGGTGAAAGAATGAAAAACAGATTGAGTATTCTGCTTGTCTGCGCAGAGGGAGCTTCAACGGGTCTGGTTGCAAACAGTATGCGAAAAGCTCTTCATAGTGATGAGGACTGGTCTATTGAAGCAAAAGGCTTCAGTGTCATCGAACAGTCAATCGGAAAATATGATCTGATTCTCATTGCACCCCAGCTGAATTACGAACGCAGCGAAATCATCAGAATGACAGAACCGTATGGAGATATCAAAGTCATGAGTATAGATCCTCATGACTTTGCATCAATCAATGGCAATGCAATCAATCAGATGGTCAGAGAAGGCTGCGGACGCAATCCGGTCAATGAAAGGGAGACCAAAATGTCAGAAGCAGCACCTAAAAAGAGTTTTATGGACAAGCTGTCGGATACGATGGAAAAGTACATCGTACCGATCGGCCAGAAAATCGCTAACCAGCGTCATCTCGCAGCCATCCGTGATGGATTGACTATCCTGATACCAGCCACAATTATCGGGGGCTTTGCCTGCCTGCTCGCAGTACCGCCGATTCCATCAACGATCACAGAAGGAAGCAACTTCTTCTATGCGTTCCTGCTTGCATGGAAGTCATTTGCAGCAGCTAACAGTACAACACTGATGATTCCTTACTATATGACGATTGGCATCATATCGATCTATGTCGTATGCGGTGTATCCTATCAGCTTGCTAAGCATTACAAGATGAATGGCATAAATAACATGATCAGTGCTCTGCTTGTATATCTGTGTGTGTCCGGAGCGGTAGATGTTGCCAACGGAACCATCACGATTGCCAAGCTCGGAGCTGCCTACATGTTTACAGCAATGATCATTGGTCTGCTTGTTGTTGAAATCAACCGGTTCTTCATTGAACATAACATTACGATCAAGATGCCTGCATCCGTACCTCCGAATGTGGCGGCACCGTTCAATGTACTGATTCCTCTGGTATTCAACGTTATTGCATTTATGCTGCTGGATGTTCTGGTTACTTCATTAACGGGTGCAGGAATTTCAAGCCTTGTCTATACGATCTTCCAGCCAATGATGAGCGCAACAGGATCGCTGCCGTCTGTACTGCTGATCAACTTCCTGATGACAACATTCTGGTTCTTCGGTATTCATGGTGCCAATATGCTGTCGGTAGTAACAACACCTATCACAACAGCAGCGATTGCTGCCAATGCTGAAGCATATGTTGCAGGAAAGGCACTGCCTTATATCTATGCAGGAGCTATGAACTCGGTATTCGGCAACTGGATCACTTACAACGTTATCCTGTTTGTTATTATCGTTTTCTGCAAGAGCAAACAGGCAAAGAGTGTTGCTAAGGTTGCACTTGTACCATCTATTTTCAATATCAATGAACCTACGATCTTTGGACTGCCGACGGTTCTGAATGTTTATACATACATTCCTCTAGTACTGTGCTCTATTGTCAACTGCACAACATACTATCTGCTGGCAGCTGCCAATTTGATTGGAAGATTCTATATCACTCTGCCGTTTACAGTACCTGGACCTCTGCAGGCATTCCTTGCAACAGGCGATGTCAAGACGATCCTTCTATGGTTTGTACTGTTCCTTGTTGACATTCCGCTTGTTCTGCCTTTCCTGAAGACATATGACAAGCAGCTTGTGAAGCAGGAAAAGGAGAATGAAGCAGAAGCATCTGCAGAAGCAGCAGCTGAATAATACAGTGAGGCACTTTTGAAAGAGTGCCTCTTGCCTCGTGAAGGGAGACGTTATGAAACTGATCATAAACGGAGATGATTTTGGATACACAATGTCGAATACACTGGGAATTATTGAGGCGTATCAGAATGGTATCCTGAGATCTACCACAGCCTTATCTAATTCCAAATATCTGAAGGAAGCAGTGAAACTGAGCAGGGCCAATCCCGGTCTTGGTGTTGGCGTGCATCTGACGCTTACACTTGGAAAGCCTCTGACTGAGAATAAGACACTGCATGATGAAAACGGGAATTTTTATCATGGCCCTAAGATGATATGGACAAAGAATCCGGATTACGATGAGATCTATGCAGAGTGGAAAGCACAGATAGAGAGATTTATTCAGGTGTTTGAAAGAATGCCCACACATTTGGATTCTCATCACCATGTTCATGATGCAACTCCTGAAGCTCTTGAGACGGCACAGAGACTTGCCTTGGAATATCATCTTCCTCTAAGAAGATACAGTGACTATACATTCGTGCATGATTTCTATGGAGATACTGCGAATAGAGAAACAATGCTTTCAATACTGGAAAAGCATAAGGATGAGAATATAGAAATCATGACACATCCCGGATACTGTGATTTGGAACTGTACCGTGCTTCCAGCTATGCGCTTGGCAGAGTAAAGGAACTGGATGTTCTGTGCAGTGATGAAGTAAAGGAATATGTTAAGAAAAATGGAGTGGAACTGGTTCATTATTGAGAATATATATGAAATTCGAAAGAGAAAAAATAACAGAGCATATATGGAGGATACGCGGCACTGGCGATGCCTGTATGTACTTCATAGAAGGAAGCGAAAGAGGAATTCTGGTAGATACTGCGTATGGTGTCGGTGATCTGAAGGGATATGTGGAGAATACATGGAGACTTCCGTATGATGTTGTCATTACACATGGGCATGCAGATCATGCCAACGGTATAGGACAGTTCTTTACTGTATACATGAACAGCAGGGATATTGAACTGTATCGTACAAGGACGGATATTGCACTGCGCAGAAAGATGCTGAAGAGAACTGTTAAGGATATTGATGCTGTGCCGGATGATGCATTTATTCCGCCTTTCTATGGAGTGTTCAGAGAACTAAGAGATGGAATGAGGTTCCCGCTTGGCAATGCTGAGGCAGAAGTCTATTCAGCTCCGGGGCATACCGAAGGAATGATGGTGATCCTTGTCCCGGAAGACAGAACGATGCTGTTTGGAGATGCCTGCGGTGTATGCACGTTCCTGTTTAAACCGGAATCATCAACTGTAGAAAAGTATCTGAACACACTGAATAAACTGAAAGCGATGGGTGACAGATATGACCGTATACTTCGCCAGCATGGAACATGTGAGTCGCCGAAGAGCCTTGTGGATGAGAATATTGAATGTGCTGAACTGATACTGGCGGGAAAGGATGATCATGTCCCATTTGAATATATGGGAGATCATGTATGGATGGCAAAAAAGATAAATCCTGATACTGGCATGAGAACAGATGGAAAATCAGGAAATATTGTATATGCAATGAATAAGATTTATGAGAAGGAGATAGGATGAAGAAAATTAGACTGTTCTGTGCTGCAGGGATGAGCACAAGCCTGCTTGTAAAGAGAATGCAGGAGTATGATGCACTGAAAGGATATGACTATGATATTGCTGCATTTGCGATAGCAGATGCACAGCAGAAAGGTACTGATGCAGATGTGATCCTGCTGGGACCTCAGGTCCGCTTTGACCTGAAGAAGATCAAGGCTATGTTCCCAGATAAGACTGTTGAATCCATTGACATGCATTCTTATGGAATGATGGATGGCAAGGCGGTTGTTGAGCAGTGCCGCAAATTGATGCAGGAAGCTTGATCAAGGCAAGGTGATGCGAAAGTGTCATCTTTTTCTTTGAAAGAAGATAGGCTGTAAACAGAAAATGCACTACACTGATAGCTGGAGAGATCGCTGTATGGAGGATAAATACATGGAGAAGATTACATTGGAGATCTGTGCGGGAAGTGCACAGGACTGTGTTACGGCAGAGAATAATGGTGCTGACAGATGTGAATTGAACAGCGCACTGTATCTTGGCGGACTGACACCGTCATTAGCCAGTCTGATTACTGCAAAGAGAGATACATCTCTTCCAATCGTGTGTATGGTGAGACCTAGAGGTGCAGGCTTCTGCTATACCGATGAAGAGACAGAAATCATGATGCAGGATGCGAGAATTCTGCTGGAACACGGTGCGGATGGACTTGCATTCGGGTTTGCTAAGGAAGATCATACAGTCGATGAAAAGAAGACTGAAGAGATGAGTGAACTGATTCATTCCTTTGGAAAGGAAGCCGTGTTCCACCGTGCCTTTGACTGCGTCAGTGATGCAGATAAAGCAATGGAAACTTTATTAAGATGCGATATTGACCGTGTACTGACAAGCGGGCTTTGTTCTACGGCAATGGTAGGCAGGGAAATGATCCGCCATCTGCAGAATACTTATGGAAACAGAATACAGATTCTGGCAGGATGCGGCGTGAATGAAGAGAATGTACAGCAGCTGATTAAAGAAACCGGTGTATGCCAATGCCATTCCAGTGCGAAGATGTGGGTAAAGGATCCTACAACGACCGGCAGGGAAGTATCCTATGCATATCATGATGATGAGTATGAGTGTGTCAGCGGAGAAAGAGTCAGAGAACTTGCAAAATTGATCAAAGGGTAATAAAGCGGGTCTCCAAATAGTTTGGGGGTTTAGCCATAACCTCGGTGGTCGACTTTGGGGGTCTGTATCAAAATGAGGGGGCTGTAACGAGTAAGCCTCAAGAAAAGTAAGAGAATCTTCACAGTTAAATGTGGAGATTCTTTTATTTAGGGCTGTACAAAGGAACGATAAAGGTGTAATATATGTGTGTACATATATGGAGGGGTTATGGCAATTACTAAGGCTCAGTACCGCGCTCAGAAGAAATATGACGCTGCACACACGAAACAGTTTCAGATGAAACTGCACATCGAAAACGATGCCGATATTCTCACATGGCTTGATGCGCAGGACTCCAAACAGGGAGCTATCAAGGAACTGATTCGAAGAGACATTCAGATGTCAAAGAAAGGAAAGAAATAAAGGCATCCCGACCTGACCGTCGAAATGCCAAAGTGTAAACGTATGTCCAATTCATGTTTACAGAACCATTCTATT